>JBLIOL010000111.1:0-14860 GCA_047639615.1 Planctomycetota bacterium | reverse complement strand
GTCAGCAAGTCCGCGCGGTCTCCGCCCAACACATCGTCGATCAGGAAGCGCGTCGAGGCGGGCATCACCATGCCGCTGCAGCGATTGATCAGGATCAGGACCAGGCCGAGCAGCACGAGCTTGCGCCGGGGCCAGATGATCTCTCGAAAGGCGCTACGCAGGCTGGACTTGGAGAGGCGCGCTTTGGGTTGGGATGCCATGGGCCGCCATCCTAACGACTGTCGTGGTGTACCGAGCCAGGACACTCCCCCCACGGTTACTCCCGCCTCGGTCAGGCCAATACATCGGAGCGCATCAAGGATGACGTCCGCGGCTCTAATGCGGTAGCCCCCGTCGTCGCGGAGCCACATGCTGTGTCGCTCTCGCAGCTTGCGGAGGCCACTCGAGCTACAGCAGAGAGAGTGCCCTGCCTCCGGAGCAGCCAGTCCGCATAATTGCTGTCAGCAAGCCCGCATGGGCCTGGGGCCCTCCTGCTTGCCCTGCCGGATCGACCAAGCGCCGTGGGCCGCCCTCCCGCGCTCGATGGCGTCACAGACATTTGTCGAGTCGCAGATCGACTGGCTAGGCAGCGTCCCGTCGGCGAGTTGCGCCTTGCGCCCCAGTCAGAATCCGCTGCCCGGCGTTGCGGCGATGAGCACGTCCCCGTACTCGCTTGGCTAACCCACCACGACGAGACCGATACCAGCCAACAGAGCGCTGACGGCGAAGGCCTTGATAGGGGTGATTGGCTCCCGAAAGACCAAGCGTCCCACCACCACGGCCGAGAGCAGGCCGAGAATGCGCTTGGCGGTTTCCACCAGGGCGACCGGAGCTTGCTCGTAGGCGAGGAACTGGCTGCCCACGGCAACATAGACAAGGAGCAGCGTGGCTATGGCAGCCCCCGGGTGGCGGCCCAGGGCCTTGATGGATCCCAGGCCGGGTCCCCGCGTCAGGATCACGAGCATGGCGAGGGCGATGCCCAAGTTGGCGGCGAAGAGGTGGTAGGGGATGCCGACGAGCTGGATGCTGCGCTTGTCGAAGGGGGTGGCGATCGCCCAGCCCAGGCCGGCGAGCACCATCAAGGGCGAACCGGGCTCCGAACGGAACGCGAGCCAGAGACCCTTGGGGCTGAAGCTGCCTTCCGCATTCACGAGCAAGGCGCCGAGGACCACCAAGGCGATGCCCAGCCACTGGGGCAGGCTCGGATATTCACCCAGGAGGGGAATGGCGAAGAGTGCCGCAAGAACCGGGTGGGCTGCCAGAAAGGGGATCGTCTTGGAGAGCGGCGAGAGTGTGACCGAGCGCACGAACAGCAAGTTCGCGGCCACATTGGCTACGACCACCACCATGAGGGGTAGGGCGTAAGCCGACGGCGCAGTGAAACTGCCCGTGGCTCCCACGTAGGCGCCAAAGCCAACGGCCATACCCACGGTCATCAGCAGGACCACCGCGGCCGGATGGCAGCCCCCGTCGCCGAAGCGCTTGCGGGTGGCGTCCAGGGCCGCCCAGGCCAGGCCCGAGCCGAGGCTAAGCAGCAGGGCGGTTAGGTTCATGAGGAGCCGCAGAGGGTACGCGCTAGCGCCCCTCACTCACCCTCCGGATCCCTCGGAACCCGGCCACGTGCCACTCGTCCCTGGTGAGGCCAGGGCACGGGCGCGGGCGCCGGCCGCGGCGAGCTGCTGCTTCAGCTCAGTAGCGAGGACATCGCCCGCCTGCTCCAGTGCCGTGGCCTCTGCAAGCCCTAGCGGAATACATGGAGGTACGGTGCCAGGAACAAAACCTCCACTAGCACTACTTCAATGCCACCCAGGCGCCGAGAACCAGGGACGTGGTGAGCACAGCCGCGAGCACGAACTTCCAACGGCTGAGTCGCTTCAAGCCGTCATCTACGTGGAGCGCCCGGTCTAGCACCTGAGCCTCAAGATCGGCCAGCGCGGCTCGGGCCTGGCGCAGGTGCGGTTCGTAGGCCAGGCGGAAGCTCGCCACGAGCGCCAGCAGCATGCCGACCTGCACCCCGGCGAAGATGGCCGGGTGATTGATCCGGTAGCTGCCGTCGACGTTGTCGACCATGGAGTTGAGCGCGAAGGTGAACCCGACCACCGACAAGGCCGCCAGCCATATCCAGGTGTCCGCGTGGGAGCGATAGAAGGCTAGTCGACCCTGCAGGGCAGCTTCGAAGCTCTGGTCCATGCGGTCGAGGTGCTGCACCTCGCCGTGCAGGCGCACCCCGTGGATCGCGAAGGCCAGGGCCGCGAGACCTACGCCCAACTCGATGCTGCGCATAAGAGGGTTGTGCCAATAGCCCTGAAGGTTCGCCCCCACCAGCAGCAAGGTGCCCAGTTGCAAGAGCAGATAGGACCAGACCTGGCGCCGTAAATCCCGCGCGGCATGCGCCGCGCGCGGCTGCAAGGCAGCGATCAGTTGCTCCTGGCTCAGGGCCCCTTCCTCGCCGGCGGTCTGCCAGATGTGCTCGATGGAATTCTCGTTCATGTGCTTGGCTCCTCGGTGTATCCGTGCGCGCTCAAACACTCGCGCAGGGTGTGGCGAATTCGATGCAGGCGGACGCCGACGTTGCCCACGGACAGGCCGGTGAACTCGGCGATCTCCCCTTGGGGCCGCGCCTCCAAGTGCATCAGCACCAACGCGCGATCCAATTCGGGTAGGGCGCGGATGCACCCTTGCAAGAGCTCAATGTCCTCGCGCGCCTCAGCCGGGTCGGCGGCCTTAGGCGCGGCCGGCTCGGAAGAGCCGTCCTCCAAGGAGGCTACTCGGCCCTTGTGCGACTTACGGCGCTGGAATAGGGCCGTATTGAGCGCCACTCGGAAGGCCCAAGTGGCAAAGCTCGACTCCGCCCGAAAGCCCGGCCAGGCGCGCCAGAGCTGCAGGATGATCTCCTGGGACAAGTCCTCGCGCTCCTGAGCCCCATAGCTGTAGACCGAGGCGACCTTGGCCACGATGCGCTGGTGCTGATGCAGCAGCTCAGCGAACTGCTGGCGGGAGTTGTTGGGGTCCACGGTGTGCATCTGATCCGTTGGTTGCACTCGCACGCGCGAGCTTACAGCGCAATCCAGATTTCTCGGATACGGAGTCAGGACAGGAACCAACGCCTTGACGCCACTGACCGGAGACGGCCGCCTGTTCGCGAGTAGGCGTTGGTTCTTGTCCTGACTCCGTACCCTAGTCCCCGAGCTGTGTCCGCTCCGGTCCCAAGTGCGCGTAGGCTGGCAGGGTGGCGAGGCGTGTGTCTTCTAGTGGGCCGCCGATGGTGAAGTGATACAGGCTCTGGTAGCGATCGCTTTCGAGGCCCATTAGCTGGTGGAAGGCATCGTCGAAGTAGCAGCCGATTCCGGTGCCGCGTAGGCCGGCAGCCTCGGCCTCTAGGTAGAGCGTTTGCCCGATGAGGCCGGCCTCCCAGAACAGGTCGCGGTAGTGATGAGCACCGCGGGCGAGGGTTTCTCGGTACTCCGCGATCATCCCCAGACTAAAAGCGCCGTCGGCGGCGATGGCTTGATCGCAGCTCACGGCCTGCGCCGCTCGGCGCACATCCTTGGCACCCAAGAGGAAAAGCCGCAGCCCCTCCGGGCAGCCCTCGGGACGTGTCCACGGGGCCTCGCTCCCAAGCTCTTCGAGCAGGCCCGCGTGCACCTGCTCTGAACGCTCGAAGATGTACAGGCCGGGCTCGATGCCCTCGACCAGGTGTACGAAGATGCCCAAGTGCAGTCGCGGGGCGAAGGGTAAAACGTCAAAGGGCGCGACTCCCTTGGCGGGCAGGGTGCGCTCGAGCATGGCATAGAAGACATCCCGCGGGAGACTCGATTTGCCGTCGAGGGACATCGCGCTCCTGCGCTGACGAATGATCTGTTGCGCGGGCAGCGCGCAGCTCGGTGGGAATAGCGGCGCGCGCTGGCTCGCCTCCCAGCGTGGAGCGTTCGGCGAGGGCGCTCTGCGCGTGGCGTCCGCCACTTGGTCGATCGCGCCCCACTCCAGGTGCTCGCTACTGAGCTCGCTGGGACGTCCAGACCATGAGCCCGCCGCGACCACGTCCACCAGTGCGCTCGCATGGCTCTCCAGCTTGGCCGCCAGGGGCACGACCGCTTGGCCCGCATGCGTCGTCACCAGCAGCAGGCAGTCAGGGTGTTCACGCTCGGCGTCATCCAGCTGCTCATGGTCCGCCTCGCGGTCAAGTCCCAAGAGACTCGCCACCTGTCGGTCGCCAAAGCCAACCAACAAGCGCACGGACCAGCCCAAGGCCGCTGCGGCGAAGCGCAGCGTGCCGATCACATGGCCGACATCGTGCTGGCAGTAGCGAAAGGCCCGCTCGCCATACTTCCAAGCCTCGCGCCAGTGGATCGACGAGAGACCCACCAAGAAGCTCGTACCGCCGAGCTGCGCGGCCAGCACCTCGCAAGCGGCTGCATCCAGAGCGCAGCGTTGCTCGAGCAAATGATCCCGACTGAGGTAGTGATGCACGCCGCCGGCCAGGCCCGGAGCTCCCGCCGTGATCAGATAGCCCTCGGTCGGGTGCAGGTTGCCACTGGAGGGATCCGCGCGCAGGGCCCAGCGCGTGCCTTGGTATTCCTTCCAAGCCGTCAGCCCTAAGGACAGCTCCAAGAAGCCCGACACGCTAGGCAGGTCCAAGGGCCGCGAAGAAGCAGGCTCGGCAGAGAAAAGCTCGCGGTAACTTGTCCGCACGCCTTCCGCCACCAACGGCAACTCCGTGCGCTCAGCACCCGTCCAGGTCCGGAATGGATCCGGCTGCGTATCCCAATCCATATAGGCCGGCGAAGCCGCGAAGCGCTGCGGGGCGTGCTTGCTGCGCTGGTGGTAGGCAAGCGTGCCCTCTAAGGATGCGTTAGCAGGGTTCATGGGCATACTGGGGCATACTGTGCCGGGGGGGGGGGGTGGGGGGGGGGGGGGGGCGCGGGGGGGGTGAACACGCGGGATTCAACCGTAGGTCAGCCCGAAGAATCGAGCGCGGCACGGTATCACTTGAACGGCACGGGCCCCTCGCGCTCGTGGCTGGCGAGCAGGTCGTAGAGGCCTGCGCGGCGTAGCATGCTCTCTTGGAGTTGCACGTAGCCGGCCTCGCCTTCGATGCACCAGAGCGGGTTCTCGAAGAGCGGCAGGATGTCCTTGTCGGGGGTCTTGCGCAGGGCCTGGATCTGGGCGCGGCGTTCCATCCAGTGGTCCCAGCGACCGAGCACGTCGTTGATGCCGACCAGGTCGCCCATAGAGATGCGGTCGATGGGATAGGTCTGGCCCTTGCCCAAGGCGGCGAGAGCGGCGCGCTTGAAGCGCGCCAAGGGGCCTGCGTTGCGCAGGTGCGTCTCCTCGATGCGGAACTCGCTTACGTCGCTGATGCGCGTGAAGATCCAGTGGCGGCGCACGGCGACGGAGAGGATCGTGGGCCAGAGGGCGTCGAAGAAGTCGTCGCCGTAATTGAACACGCAGCAGAGCAGGGCGTTGCGCACCTGCAGTAGGCGGATCTGTTCCTTGGGGAAGCGCCGGCTGGTGCCGGAGTGGTCGTGGCGGCAGACGGCCTTCGGTGCGTAGTGCACCTCGTAGCCGGCGAGGTTCGTGCGCCAGCCGATGTCGAGGTCATCGTAATAGGCGAAGAACTCGTCGTCGAATCCGCCGATGGCAGCAAAGGCGGCGGCGTCCATGGCCATGGCTCCGCCGCAGGCGAAGAGGCAGCGGCGCGGGATGTCATGCTCCGGGCCGGCGACTTCGCCGTAGCCGCTTGATACAGCGATGCCGTGATAGTTCGTGCCGCCGCCCGCATGGTCCAAGCGCACGCCTTCGGGGTCGAGCATCTTGGCGCCGGTGGCGGCGCAGTCGCCGCGAGCCACGGGGCTCACGAGTTCGCGCAGCCACTGGGGCTCCACGCGCACATCGTTATTGAGAAAGACCAATACGCTGGCGCCTTCGGAGGCGGCCACACCTTGGTTGCAGGCGGGCGTAAAGCCTAGGTTGCGATCGTTCGCAACCACGTGCACGGAGGGGCGCTGACGGCGCAGCCAGTTGACGCTGCTGTCGCGGCTGCCGTTGTCGACCACGACCACGCGCACCTTCTGCTTGGGGTAGTCGCTCTGGTCGAGGGTTCCGAGACAGGTCTCGAGCATGCTGCGGCCATCGCAGTTGACCACGATCACGCACACAAAGGGCAGGTCGGCGTCGGAGAGAGCCGGCTTGGCCTCGACGGTTAGGTCCTCAAAGTTACGGGGAGCCTGTGTCATGAATCAGACGCCCACCCGGGGCGGCAGTTGGAGGAGTTTCTGCAAGGGAGTCGGAAGGATCAGCGGACTGCCGTCATTGGGCGTGAGCACAAGGCGCCGGATGCGCAGGAAGCCCAGGTTGCCGAAGGGCCGCTTGCGATTTTCGAAACGTAGCACGCTGCGACCCCCAGGCAAGCGAATGGCGAAGCGCAGCTCCACGTTCCCGCCACCTTCCGGAGTTTGCACCGGGCCGATGCGTGCGGTGGCGACTCCGTCCACCAGCAGGCGCCCGTGCATGACCAGGGTGGTCTCCTCGGCGGTGAAGTGCAGCACCAGGCGCAGCTCGTAGTCGCCCCCCACATGGCCATCCACAGCAAACTCCACGGCGCCCGACTTGGGACCCAGCAGCACCTGGTCACAATCCTGCAGCTCGCCCCCACGGGGTCCAGCCTTGAGCTCGCCGTCATGACCGCGCAGGTCGAAAGTGTCCTCGATCAGGCCCTTATGACGACGCTTGGGAGCTAGGTCCAGTAGGACCACTCGCAGCACGCGCAGAATCGTCTCGATGCCTTCCACGGTCAGGCCTTCCAGGCGCAGGATGTTGCGCCCCGGCTTAAGCATCAAGGGCAAGCGATACACGCGCCATTCCGTGTCGCCGATGATGCGGAAGGTACCCAGGCCGATGAAGGGCTCGTCATTCAACTTCGCGCGGCCGCCGAGCAGGACTTCCGGCTCGTCTCCGAGGCACTCCACCTGGATGAGCAGCACGCGATGACCCGTGCCCGCGCTGGTAATATCCCACTCGGCCGCGCCGGACCAGGGAATCAGCACGCGCGTGGGATCGAGGATGCGCGCACCGTTGTGCAGAGCGCGAACCAGGGTTCCCGGCTCGTCGTAGCTGATGTGTGGGCGCGCGCGCAGGGAGCGCGCCGCAAGGCCGCGCAGGCGCACGGGAAGCACACGTCGGCGCTCCTCGGTGGCGTTCACTTGGCTTTGGCGCGCGCCGCGCAGCTCGTCCAGCTGATCGGCCGTACGCCAAATGAAGAGCTCGAGCGGCACGTGCGTTACCCCTGAAAGCCACAGGTTCGCGAAGGGCGGCGACGGTACGCGCTCGGGCAGAGCTAGCTCCCAAGCCGACACCACCGCCTTGCGCTGGCCAAACGACTCAGCCTCCGCAGGCGTCACGAGCACCAGGGTCGGCTGATTGCCATGGGCTGCAGCCTCAAAGGCGCCACGTACGGAAGCGTCCACGCCTGCAATAATCTGAACGCCGGGCAAGTTGGGTCCCGCGTCCTCGGGAGCCAAGAGCCCTTCGGCCACATCCCAACCCTCTAGCCGGAGCTGGTCTAAGCACTGCGCCAAGCCCTCGAAGGCCGCGAGCCCCCCGGCCGCCGCGCACCAGCGCAACTTGGGCCGAGCGCCAGCGAGTACCGCACCTAGAGTGAAGCGCCGATTCTCCTTCGAGCCCTCGCGCGCGCCTTCCAAGAGTGCTTGCCGCAGGGGCCGCGCGCGCTCGAGCTCAACCTTCAAGCGCTCGTCCGCATAGTCTTCCTCGCGCAGGAAGGCCTCGTCGTCCGCCAGCAGATTGTCGAGCATGGAGGCGATGTTGCCGTCCTCCTGAATCAACACCCGCTGCAGCCACTGAGCGTTGAAAGCCGAGTCATCCGCCGAGCGCGCACGGATCACATCCGCCTCGTACTCATGGCTGTGGTGGATCACGGCCGCGGTCTCGTAGACAACCGTACCGCCGCCCTCGAGCATGCCACGGGCTAGCAGCACGTCCTCACCGAAATCGCAGCGCGGGTAGGGAAAACGCTCCCATACCTGACGCCGTACAGCCGAAGCCGTGTCGTTGTAAGTGAAGAGCGTGCGCTTCTCATCGCCGGTGAGCAGTTCGAAGTCCTTGTAGTCGGGGAAGGTGATACGACGCCGGTCGGCGGAGTAGCCCTCGTCACCCGAGGAGAGTGAACGCGCCAGCACGTCGGCCTCCGGTCGCGGCGTGTTGCGCAGATAGGCGCCCCAGACATCTTGATCCTCAAATACAGAAGCGAAGGTCGTGAGCCAGTCCTCCCCCACCGGAATAGCGTCGTCCGTCAGGAACACGCACAGGTCGGCGTCCGACAGCGCAAAGAGCAGGTTGCGCGTATCCGCGTGGTTGAACTCCGAGCGATGGATGCCGTGCACGCGCACGGGCGCAGGCATGCGCTCGGCCGCACTGGTGATCAACTCCAGGGTGCGGTCCGTGCTGCCGCAGTCGACGACCAAGAACTCCCAGCTGATGGTGCAGCGCTGTCGCACCAAGCCCTCGAGCACCCGCTCCAGAAAGGCATCCCCGTTCAGCACAGGCAGGCACACGCTGATGGACTTCACCGGTCCAAAGCTAGACCCAAACGCCGGCGGAAGCACGCTCACGCGGGGTCTCCACCCGGCTGTTGGTGTTGGCCGCGTTCGAGGAGTTCGATGGCCTCGTAGGTACCCACATCCGTGTAGCTAGATCCTTCAAGCTTGGTGGCGCGGAAGGCGAAGCCCTCGGCCAGTGCGCCATTCAGGATCGTCGCAAAGTCCGCCGCCCCATCGGAGGCCACGCGTTCGTGCAAGTACTCGCTAAAGCGCGGGCCCCAAACGATCAAACCCCACGTGTCCTGCAGCCCCGAGGGCGCCTGCTTGTCATGGATCGCGCGCACCCCGCCGGCCCCATCGTGATCCACAGGGGCCATCATCTCCGGCGTGTCCGTATGGAACAGCCCCAGGTGTACGTCTACTTCCGGGTCCGCCATGAGCGGCTTGAAGGCATCCAGCGGCGTGATGATCGTGTCGGCCATGCCGAACACAACCTGGCGCCCATGGTAGAGGTGATAGGCCGCGTCCAAGGCCTCGGCTAAGCCCGCCGAACCGCCCTGGCCCTTGCGGTCGGGATCCTGGTAGGCGTAGCTGATGCGACAACCGAAGCGCGCGCCGTCGCCGAAGTAGCCGATCAGCTGGTGCTTGGTCTCGTTGATCACGAAGACCACGTGCTCCACGCCCGCAGCCACCATGTTCTCGAGGATGTGCTCGGCCACGGGCTTGTAGCGCCCGCCACTGATGATCGGGTAGAGCTCCTTGGGGTACGGGAGTCCCAAGCGCAGACCCTTGCCAGCGGCGGGGATGACCCCCACGGGGGCTAAACGAGAGGAGGATGAATCGGTCACGGTCGCAGCGGGAGAAGGGACAACGGAACGGATGGCCGAAGTCTACCCCGGCTGCGTGGGCAAGCAGGGCGCTCCCACACAAGAAGGCCGGATTGCCTTCGCAGCCCTCCGCCCCGGTCTGCTTTTGCCCAATCCCGAGACGCCGGTCACGCCGTCCCCCGGTCTACGCACAAGCGGCCTACCGACCCCGCGATCTCCAGGCTATTCGCCTGCAGGACAAGCCTGTAGTGTGCTCCTCAGCCTCGACCGCCCCCCGAACCCATGCAGCAACACACCAAGCTCCTAGCCGCAGCCCTAGCCTTCGCCGCCGTCAGCGCCTGCGCCTCGCTCGGCACTCCCGAGGATCAATCCGCCGGCGCCTCGCTCTGGCGTGAGATCGCTGACCACCAAGAGTGGGGCCAGTTTGAGAAACACCCGGGCCGCCAGAGGGGCAAACGTCCCCATGGCACCTTCGTAGCCTCTTACATCAACGACATCGCCGCCGGCGATCAGACCAACCCGCCCATGGGCTCAGTCATCGTCAAGGAGAGCTACTCCAGCGAAGGCCAAGCCCTGCCCAACAACCTCACAGTCATGAAGCGCATCGAAGGCTACGACCCGGACAACGGCGATTGGTTCTGGGCACGCTTCGACGCCGACGGCGCACTGACCCACTCCGGCAAGGTTGGCATGTGCGCCGACTGCCACTTCGATGCCGGCAATGACGACTTCGTCTTCCTGAACGACTGATCCATGCTGCGCTTCCGATTCATCGCCACGCTCTTGCTGGCCACCAGCGGCCTAGCCCTATCCCAAGACGGGGGGGCCCAAGACACTGCCGTCCCCGTGGATCTCGAGGCCGTGGCCAAGCTGCTCGACGAACGCTGCGCTAGCTGCCACGCCCCGGGGGCCGAGGACCCCAAGGCCCTTAAGAAATGGGATGGCGCCTTAGACTTGGCCGCCACCGCGGCCGACGCCCAACTGATCGTGCCCGGGGACACCGAAGAATCGGAGCTCTATTCGCTGATCGAGTTCGAGGAGATGCCGCCCGAGGACTCGGACATCCCCATGCTGAACGAGGCCGAGAAAGCCGTGATCGCCGCCTGGATCATGGACGGCGCTAAGGTGCCCGCGCCTGATGCACCGACTACCGAGGAAGCTGCGGAAGCGCAGGAGCCCCCCAAGAAAGAGCCCATGAACCCGGTGCTCAAGTGGCTCAGCCACTTCCACCCCATCGTGGTGCACTTCCCGATAGGCCTACTCAGCGCCGCCTTCCTCGCGCAACTGCTCTTCGCCCTGCGCCCGAGCTGGAAGACCGACATCGCCGCCGGCTTCTGCCTAGCCGTGGGCGCACTCGGCTCGATTCCCTCAGCGCTGCTCGGCTGGCAGCTGGCCGAGAGCCGCGCTAGCGGCGGCGACGAACTCTTCAACCACCGTTGGCTCGGCGTAGCCACCGCCGTCAGCGCCATGCTCATCTGGCGCGCCTATTATCGATGGCCCAGGAAACGGTTTTGGCTCCTGCTAGTGCTCGCGGTTCTTGTCGGGTTCGCCGGCCACACGGGCGGCATCCTCTCCTACGGCGCGAACTGGCTCAAGCCGCCCTTCTAGCGGCCAAGCGCCGGATGTGAGACGTTGCTCACGGATCCAAAGAGGGGCGCGAACTCTAGCATCGGTCGCTCGAGGAGTTCGTCCTGCGGTTGCGCGCCTGCGAGGAAGGCGACGATGCGTTTCTGGACGCGCGGGTCGGGCAGCAGATCGTCGTAACCTGAGAACTGCACGATCAGGTGGCCGGAGTTGGGGAAGCCCGCACGCACGAGTTCCGCCTGATCCGGAGGCGTGGCCGCGTCGAAGGTGCCGCTGACGAAGAGCGTGGGGATGTCGCTTAGCACCGGTTCGCGGAGGGCATCACCCCAATCTGGGCAACCTAGGCTTTGCCTATGGCGCATCCGCATTCGACATCAACGACCACGGTGTGATCGTGAGCTACAGCTACAACGCTACGGAACGCACCGGGGCCGTGTGGCATGACTCCGTGCTCTACGATCTAAACGCTCTGCTCGTCAACGGTCAGGGCTGGGCCTTGGACGACGCCTACGGCATCAACGACCGCGACCAGATCGTCGGCTTCGGCAGGTTCAACAACAACAGCGTGGCCTACTTGCTCACGCCCGTCGGCGTTCCCATGACGACCCTCATCCCTGGTTGCACCGGGCTGAGCATCGAGACCTCCGACCCGCGCATGGTCATCGTCCAAACCGACGCCGAGGGCAAGGCCCAGCTGAGCCTCTTCCTGCCCTCGAGCATGGCCGGCAAAGGTCTCTTCGTGCAAGCCGCCGACCCCGCCAGCTGCCACGTGAGCAACCTCATCGTGCGCACCCTGCGCTAGTCGAGCGGGGCCTCCGCCCCTCGTGGAGGCCCCTTCAAGGCAGGCAAGGCCACGGTAATGAAGATGTAGCGTAGGCTGAGTCCAACCCTGCGTGACTTCCCCTGGGCACTCTCTCGCCCTACTCCACGCCAAGTTGCCTGCCATGAAAACGAGCCAACTACGTCTATTCCTATCCGCTCTTCTATCCATAGCCGCCGCCTCAGGCGCCAGCGCCCAAGAGGCCTCCCTTCAGGAAGCAGCCCGTCAGCGATCCAATGAGATCCTCGACACAAATCCCAATCTGACCCACGACCCGACCACGATCCTGGTGCGCTTCCACGAGGGCGAGATCGCTGCACAGCGCACAGCCATTCTGCAAAGCGTTGGCGCCGTCTCCCTGCGTGGCTTCACCCACGTGAGCGGACTGGAACTGGTGGGCGTTGGCACAGACGTAGACCAGGTCATCGCGCGCCTAGCGCCCTTTGTGGCCTACGCCGAGCGCAACCAGGTTCAGCGCAAGTACCAGGTGCCGAACGACACCTTCTACAACCTGCAGTGGGGCATGGAGAACACAGGCCAGACCACCAACAACGACCCCGGCACCGCCGGCTTCGACATCAATGCACCCCAGGCCTGGGACGTGACCACCGGCGACGCGAACTTCGTCATCGCAGTCATCGACTCCGGCATGCAGGTCACCCACGAAGACCTAGCCGCCAACCTCTATACCAACCCGGGCGAGATCGCCGGCAACGGCGTGGACGATGATGGCAACGGCTACGTGGACGATGTGAACGGTTGGAACTTCAACCGCAACAAGAACGACCCGGATGACAAGGACGGGCACGGCACGCACACCTCCGGCACCGTCGGCGCGGTTGGCAACAACGGCATCGGAGTTACCGGCGTGAACTGGAACTGCAAGCTGATGCCGCTCAAGTTCCTGGGCCCCAACGGCGGCTACACTTCCGACGCCATCGACGCCATCGAGTACTGCACCACCATGAACGTCAAGGTCTCGAACAACTCCTGGGGCGGCGGCGGCTTCTCCCAGGCGCTCTACGACGCTATCGACGCTTCGCGCGCCGTGGGCCACGTCTTCGTGGCTGCCGCTGGCAACGATAATTCTAACAACGACAACTCGCCCTCCTACCCCGGTTCCTACACCGTGGACAACATCATCTCCGTGGCAGCGACCACCAACGATGACGGGCGCGCGAGCTTCTCGAACTACGGCGCCAACTCCGTCGACATCGGCGCGCCTGGCGACCAAATCGCCTCGACCTACAAGGGTGACGGCTACGTCTGGAACAGCGGCACCTCCATGGCTAGCCCGCACGTGGCTGGCGTAGCGGCTTTGGTCTACTCGGAGAACCCCTCCTGGACCTATGGCCAGGTGATCAACCGCATCCTCTCGAGCGCGCGTCCCAGCGCAGCCATGTCCGGCATCACTACCACCGGCGGTGTGCTCGACGCGCAAGCAGCGGTAGGCAACGGCGGCGGTGGCGGTGGCGACACCACGCCCCCCGGCGCACCCGGCGGTCTCAGCGCTACGGCCGGCGACGGCAGCATTGATCTCGACTGGGCCGACAACGGCGAAGCCGACCTGGCGGGCTACAGCGTCTACCGCTCCACTTCGAGCGGCGGGCCTTACTCCGCGGTCACCGGTTCCCTGCTCGGCGCGAGCGCCTACTCAGACTCCGGCCTTTCCAACGGCACGACCTACTACTACGTGGTCAGCGCCTCCGACACGACCGGCAACGAGAGCGGCAACAGCGGCGAAGCCTCCGGCACCCCCCAGGGCGGCGGACCGGCGACAACCATGCATGTGGACTCCGTGGTAGCCACGACCCAGTCCATCGGCGGCGGCAACAAGGTCATGCGCGTCACGATCACTATCCGCGATGACCAGGGCAACCCGGTCTCCGGCGCGAGCGTGACCGCTACGGCCAGCGGCGATCTGAACGAGACCATGAACGCCAGCACCGATGCCAACGGCGTCGCCGTGCTGCTCTCAAGCGCCGCCAAGAAAGGCCGCTTGAACTACACCGCCTGCGTGGATGACGTAACCCACGGGAGCCTGACCTATGCCCCCGGCGACAACGTCACCGACTGCGGCAGCAACTAGGAGCAGGTCGCACATAGCCAACTTCGCGAGCCACGCGCCCTAATCCGCGATGCTGCGTTGCACCAAACCCCGAGTAGCTACGGTTACGAGGGTATTGGCGCGCCTTGCCTCGCGAAAAATGGCACATGCCTCGCAAACTCGGCTATGCGCGACACGCTCCTAGCCGATGCTTCGGCCTTACCGGCGCGAGCCGGTGAGGCTGAACTCGATGCTCTTAGCGACCGTGTGAGCGATGGGCTCGCCAGCCAGGAGCGCCGGGCGGTAGCGCCAACCGAGGACGGCCTTGCGGGCCGCATGGTCAAGGATGGCATGACCACTCGAGACTTCGATGCTGACGGCCTTTACCAAGCCGTCGGCATCCACATCGATGATGAGCTGCACGATGCCTGACTGGCGTCGGCTAGACGCGCGCGCCGGATATACCGGCGGCGGGCAGTGATCGAGCAAGGGCTCCGGCGCCGTGACCTCGGGCTGGCCAGCGGCCACCTCCGGCGTGGATTCGACGGGCTGTAGCTCGGACTCCATGCGGGTCTCCAGCAGCGGCTGCTGGGGTTGGAAATCCCGACGCTGACGATCGGGCAAGGCCCGGCGCTCCACAGGTCTGACGATCAGTCGTTCAGCCGCAGCTTCGTTCCAGCGGGGATCCTCGAAGGCCGGCTCAACAGTCGGCGCCTCTACCAGCACGGGCTCGTCGGACTCGAGCACCTCCAGCGACTCCAGCTCCTCGAGCGGCTGGGGCTCCACGAAGATCAAGGGTTCCTCAGCACGCGCCATGCTCAGCACCACCGGCTCACCGGCGGCCGGCGCGGCACGCAGCACGAGCACACCGCTCCCCAGCAGCACCGCCCCGAAGGACAGGTGCACCCCCACGCTCCAGACTAGGCTGGCGCGGGGTCGCAGGTAGGTGAGGGGCGTGATCATCGGCTGGGCAGTCTACTCTGCAGTGGGTCGGATGTGCAGTGGGTCGGGTGTGCAGTGGGTCGGGTGTGCTGTGGGTCGGGGAAGG
>JBLIOL010000110.1:0-14936 GCA_047639615.1 Planctomycetota bacterium | reverse complement strand
CCCCGCCCGAGGCCGGCGGCCTGGGCCCGGACTCGCACGTGGTGGTGGTGGGCTCCGGCCCGGCGGGCATCTTCGCCGCCTTGCCCCTGGCCTTGGCTGGTGCGCGCGTGACGCTCTTGGAGCGTGGTGCCTCGCTGGAGAACCGGCACAAGAAGCTTGTGCCCTTCCATCGCGGCGGGCCTCTAGATCCGAACACCAACCTGCTCTACGGCGAGGGCGGAGCGGGCACTTACTCGGATGGCAAGCTCTATACGCGCGTGGATGATCCGCTCGAGGCGCCGATTCTGCAGGAGCTGATCGATGCTGGCGCGCCGCGCGAAATCGCCTTCGATGCGCGTGCTCATATCGGTACGGATCGCTTGCACACGGTGCTGCCGAACCTGCGCCGGCGCTTGCAGGAACTGGGCGTAGAGTTCGCTTGGGATACGCTATTCGAGGGTTTGGTACTCGATGATGGACCGCCCGCTAGGGTGCGCGCCGTGCGCACTAGCTCCGGTGAGGTGGAGGCCGATGCGGTCGTTTTGGCCCTGGGTCACAGCGCGCGCGACAGCATGAGCATGCTGCTCGAGCAAGGCCTGGTGCTGATTCCCAAGCCCTTCCAATTCGGCGTGCGTGTGGAGCATAGCCAAGAGCTGGTGACCGCCGGTCGCTACGGCACGGGCGCGGCCGCCCAGCAGTTGGGCCCGGCCTCCTATGCGCTGGTGGCCAAGGCCGGCGACGGCCTGCCGGGTGCGCACTCCTTCTGCATGTGCCCCGGCGGCAAGATCGTGGCCAGCGTTTCGGAGGAGGGCGCCCTGTGCACGAACGGCATGAGCAACTCCACCCACAGCTCGCCCTTTGCCAACGCGGCTATCGTGGTCACCGTGCGCCCCGAGGCTTTTCTGGAGCATGGCAGCGGCCCCCTGGCCGGTCTGGCCTGGCAGCGGCACTACGAGCAGCTCTTCTTCCGGGCCGGCGGCTCCGACTATCGTGCTCCGGCCCAACGCGTGCCGGATTTCTTAGCCGGGCGCGAGAGCAGCGGTGAGCTTCGCACTAGCTACACCTTTGGGGCCTGCCCCGGACGCATCGATCAGCTGCTGCCCGCCGGGGTGGCGGCGCCCCTGGCCCGGGCTCTGGAGCGCTTCGATCGCGCCATTCCGGGCTTTGCGGGGCCCGACGGCCTGCTGGTGGGGGTCGAGGCCCGCAGCTCGGGCCCGGTCCAGATGGAGCGCGACCCGCACAGTCGCCTGGCCACCGGATTCACCAATCTCTACCCCGTGGGCGAGGGCGCTGGCTATGCCGGCGGCATCATGAGCGCAGCCATCGATGGGGCTAGGAGCGCTCACGCCTTATGCTGTGGGAGCAAGAACCAGTCATGAGCACCACTCCGCCGCCCAAGAAAAAAGTCACCACCCACCGCTTGCTCGAGATGAAGCGGGCCGGGGAGCGCATCGCTGCCTTGACGGCCTACGACGCCACCATGGCAGCGCTCCTGGACGCCGCTAACGTGGACGTGATCCTGGTGGGCGATTCCGTGGCCACGGTGGTGCAGGGACTCGAGACCACGGTCACCGTGACCCTCGAGCACATGCTCTATCACGCCTCGCTGGTGCGCCGCGGGGTGAGCCAGGCTCTGGTGGTGGGGGACTTGCCTTTCATGTCCTACCAGGTGAACTCGGACGATGCCTTACGCAACGCCGGGCGCATGGTTCAGGAAGCTGGCGTGGAGGCGGTCAAGCTTGAGGGCGGCGCCGTAATCGCCGATACCGTGCGGCGCATCGTGGATGTGGGCATTCCGGTCATGGGCCACTTGGGGCTGACGCCGCAGTCGATCCACAAGTTTGGCACCTACCAGGTACGCGCGCGCGAGCCGCAGGAGGCCAAGGAGCTGCTGCGCGATGCGGTGCGTCTGCAGGATGCGGGCGCCTTTGCGATCGTGCTCGAGAAGGTGCCTCGCGAGCTGGGTGCTGAGGTCTCCGCCGCGGTAGAGATCCCGGTCATCGGCATCGGTGCCGGTCCGGAATGCGACGGGCAGATTCTGGTGAGCCACGACATGCTCGGGCTCTACACGCGTTTCCACCCGCGTTTCGTGCGCCGCTACGGCGACCTGGCGACCACCATTCAGCAGGCCTTCGAGACCTACGTGGGCGATGTCCGTGCCGGGGAATTCCCCAGCGTGGACGAAAGCTACGATTGAGACATGCGGGCAGGGCCGCCTTGCGGCCTGTCTCGCATGGGGATTGCTGAGAAGGCCAGCTTGGCCTGCAGTGGGACTGGGGTGCGGACCGATGGAACAGTTGCGACCTCGAAGCCTGGGGTCTTTCATCCACGATTTCACGCATCCCCGCTGCTCCCCATGAATCCGAATCTGGCCACCAACGAGACGACGCTCCTACGGGAGGTCCTGCAGCACATCGCCGTGGATCTGGCAATGATTTCGGACCGCGAGCTCAAGGTGGGCAACCTGCAGACGGAGCGCATGGATCACCGTCCGGCGGGAACGGGGCAGGTGCACATCTCCTTCCGCATGGACGTGCACCAGGGGAATGGCAGCAATCCGGGCTGCGTGCTGATTCCCTTTGTGGATGCCGTGGCCCTTGCGGGCGGGCTCTTGATGTTGCCTGAGCCGGCGCTCTTTGAGTCGCGCAAGGAAGTGGCCTTGGATGGGCCGGCCAAGGACGCCATGCTCGAGCTGGGCAATTTCATCGCCGGTGCTACCGGCGTGGCCTTCCGCGAGCTGGAGATGCCGGAGCTGCGCGTGGAGTTCAGTGGCTGCCAGGGCGTAAAAGCAGACGTGCGTCCGGCTCTTGCGTACCGCGAGGGCGAGGACCTCCTGGTGGCGCACGGCGTCATGACGCTGCAGGGCTTTGAGGACCAGACCTACGTGCTGATGCTGCCCGGCACGGTGCTCGAGAGCGACGAATAGTCGTCGCGGCCGCAGCCGCACCGTAGAGGTGCAGCCGCGGCGCATTCGAAGCTAGTTGGGCTTCTTCTTCTCCATGGCAGCCTTGAACAGGTTACCAAAGTTGGTGCCGATGCCGCCCTCGGTGGGCTTGGCGAGCACCTGATCGATCTCAGCTGAGGGCACTGCCTCATCGGAGCCGAGCACCGCGCCGCGGGAGTCGAGGCGCGAGAGGGACATGCGACCGGCGAAGCGGTCGATCTCGGTGATGCGCACGGTGACTTCCTCACCGACCTTGATCACGTCGCCAACGTTGCGCACGCGATCGCGGCCCAGTTGGGAGACGTGCAGCAGACCTTCGAGCCCGGGCTCCAATTCCACAAAGGCGCCGAAGTCCATCAGGCGCGTGACCTTGCCGGAGACCTCGCGGTCGATGCCGTACTTGGCCTCAGCGGTGTCCCAGGGATCGGGCTCAAGCTGCTTCATGCCCAGGCTGATCTTCTTGCCGTCGTTCTTGACCTCGAGGATCTGAACCTGGACTTCCGCGCCGACTTCGAGGACGTCGGCGGGATTCTCGATGCGCTTGCGCGAGATGTTGGACACGTGCACCATGCCCTCGACGCCGCCGCCGATGTCGACGAAGGCACCGAAGCCTTCGATGCGGGTGATCTTGCCGCTGAGCTTGAGGCCCGGGTGTAGGCGGCCGACAGCTTCACTGAGGGCGGCCATTTGTTCGCGCTCTTCCACCTTGCGGCGCGAGAGCACCACGCGCTTGCGCCCGCGGTTGATCTCCATCACCTCGGCGGTGATCGTCTGGCCGACGAAGCCAGAGATGTCTTCGGTGCGGCGCAGGGAAACCTGGCTGGCGGGCATGAAGGCGGCGTTGCTACCGATCTTCAGCTCCAGGCCGCCTTGGTTTTGGCCGGTGACTTGAGCTTTTACCAGGGAGCCGACTTCCAGGTCGGCCCAAGCGGCGAGTGCTTGGGCGGCGCGTAGGGAGAGCACCCACAGGTCGTCTTCCTTACCACGCAGCATGAAGCGGTGCTTGTCGCCTACCTTGGGCGGCTCGTCGAACTCGCGCATGGAGGCGACGCCTTGCATGCGCGGGCCGAGCTCGACGATCACGTCGTCGCCGGCGATGCCTTGCACCACGCCGTCCATGAGACCCTCACGCAGGCCGGTGCCGGGTGCCGCCTCTTCCTGAGCGGCGACCTCCTGCAGGTTGACACCATCGAGGGCGGCGGAGATCTCGTTGTCGAGTTGGGAAGCGTTCGGGTCGGGGGTCATCGAAGAAGCAGGTGCAGGAACAGGTCGGGAGTCGTCCGGCGCGATCTGCGCGCGAATCGAGGCGTCCATAATAGACCGGCGAGGGGTGCAGCGGGGATGGTCGCGCTAGCAGCCCGCTTAAAAAACAGCGACTTGTCGCTCGGCTCCCACGAAGCGCCTGGCTGCGTTGCCAGAACCCCCAAATAGCCACCACTATGGGGGGCACCTGTCGCCTTGCCAGACGATCCGTGGAAACCAATCGCTGGGCCGCTGTTTTTTAAGCGGCCTGCTCGGAGCGTGTCGCACATAGCCCATTTCGCGAGCCACGCCAACTTCGCGAGCCACGCGCCCTAATCCGCGATGCTGCGTTGCACCAAGCCCCGAGTAGCTACGGTTACGAGGGTCTTGGCGCGCCTTGCCTCGCGAAAAATGGCACATGCCTCGCAAACTCGGCTATGCGCGACACGCTCCTAGGGCTCTATTTTCGGGTCACGTCGCGGGTGCTGGCCTGGTCCGTGGGCCAGAGCACCAATTCGCCCACATTCACGTGGGCGGGGCGGGTCACGGCGTACAGGATCGCATCGGCCACATCGGCGGGCGTAAGGGGGGTCATTCCGGCGTAGACGGCGTCTGCGGCAGCCTGATCGCCGTCCATACGCACCTTGCTGAATTCGGTCTCGACCATGCCGGGGTCCACGGTGGTGAAGCGCAGGCCGCTGCCGACGGTGTCCAGGCGTAGGGCCTCGTAGATGGCTTTGACCGCGTGCTTACTGGCGTTGTAGATGTTGCCGCCGGGGTAGACCTGGCGGCCGGCGACGCTGCCGAGCAGCACCACATCCCCGCGGCCGGCCGCGAGCATGCCCGGCAGGCAGGGTCGCACCGTGTGCAGTAGGCCGAGCACATTGGTGTCGATCATGGCTTTCCAGTCGCGATGGTCGCCCTCTTGTAGGGGACCGACGCCGCGGGCCAGGCCGGCGTTGGCCACGACGAGATTGATGCCGAGGCCTTCTAGGGCGCTCTGGGAGGCGTCGCCATCGCAGACGTCGAGCTCGAGCACCTGGCTACGGGGGAGCTCGGCGGCGAGCGCTTCCAGGCGGTCCTTGCGGCGGGCGGCCAGGTGTACGGTGGCGCCGGCGGCGGTGAGGGCGCGGGCGGTGGCGGCGCCGATGCCCGAGGAGGCTCCGGTGACGAGGGCGATGCGGTCGGTGAGGGGAGGCATAGCTTGCCAGGGTAACGGGGAGGGCGGCCCTTGCGGGTAGGTCTTGCGGCGGGGATGCTGTGGAGCATGCAAGCCCCCCAGCCGCGCTCCCTCGTGCTCGCCGTCTCGCTCCTGCTCTTGGCCGCCTGCCGCTCGGCTCCGGAGGTCCTTGAGGCCCAGCCCCTGCCCGATGGGCAGGCGCTGCTCTTCCACGGCGGGACGATCTACAGCGGTGTGGTCGCGGACGAGGGCCAGCCCGGGGCCCAGGGCGATGCGCTGCTTTGCGTGGACGGGGTGGTCCTGGCCCTGGGCGAGTTGGCGGACCTGGAAGCGCGCTGGCAGTTGGCGGGCATCGAGCGCGTGGACCTCGATGGGGCCACAGCCATCCCCGGACTGCAAGATGCGCACGGACATGTGGCCAGCTATGGAGCCTTGCTTGAGCAGGTGGACCTGGCTGGTTCGACCAGCTACGAGGAAGTCATCGAGCGCATCGTCAAGCACGCGGCGGAGCTGCCGCCGGGGACCTGGGTCACGGGCCGCGGCTGGGACCAAACCCTGTGGCCTGGGGCCGAGTTCCCCGAGCACGGTCCCCTGAGCGCAGCCGTTCCCGGGCACCCGGTCTTCGTGCGTCGGGTGGACGGACATGCGGCCCTGGCTAATCAGATGGCCTTGCAAGCGGCCGGGCTCTACGACGTGGTCATCGAGGAGCCGATGATCGAGGGCGGGCGCATTCATTTAGATAGCTCCGGAAAGCCCACCGGTGTCTTCATCGATACGGCCATGGGGGCTGTCGGCGCGCAGGTGCCTGACGCCGAGAGCGGCAGTATGGAGCGCGCGATTTTGGCCGCTCAGGATCAGCTGCTCTCCCTGGGCCTGACCTGCGTGCATGACATGGGCATCGGGCGCGAGGGCGTTGAGATTTTTCAGCGCCTGCGCGATGAGGGCAAGCTGCGCCTGCGCATCGCTGCCTATCTGTGGGGCAATGGGCTGCAAGATGCGGGCGGCCTGCGCGGCTTGCCTTTGGCACCCGACGCCAAGGATCGCTTCCAGGTACTCGGGGTCAAGCTCATGGCGGACGGTGCTCTCGGCTCTCGCGGAGCGGCCCTGCTCGAGCCCTATCACGATGCGCCCCATGAGCAGGGTTTGATCCGCTTCGATCGTGCGGAGTTGCTGCGCCTGGTGCGCCTGTGCGCGCAGGCCGGCATGCAGCCCGCAACCCACGCCATCGGCGATGCCGCAAATCGTATGGTGCTCGACGTTTACGAGCAGGTGGCGGGTGAGGTCGCTGGCATGAAGACCTTGCGCCCACGCATTGAGCACGCCCAGGTCGTCGCTATCAGCGACCTGCAACGCCTGGGGGAGTTGGGCGTGATTCCTTCCGTGCAACCGACGCATGCCACCAGCGATATGCGTTGGGCCGAACAGCGCGTTGGCCCCGAGCGCGTGCTTGGCGCTTACGCCTGGCGCCGCATGGAGACGCCCAACTCGCCGCTCGCCTTGGGCAGTGACTTCCCGGTCGAAAAGGCCGACCCGCTCTTGGGCTTGTACGCGGCCGTGACCCGTCAGGACGCCAGCGGTTCGCCCGCAGGTGGCTGGTACGCGGACCAGTGCTTGACCCCCGCGGAGGCCGCCGCCGCCTTCGCTTGGGGAGCGGCCTACGCAGCCGATCAAGAGTCGCGCCGCGGGCGCTTGCTACCGGGCTATGCCTGCGACATGAGCATCTTCGACCGCGACCTGATCGGCATCGGTCCGGGTCAGGCCAAGCGCATTCTTGGCGCTCGATGCCTACTCACAGTGATCGATGGCCAAATCGAATACGACGGGCGCTAAGCTCCGAGCATGGTTCAAATCAAGTCCACCTACGAGGGCAGTCTCCGCACGCGCGCCGTGCACGGGCCGAGCTCCACAGAGCTCATCACCGATGCCCCCGTGGACAACCAAGGCAAGGGCGAGTCCTTCTCGCCTACGGACCTGGTAGCCACCGCCCTCGGCACCTGCATGCTCACCATCATGGGCATCGTGGCTGAGCGCCACGGCTGGGACCTGCTCGGTGCCAGCGTGAGCGTCGAAAAGACCATGTCCGCCGACGCCCCGCGCCGTATCACCGAGCTAGCAGTAGTCATCACCGTCCCGGCCGTGCTCGACGCCGGCGCGCGCAAGGCGCTCGAGAAAGCAGCCCACGGCTGCCCAGTCCACGCCACCCTAGGCGACCGCGTAAACATGCCCGTGGAGTTCGTCTGGGGCTAGCCGCTGGACCGAGTTCGGGCGCATGGGTGTGGGGTTATTTTTGGCCGAGTGCGCGGAGTCTTGCGCGGGCGGTGTCCGCGTCCTGTGCTTTGCCTTGGGCTTCCAGTGCTTTGACCAGGCCGCGCCAGCTGGCGCGGCGGCCGGGGGCGTATTTGGTGGCGCGGCGGTAGGCGGCCTCGGCTTCGGCGTAGGCTTCTACGCGGAGCCAGAGGGCGCCGGCGTTGGACCAGGCTACGGGGTTGCGCGGGGCGGCTTCGACGGCGCGCATGAGGTAGGTCTCGGCTTCGAGGATCTCATCGGCTTCGAGGGCGATCATGCCCAGGCCGGCCCAGGGGCGGCTGTAGTCGGGGTCGATCTCGGTGGAGCGTAGGTAGAACTCGCGCGCTTGTTGGCTGTCGCCGGCTTCTAGGTGGGCGTTGCCGAGGGCGTTCCAGACCTGGGGTGAATCGGCCTCGAAGGGCAGGCGCGCTTGCCAGTAGCTGAGACGACTGTCGTAGACGTGGCCGCGCTCGTGGGCGGTGGAAGCTAGCAGTAGCGGGATGGCTAGTAAGGCTGGCTTGGGTAGGGTGCGTTGCAGGACGAGGCCGATGAGGGGCGCGGCGAAGATCAGGGGTAAGTAGAGAAAGCGCGGTGCGGCGACTTCGCCCAGGGGTACGAGCTGGAGTACGGGGACTAGGCCAAGGAGTGCTACGCAAGCGCCACCGGCGGCGACCCGATTGCGGCCCTTGGATAGGGCGAGAAGCGTTGCGCTCAGCAGCGAGAGGAAGAGTAGGGCTCCGGCACAGGCCAGGAAGATGGCCCAGGTCGTGCGCGGCTCGAAGGCTTCGGCGCGCCAGGTGGGCGGATAGCCCAGGGGCATGACGGCCACGCGCAGGAGCTCGAGGAAGGCGCCGCAGCCGGTGGCTAGGCGGTAGATGACGGAGTGACCAGCGAGGGCCGCTTCATGGCTCGGGGGGAAGGCTGCGCCGAGTGCATAGAAGCGCATGCCGATCCAGAGCAGCACGCTGATGCCCGCGCCGATGGCGGCGAAGCCCGCGCCGCGCCGGCCGGCGCGCGCGGCGAGCAATATGTAGGCGGGCACGAAGGTGAGCGCGTCCTCCTTGAAGAGCAGGGCCAGGGCCAGGCCGATCGTTGCGGCGAGGGCGATGGGCAGCATGCGTGGCGTCTGGCGCCGGGTCTCCCTGGCGATCGCGACTGCGCCGAGCAAGCCGCCGATGGCGCAGCCCATGGAGGTGCGGCCGGAGATCCAGGCCACGGAATCGGCTAGGGCTGGATGCGCGGCGAAAATGGCTAGGCCCAAGAGTCCCGCGTGCCATAGGGATTGGTTGGAGCGCCCGCGCGCCAGGCCGCCGCGCAGGGTTAGCAGTCGCAGAAGGGCTGCCGCCAAGGCGAGTGCGAGGTGGTGCAGCAGCACATTCGTGCGTGCGAAGTGGCCCGGGATAGGTCCGTGCAGGGCCAGGTCTGCGCGCAGGCTCAGTACGGCACCGGGGCGCCAATGGCCCGCGTCCCCGCGGTGATGCCAGGCGTCCTGGGTGAAGGCGGCGGTCCAGGGTTGGCTGCCGTCGACGACGGGGGACTGCAGCATCTCCAGGTCGTCGTAGGAGAAGCCGGCACTATCCAAGCGCGGGGCCCAGGCCAGGTAGGCGATGGCGAGCAATAGGCAGAGGCCCGGGAAGAGCGGCGCGGGGCGCGGAGCTAGTGAGGGCTGGGCGTTTGCCATGGGGCACATCCTATGCAGACTGGCCGCGCAAGCGCAGGGTTCTGATTATGGGCCTCGTGGATTGCGGGCGTGCGCATGCCCGGGGCCTGTGGGATAGGCTTGGGAACCCATGGAGCCCCTAGCCCAGCGTCGACGATTCCCCCGGGGCCTCGCCCTAGCTGTGCTGGTGTATGTGGGCCTGCGGGCGCTGATTTTGATCACGGCTTTCGATCAGGTGGCCATGGCTAACTACGAGCTGTATCCCATGGGCACCCTGCCCAAGGGGCTGGCGCTCGGGGGGGATTTCCCCTTGCGGCTGTACTACGACAATGCTGCGGGGATGCTGCTGACGGGTTATCTGGCGCGCATCTCGTATTGGCTGTTCGGTGAGAACTACCTGGCCTTGAAGTTGGTGCCGGCTTGCTTGGGCTTGGGCGCCTTGGTGTTGGTCTGGGCGATCGCCAAGAAGCTGTGGGGCGAGCGCTCGGCGCTGGTGGCGGCCTTGCTCTTTGCGGTGGGCCCGACGGAGCTGGCGACGAAGTACTCGGTGTTTGCCTCGGGCAACCACTTCGAGAACCTGTTCTTCGTGAGCCTCGCGCTCTATGCGCACTATGGCTTGCAGCGCGCGTCGGCGGAATCGCGCAGGCGCTGGTTGATCGCCGGCGGCTTTACCTCGGGCTTGGCTCTGTTCGTGTTCTTGGGCGCGATTATTCCTGTGGGCCTGGCGGCCTTGTGCCACCTGGGCGCGCGCGGTTGGCGGGGAGCCATGCGCGATCTGCGCTATTGGTTGGCGCCCTTTGTGGTGGGCTTGGCGCCCTTGGTGCTGCTCAATTTCTCCACGGGCGGGCGCGGTGGCGGTTTCCTCGAGGCTAAGTTTGGCGGCGACGGTAATTGGGCTCTGGGACGCGTTTGGGAGCGTATGCAGAGTTTTGTGAGCGAGGATATGTTCGAGGCTGGCTTCCACGGAGCGTGGGGCAGTTTGGACTGGCGCGTGCCGAGCATGTTGCTCCTAGCATGCTTGGCCGTGGCCTGGTTGGTGGCCTTGCCGAAGGCCTTGCTCGGTGTCTGGGAAGGCCTGCGCGGCGTGTGTTCGTGGGAGCGTAGCGAGGCGGGTCAGGAGCAGGCAGCGCGGCGCTTGGAGTTGGTGCCGATCGTCTTCCTCGCGCCGCTGGCGACCTTGGCCTTTGGCCTCTCCGATCTACGCATCGACCGTTGGCCAGCGCCCCTTGGCGTGGCTGGTTTTCGTTACTTCCTGCCGGTGTTCTTGACCGGGATCTTGCTGCTGGCAGCTTTGGTGGGTCGCGCGCGCGTCACTCGGACTGCGCGACTGACGCTCTTGGTGGCCGGCTTGGCGGGTTCAACAGGACTCTGGAACCTGCGCTACTTGGATCCCACTCCGGCTGAGCCGGGCTTGGGCCTGCGCTACTCGGGCTACAACTTTGTGCAGGCTGCGCGCGGTTTGGTTGGTGCGAGCAACAACTTGGACAAGCCCACGCGCGTGCAATACGCGGACAGCTTCCCGGAGTTCTACCGGCGCCAGCTGTATCGGGGCATGGGCTTTCACGAGGCCCAGCTGCAATTGGTCACTGGCCAGCAGCGTTCGAGCCAGAAGAAGCTTCTGACTTGGCTGGCGGGCACGCCCTTGGATCTGGAAGCTCTGCTAGAGGGCTATCCCCAGGATATGCACGCGCAGTTGGCTCTTGGCGCGGGCGAGGGTTTGCGGACCCTGGCGCAGTCGAGCAAGCAGAGCTTCGAAGCTCTCGCCAGTCATGTGCAGGTGCTCATGCAGGCGGGTCATCCCTTGGCACACAAGGTGGTGGAGGGCTTGGCGGTGTTGCAGGACTTCCCCTTGCCGACCTTTCGCACGCAGTTCCTTTTGGCCCGCAACCGCGGCCTGCTCTCGCACTTGGCGGGTCCCAACCAGGTGCATTTTGCGAGCGGCTTCGGGCGGCTGTGTGGTCAGTTGCTCGAGCGCGAGATCCAATCGGAAGTGGAGCTGGTGGTGAAGCAAGCCACGAATCTCGGCAAGGTGCTCGGGCGGCCTTTCTATGTGGGCCTAGGCCAGGGCCTGGCCAGCGCGAGCGCGCAGTCCCGTTGGACTGCGGCCGCGGATCGCATTGTGCCCGCGGCCGATCTTGCGGCGGCGAAGGCTGCCTTCGAAGCGAACCGTTCCGCGGACTAACGTCCGCTCTCGTCCACCAGCAGCATGCGTGAGGAGAACACGCCGTTGACGATCTCCGTCATCTCGATGGGCGGGCCGGGACGCTCGGGGTCGAACCAGAAGCGCGAGACCTTGTGCCAGCCATCCTGCTCCAGGGTGACCGTGTAGAGCAGGCACTCGGGTGAGCCTAGGGGGAAGCTGTGGCGTTCGCGGGTAAGCTCGGTGCGCGCGCTGGGGAAGGACGCGTGCGACTGCAGGCCGGCCCATGTGGAACTGGAATTTCTGGGCTCGCCGATGAGCTTGCCTTCGAGGTCGAGCATGCTGATCTCGAAGCGTGTGCTTTGCTCGGTCGGCTCGTAGAAGCGCATGCGCATGCTGCTGTCGGCCTTACCGATAGCCTCCATGCGAAAGGTGAGCACGCAATCCGCCGGGCTTCCCAGGCGAATCTGCTCGGCGGAGAAGGGCGTGGGCAGGTGCTCCGACTGCAGTCGGTTTTCGGGCGCCGGTAGAGGGATGCTCTTGCCGCTCGAGCAGCTGGGCAAAGCCAGACTGAAGGTCAGAGCAACGAGGGCGAAGTGACGCTGGGGCCGGTGAGGGCGCTGGGGGCGAGTCATGTGCTCCTAGCGGCCGCTTTCGTTCACTAGCAGCATGCGGTAGCGCAGTTGATCGCCCAGGGTGATGGTCATCTCCACGGGCGGGCCGGGGCGCTGGGGATCGAACCAGAAGCGCGTGATCTTGGGCTTGCCGCGCTCCTCGCCGGTGACCGTGTAGAGCAGGCACTCGGGCGAGCCCAGGGGGATGCGGTGGCGCTCGATGGTGAGCACGGTGTTGGCCGCCGGGAAGGATGCGTGGGCTTGCAGGTCCGTCCAGGTGGAGCTTGAGTTGGTCGGACGCTCGCGGTCATAACCGACATTGTCGCGGGTTTTCGTCACCAGGGAAACGCCCTCTTCGGTGGGATCGAAGAAATGCGTGGACTGCAGCAATTGGTCCCTTCCCCCTGCCCCGATGCTAAAGGTGAGCACTAGTCCGGCGGGAATCCCGGCGCGGATCTCGGCCGCGGAGAAGGGCGTCGGGAGGTGGTCCGCTTGCAGGCGGTTTTCGGCGCCGGGGAGCTGGGCCGGGGGGCCCGGAGCGGCGCAGGCGGCGAGCGCTAGGCAGAGGGCGAGGGCAAGTCGTAGAAGCATGGCCCCAGCTTAGTGTGCTGGACCCGAAGTTCACTAGCTCGGACGGCGTACCAAGGCTCGCAGGCGCGCGGGCGGAGCCAGACGCAGTCCCATCAGGGTGTTAGCCACTCGGAAAAGCATGCGTAAGCCGCGTTGTACGAGGGTCGGGCGCTCGGCTTTGAAGAGGTGCGCCGGGTAGGGCACGGAGCCCTGCATGGAGACCGTTTCGAAGTCCGCGGCGCTGACCAGGCGTTGCAGGGTCGGGCGATGGAACTCGAGGATGTGGTAGGGGTAGCCACCGTCGTGGTCCTCGTCCATCTTGAGCAGGCGCAGGAGTTCCTTGCCGAGGATGCGCCGCGGCAGCAGCTTGCCGGCGGTCAAAAAGGCGCGGAAGAAGCCTGAGTTCACGTAGCTGGGCACGATGATCAGAAGGTGCCCGCCGGGACGTAGCAGCTTGTAGAGATCGGAGAGCACTTCCGACGGCGAAGTCGTGTGCTCGAGCACGTTGTCGGCGATACAGACGTCGAAGCTACCGGGCTCGAAGGGCGCTGATTCGAGCAGGCCCTCGAAGACCGGCAGGCCGAGCTCCTCAATGGAGTAGCGCGCGGCCGGAGGCGAGAGCTCGACGCCCTGGACTTTCCAGCCGCGGCGGCGTGCGGCTTCTAGGAAGAAGCCGCCGGCGGAGCCTAGCTCGAGGATCGAGGGGGCGTTCTTCGGGTCGAGGCCGGTCTCGCGCTCGAGGGCAGCGACCTCGCCGTCGTACTGGGCCAGCAGATCGTCCTTGCGCTCGAAGTAGTTGACCGACTCGACGCCCAGGTTATAGCCGTGGGTATAGTAGTCCGGGTCGTCGTACATGCGGCCCAGGGTGGGGCCGTCCGGGCGCGGATTGGTGTAGACCAGGCCGCACTGGCGGCAGCGCATGAGGTCGAAGCGCACCGGCCCGATGGCATACATGCCGGGGCGATAGGAGCGCGTATCGTCGGCCGAGCAGACGGCGCAGGGCCAGGCTTCCAGCTGGACTTCGAAGGGGCTGTGGTCGGAGGGGGCGGGAGCCATGGGGCAAAGAGTACCCCAGGGAAGGATCGGAAGCGGCCTTGCTGGACCGGGAGCGTGCCGCGGATAGAATCTGGGGCATGAGTGCTGATAAGGAGCAGGAGCTGGGCTTCGACGAACGACTGGCTCGATTGGAGAAGTTGGTGGCCGATTTGGAACAGGGTGGGCTGGGGCTGGAGGCTTCCTTGGACAGCTACAAGGAGGGCGTGGCCTTGCTCAAGGGCTGCCGTACTCAGCTAAATGGCTATCGCAAGCAGGTGGAGGAGCTCTTCGCGGATGCGGATGGCAGCCTGCGCCCCTTCGATGGGGATCCGGACGTGGCGGGCCCCGAGTGAGCCAGAGCGCCGAGGGGTCTGACGCCGAGCTGGAGGAGTGGCTCGTGGCGGGACGCCAGTGGGCCGAGGGTCTGCTGGAGCAGGCGCTCGTGGATCTGGATTTGGGGCCGGCGGAGCACGCGGAATCCCTGCGCTACGCGCTGCTCGGTGGTGGCAAGCGCCTGCGGCCGTGCTTGGTGCGGCTGGCCTGCAGCGAGCTCGGGGGCGACGACGCGGCGGCTGCGGCGCCGGCGGTGGCCTTGGAATGCGTGCATACCTACAGCCTGGTGCACGACGATTTGCCGTGCATGGATGACGATGATTTGCGCCGTGGTCGGCCTACCACCCACAAGGTATATGGGGAAGCTGCGGCGGTGCTAGCGGGCGATTCCCTGCAGGCTATGGCCTTTGAGGTGCTCGGCCGCAGTGGCGCGCCGCGTGCCATGCAGATGGTGGTGGCCTTGGCCGCGGGTGCGGGACCGGCGGGCATGGTGGGCGGCCAGTCCTTGGATCTCTTGGCCACGGGCGAAGGCGCCGGTCCGCTCTCGGCGGATGGGGTGCGTGAGATTCACCGCTGCAAGACCGGGGCCTTGATCGCGGCGGCCACGGAGCTGGGCGCCCTGGCGGCACAGGCTGGAGAGGCGGAGGTGCGCGCCATGGCTCGCTACGGGGCTGTGCTGGGAGCGCTCTTCCAGGCTCGCGACGATGTGCTAGATGTGACCGGCGATGCGGCCCAGCTGGGCAAGACTCCGGGCAAGGACGCGGCCGCCGATAAGGCGACGCTGGTGGCGGCCCTAGGCTTGGATGGGGCGCGAGCCGAGTGCGCGGCCCTGGTGGATCGGGCCCGCGACGCGGCTGGCGAGGCCGGATGCCGTCCCGGTGGATTACTGCAACGTCTGCCCAACTGGCTGGCGCGGCGCACGTACTAGGAGCGTGTCGCGCATAGCCGAGCTT
>JBLIOL010000109.1:0-14938 GCA_047639615.1 Planctomycetota bacterium | reverse complement strand
AAACCGTCAACGGTGGGGAGCCGATTGGCCAATTGGGACTGTGCGTCAATCCCCGTTCAGCCCTTGGCTATGTAGATCGTGTTGAGGTCATCTCGATGGTGAAGTGGATTGTGAAACTCAACTTCAGCCACCTCGGCCTCGCCGAATACTCGCCGCAAGCGCTCGAGGAATGCCGGAAGGACTTCCCCCGCGGTCCACAGCGCGAAGACTCCGCCAGGTTTCAGCGCGCGGCGTGCATCTGCAAGTCCGGCCTCGGCATAGAACGAACCATGGCTCGGGCTGAGCAGGTGTTCGGGGGAGTCATCGATGTCGATCAGCACGGCGTCGTAGTTTCCCCCGCGACCCTTACGTATCCACTCGAAACAGTCGGCCTCAATGGTGTGGCAGCGGGGATCGCCGGCAATGGCGGCAGCCAATGGAACGAGACCATTTTGATGCCACCTAATCACCTCGGGGAGGAACTCGACGATGTCGATCGAATCCACCTTGTCCCAAGCCATCGCCGCGGCCGCTGTATGGCCAAGTCCGAGACCTCCGACGAGTACACGCCAATTTTCTCCCTCGAGTTTCGATAGTGCGAGGCGCGCGAGCGCGTCCTCACTAGCGTGCACGAGGCTCGACATGAGGAAGCGTTCGTCGAGCTTCACTTCATACACCCACGTATCGGGCATCGTCAGTGGACGTCGGCGACGCAGCAGAAGCTCGCCAATCGGCGTCGCGCAAATGTCCAGTTCTTCGTAATCAGGCCACTTGGCTTTCTTCATGGAGTACACGATCGAGATGGGAGTTGCCCTTGGTGGGCTCAGCTATCAGATGGGAGACAGCGCGGGTGTTAGTGTACGAGCACCGGCCGCGAGGCGCTCTGCGGCGTGTAGTTGGGCCCCGTCCTCGATCACCGGCCGCGCCACACGACCCTGTCTCGATGGAGCAGAGCCTCAACGTGTATCTGGTGCCAGTGTTTCTTTGGAGGCGCTCCACCTGATTGTCGATAGCACGGGACTGGCGATCGTGGGGGAGGGCGAATAGGCCACAGGCGAGCACGGAGGGCACAAGCCCTGACGGACCGCTCTGGCGGCGATCCAAAGACCGGGCTCAAGCTCATCAAGAATACCAAGGGCAAGCTGTCCAGCGTCACCGGTGATGCGGCCTACGACACGGTGGCGGTGTACGAGCAGGCCGGTTCCCCATGAGCGAGAGTGGCGTTGGTGCACAGTGCTTAAGGGCCGCGCTGAGACGCCGGCGCAGACCAAGGAGCCGGAAGAGGGCCTGGGAAATCACCAAGCCTCCGTAGGAGCTCAGGCAGTCCCGGTCGGTGAATTCGATTTGCGGGATCTTGTGGAAAGAACGACGCGTCTCTCCTCTACTGGACTTCACTACAGGTGCCTTCCTGGGGGTGGTGTTCGAGGATTCTGTTTACACCCTCTACTATGCCCAGGAAGGCCCTGTGGTTCACTTCCGCTTCGGAGGAAGTGCTGAGGTTTGCAACATAGGAGTCCAGGGAGCGCCTAACTCACTTCTCCAGCTTGGACTCTATGAGTTGGAGCAATCCTTGCCGCTCCACAAGAGTGAGGGACTCCTTGGGGGTCAGAGCAAGCAGTCGTTCGGCAAGCGGGGTTGCTTCCTCATACCGCTCGTCCTTCGCATATAGCCGAGCCAGCCCTTCGAGCGATTCCAGGGTCATCGAATGGCTCTCTCCGAGCGCCTCTTCTCGCAGTGCAAGGCACTCAAGGTACATCCCCTCGGACTCTTCGCTGAGGCCCTGCTTGGCATAGAGGGTCGCCAGATCGTGGAACAACTGGAGGGTGTCCGGATGCGCATCGCCCTGATGCTCCAGACGCTTGTCCAAACAGGCGAGTAGAAGTGCCTCGGCTTCTTCTTCCTGATTCGAGTTGGCGAAAAAGATGGCTTGATTACGCCGGGTCGTGAGGGTCAGTGGGTGGTCCTCCCCGTGCGCCTTAATAAGACTGGCGACCCAGGCTTCATACAGGCCACTGAGTCCTCCGCGATATTCGATGGTCCGGGAATGATCACCCCCCAGCAACCCGCGGCTCCCCTCAAACGCCTCAGTTCTGTAGGGCAAGGCTTCCTCATACTTGCCCATGGATTCGAGCAGAGACCCCATGTTGCTCACACTCGTGAGTGTTCTTTGATTGTCATCGCCCAACACGCGACGCCTCCCCTCAAGCGCCTCGGTGCAGTAGGGCAGGGCTTCCTCGAGCTTGCCCATGGATCTCAACAGAGCCCCCATACTGTTCACACTCCTGAGCGTATTGGGATGACTGTCCCCCAGATTCCGGCGTCCCCCCTCAAGTGCTTCGGTGAAGTAGGGCAGGGCTTCCTTGAGCTTGCGCATGGAATACAGCAGAGAACCCATGTTGTTTGCACCAGTGAGCGTATTGGGGTGGTCATCACCGAGCACGTGGCGGAACCCCTCGAGCGCTTCTGTGAGGTAGGGCAAGGCTTCCTCGAACTTGTTCATGGATTGCAGCAGAATCCCCATGTTGCTTACGCTTGAGAGTGTGGTTTGATGAGAGTCACCAAGCACGCGGCGCTTCCCCTCAAGCGCCTCGGTGTAATACGGCAGGGCTTCTTCGGGTTTGCCCATCGAATTTAGCAGCACCCCCATGTTGCTCACACTGTTGAGCGTTTCAGGATGATCGCCCCCTAGCACCCGGCGCATCCCCCCAAGCGCCTCGGTGTAGTAAGGCATGGCCTCCTCGAGCCTATCCATGGTTCTTAGCAGTGCCCCCAAGTTGTTAACACTGATGAGTGTACTTGGATCATCGTTCCCGAGCACCCGGCGCTTCCCCTCAAGCGCCTGAACGTAGAAAGGCATGGCCTCCTCGTGTTTGCCCATGGATCTCAGCTGAGCCCCCATGTTGTTCATACTGGTTAGCGTATTGGGGTGATCGTCCCCCAACACCCGGCGCATTCCTTCGAGCGCCTCGGTGCTATAGGGCAGGGCATCCTTGAACTTGCCCAGGGATCTAAGCAGAGACCCCATACTGCTCACACTGAAGAGCATCACGGGGTGATCAGCACCCAGCTCAGTTCGTCTGATCGATAAGCCCCGGCTCTGTGGACCGGTCGCCATCGATGGGAATCCAAGATCCATCAGAGTGGTCGCAACCGATTGCAAGAGCTGCGCCTGGACCAATGGTTGGCCTTCGAACTGGGCATCGATCGCCTCAATCGTTCGATCGAAGAGGTTCTCCTTCAGGGTCCCAATAGCGAGGTTGGTGAAGTTGAGGCCCGCCAAGTTGTGCGTCACCCCCTCGCGTCGTTCCGCGGGCGCTGCGTCGATCAGTGCGCCTCTCAGTCGAATCCCCATCACTTCCACATCGAGTGCACCAATCTGCTCGGCTTGAAAGTTTGCGACCTGTTTGAGCTCATCGGCGCGCGATTCAGCTTCGGCTTCAGCCAAGGTCGCGCGCTCTGCTTCCCGTAGGGCTTGCGCTTCAGCTTCCCTGGCGCGCCGTTCGTTCGCTTGAGCCAGCTCGCGCTGACTCTTCTCGTTGGTCGCCGCTACTTCAGCCAGGCCCTGCGCAGCGATGGCTCCATCCCTGGCCACGCGAATCGTCTCGTTCTTGGCGCCAAGGACAAGGGCCGCGGTCGTGCTCCCGCCCACGCTAAGGCCAATGAATGCCAAGATCATCGCGGCCAGGGCCTTGTTGCGCTGGACCCACTTCTTGAGCTCGATCACAGCGCCACTGCGGTGCGCCTGGACCACGCGGTTCTCTAGGAAGGCGCGCAGGTCCTCGGCGAGCTCGCCCATGTCGGGGTAGCGATCGCCCGGCTTTGGCTGCATGGCCTTCTCACAAATCGATACCAGCTCCGGCGGTACATCCGGCGCTAGCTCAGCAATCGGTTGGGGCGGTCCGCTCAGCACCTGAGCCAGGACCGTGTACGGTGAGGCCATATCGCCCGGCGTGTGGTAGGGCATGCGCCCCGTCAACAGGTGGTAGAGCATCGCACCTAGCCCGTAGACATCGGAGTGCGGTCCGATGTCTTGCAAGCGCCCGGCTGCCTGTTCCGGTGGCATGTAGAAGGGCGTCCCCATCACATCCCCGTCCATCGTCATGAGCGGGGAGTCCGCCTGCCTGTTCTTTGAGTCGCGCCTATCCGTCTTGATGATAGAGAGTGACACCGGCTGCTCTTGAAGGCGCAGGTCGTGGGAGTCCAGCCGGCCCTCGACCCGGGCTAGGCCCCAGTCCATGACATAGACCGCGCCGTGCCGACCGACCATCACGTTGGCGGGTTTCAGGTCCCGGTGCACGACCCCTTTTTCGTGGGCGTAGGACATGGCCTCGCAGGCTTTAAGCAGGACGCCGAGAACGCGCGTGCGGCTCCATTCAGGATCGCCAGCGTGGACCTTGGCGAGGATCTTGGAGAGGTCCTCACCCCTCACAAGGCGCATGGTGAAGTAGACACGACCTTCAGGGTCGACACCAAGTTCGTGCACAGGCACGACACCGGGGTGGTCGAGCTGACCAGTAACCTGCGCCTCTTCCAGGAAGCGCATGAGCGGCTGGCTCTCAAGCGTAGCCTCGCTCCCGCGCTCCTCTACGATTCGCTCGTGCACGACCTTCATAGCCAAGTGGCGTCGTAGATCCGTGTCGAAGATCTTCAGGATGGCCCCCATACCACCTCGCCCGATCTCGCCCTTCAGTTTGTAGCGCTGCCCTGTGCCAGAACTAGAACGTAGGCCTTCAATTCGATCAGACAACGCTCCTTCTAATGAGTCGTTGTCGGCAACAGGCAGATCCACCCTGGGATCGTGGTCATCCCCATAGGTTTGTGAGAGCACATCATGGAAGGTGCTGGCGCATTGGGGAATTTGAACCTCTCCCTCAGGAGTAGCTGAGGTGCCGAATTCCCGCTCACTCTCATCTTTGCTCATGGCAGATAAGTGTACCGCCACCCTCTGATTACGGAGTTGACGCACAACTGCTCGTGTTCGGCGGGCCCTGCGGGGGCCTCGGGCCCCGTGCCTGGTACTGGTGGCATGACCCCCCCGAACCGGTCCAGCGCTTATGCGAGTCCAAACGCCCGAAATCGGGCAGAATGGACCCCACATAGCACGCAGAAGACACAGCCCCGATCAGATCCTTGCGAAGCTCCGCGACGCGGACGTGATGCTCGCGGGCGGTCTGCTCTTAGCGCAGGTCGCCAAGCAGCTAGAGGTTACCGAGCAGACCTACTGCCGCTGGCACAACCAGTACGGCGGGATGAAGGAGCCAGAGTTGAAGCGTCTCAAGGAGCTCGAGAAGGAGGACGGCCGCCCCAAACGTTTTGTCGCCGACCAGGCCCTAGAGAACGGTGTACTGAAGGACATCGCGAAGGAAAACTCTTGAGCCCGACCAGCAGACGGCGTGCTGTCAATCTCGCCGTACAGGAGCACGAGATCAGCGAGCACGCTGCGTGCCGTCTGGTCGGGCAGAGTCGATCTACTACACGCCGAGAGATAGTCATGGCCGATGACGAGCCCAAGCTCTTGGCGGACATGCAACGCCACACCGCCCGGCATCCGCGTTGCGGCTATCGGCGTATCCGCCAGCTCCCTGCTGCGTGGAGGCTGGTGCATCAACCACAATGGAGTGCGCCCCTCCGCGGCCAAGCCCATATGGCTCGGCGCGAAGGGGCGCAATTCAGAACCTAACCAAGCACCCAGTAGCCACTCGTGAGAAGCCACACCGCCGGTTACTTGAGAGGTCCATCCACATCACTGGAAGAGCACCGCTAGACCATTAGTGAAGTTGCTCGTAGCCGCAGGATCCAAGTCCCGGTACCTGGCCTAGAAGTTCCAGGTTTCGCCCGCCATCACGGCTACACCCAAGGGCGCGGGTAATGAGCTCAGGTCCACCGGCATCGAAAACTGACCCTGGTTGCCAGAGTTAGGTACCTGCGTCACGAAGCGGCCAAGCGTGCCGAGCAGGCACAGGTTTCCCTGGCTCGCGCCGGGGTTGGGCACGAAGCCCTGGGTGGCCGATGTGAGGAAGTAGCTGAATTGGTTGATAGGCAGGTCAGAAGCGATCAGTTGCAGAAGGTTGTCCCCCCGCTCGATCGCTGCCGGCTGCGCTAATGCTTGCGGGAACACCCGTTGAGTTCGCCACCACGGGGCTGCAGTAATTCGTGCCGATGGACTCTCCGGGAACCAACTCAATCACACGATGCGTGCCATCAGAGCTCGATTGGAAGCGCTCGTCCCGCGCGATGACGCGCACGCGCACATCGCTGATGCCCTGGCTCGGAGGGAAATTCCAGCCATATTGGGTGCTGGTACCAGGCAGGTCGCGCACCACGAAGTGCCCGGTGAACCCGCCGTCATAGGAGGCTTGGACATCGAAGGAACGCAGATCCTCGTCGTCCGAAGCCATCCAGCTAGTGGGCACGATTGAGCCAGCAGCGAAGACGTCCCCAGCCTGGGGTTTAAGCATGCTCACCACAGGCGCGGCATCGCCGGCCAGGGGGTGCGGACGGATGGAGAAGTAGTCGGAGTAGTACCAATCCTCTCCCACAACGATCCCGTAGCGCGCCAGATCCGTGCTTGCGGCCGGGATGTCATTGAAGAGCACGTTCACGCCCAACCCGAAACCGCTAACACCCAAGTCCACGTGTGTGCGCAGGTCGTCGAGGAGGATAAAGGCTCCACCGGTCTGCCCAGTACACTTGAAGAGAAACTGCTGACCGACGACCACGCCGGCGGACAGATCCGTGAGCACTGAGAAGGGTCCAGATCCAACACTGCGGTGTGTGAACATGAGCTCACCAAAGCCCTCTTGGCCGAGTTCGTCTACCGCCACGAGGCGCAACACGGGCGGGTGGTTGTTCGACGAGACCACGGGGTCGGGGACGATGAACTCCACACTGCGCTGCTCGGGTGCGATGCTCGGAAGATAGGAAGTACAAGAGGCCTCATCGAACAGCAGAGGGCAGAAGTGGTCATCGGCTGCAAGGTCCTGAAACGGATGCTTGCCTTGAGCAGGCCCCGTCTGGTCGCCACTGCTCCCTGAAATTGTCGATGGTGGGGGCTGCTAGGACAATCCGCTTGTTGCGCCTACGCCGAGAGGGGCGGGTTCCGCCCTAAGCTGGGTTCCAAGAACAACTGCACGGCCCAATGCACCGCCCCTCGGGTGTGACAGGCCGCTCTGGTGCTCAAGCTCCTTTTAGTGAGACTCGGGATTTGAAGACCTAATTGGTAGTTGAAGAACGCGATTGGGCCCGTCCCATACTGATACAATTCATAGGCTAGGATTTTTGTCGAGCAACACACTAGGAAGGCGTGCCCATGACCACCCCCCAAGCGTTACTGATCCAAGATGCGACCAAGAGGCTCACGACTCATGCGCTCTATGAGGAGATCACTAGCGTCGACCAGCTCCGGATATTCTTAGAGCACCATGTCATCTGCGTCTTAGACTTCATGACGCTGCTTAAGCGTCTGCAGCACGAACTCACCTGCACGACCTCTCCCTGGCTGCCAGTTCAGGATGAAGTTTCCGCTCGGTTGATAAACGAGATTGTCCTCGATGAGGAGTGCGATGAAACGTTCGGAACCCATCCCTCCAGCCACTACCGCTGGTACTTGGCTGCCATGGAGGAAGTCGGGGCTAATACAGCGCCGATTCGAGAGTTCGAGTCATATCTGAGGCTCGGCATGGAGCCAAGTGCGGCGCTCCAGGTCAGCACACTCCCCTCAGCGGCCAAGGCGTTCGCGCAAACCACCTTCGAGCTAGCGGAAGGTCCCGTCCACGTCGTTGTAAGCTCTTTCGTTTGGGGTCGCGAAGACATCATGCCGCTCATGTTCGAACCACTTGTTCGAAAGTTCAGTGAGACTGGCATTCCGTGTGACTTGTTGCTCAGGTATCTCAAGCGGCACATCGCCATCGATAGTGAGGAACACGGTCCCGCTGCCCGTCGCCTTCTGGAGCGCCTTCTCGGTCAGGATGTCGAACTCCGAACGCAAGCATACGGTGCCGCTGAGAAAGCCCTGCGTGCCCGAGAAGAACTCTGGGATGCCGTCGTCACCTCCTGCCGGGGCTAGCGAAGGGTCACGATTATGGGGGAGGCTCGATGCTAGCAGGATCAGCACGTCGCGTCGGAGAGCCTGGCCAACCAGCTACCGGATCGCAGTCGTAACTCATCTTTAGCCCCTGCAGTCTTCAGCGTGATGGCTAACCCCGTCTCGTCCTAGTACTCAGCTGCTTCTAAACGAACCGAATCACGGCCATCTTGATGCGCGTAGAATACGCACATGCCGCCTGAGTCCTTCCCGCGCCGGGTTCTCCTCGTGACGCTTTCATGTCTCGTGCACCGCCACCAGGGCGAGGTCATCGCCTACAGGGTTGAGCAGGACCGAATCCTGAAGGAGCGACTGAAAGGCCGGTGGGTTCAACCCACTGACGTGCAGCTTCGCCGTTTGGCAGCTAAGGCCAAGATCCTGGGCGGACGGACACTGATTCACGTTGCGTCAGTCGTGACTCTTGACACCCTATTTGCGTGTACGAGACTTCAGTGAACCAACGCGTGCTCATCCACGACGCGATCGCATGTTCACCTTGAAGCACAACCGTCGGGCGGCGTAGGGCCGGAGCGCCCGTTTCGGACTTGTGAATGAAGTGGGGGAGATGTGCCTTCACCTACCGTTGGCGCCGATGCGCACGAGATTCAGCCGTCGTTGGACTCCAAAATTTGCTGCAGGTTCCGATGAAGGGCTACCTAGGAGGTCGGCCTAGTTTGTGGACAGAGCGGGCGTAGGGCCTGACGCTCGATCACAAGCCGCTCGAAACGGCGACCGATCTGGACCACTTCACGAGGAGTCGGCGTGTGCTCGAAGCGCGAGAGCGTGGGCTGAGAGGGCAAGTCCAGAGTTCGGTCGCCCGCACCCAAGCGCAGGATTGGATCCCTGCGCAGGTCCTTGCTGTCACTGCAATCGAAGTAGCCGGCAGCAAGGCCGAGGACGCGGGTGCTCAGTCCGTTCCATGCTGTGGAGCACACGCGAGGGATCGCGGTGGTCCGAAATCAGGGGCGCTATGGCACCGAAGAGACCCGTGCGCTTGGCCGCTGCTGCGAGGAGCGCGATGCCTCCGTCGGAGCTGGCTTCCGATTCGTGGAACAGGCCCACGACAGGTTTGTCGAAAGCCCCTTCGAAGAGCGCGACGCCGACTGTCCGATCGCCCACGCGGGTGCCGCGTCTGCTGGGTGGTTGATTTTTACACCCTTTCAATCGGCAGGTTCGGTGGCCCCGCGTCCTAACCCTGGTGAATTTCAGGGCTAGCTGCGCAGAAGGCAGGGGGTCATCGGCTACAAGATCCTGAACCGAATGTTCGCCTTGGGAAGGCCTCGCTCGAAGGCCATTGCTCACTGAAATCGCTTACGGCTGGGGACGTGGTTGGCCATTTCGCTCTGTGCATTAACGCCCCTTCTTCGAACAACTCAACCGGAGTCTCAGCCAGCGCTCATCATTGGACGGGCATTCACTATGCTACCCCTGAAAATACGCGCGCGATCGCCAGCTATGGCGATGGCATACAGGCCTTAAGCATCACGTTTTTGGTGGAGATCAACCATCCAATCAAGGGACACGCTTCATGACTTCCTGCCACGTATGGCTCATAGTCATGAGGGGGTCGACAACCATCTCCTTTAAGTCGGATTCTGTAAGACGAAAATGCTCGAGGCCCTTTTTCCCGAGCAGACGATCCTTCCAATAAGACAGCAAGCCCCTTGCCGTAATATACTTGCCGAGAATATAGGTAGGATCTGGCAAGTCGAGATTCAGCGCGCGGGAGACCGCTAGAGCGGGAAAGTTAATCCCCATGCGCTGAGAACCGAGCACGCTGCCCCAATAGCGCGGGTTGATTTCGAGGACTGTCACAGCGCCAGTCACCGCATCTACACGGAAATCAATTTGTGCGACACCGTCCCACCCAAGCTCCCCGAGCAGCTGCTGGGCGATGCTACGCACCGCGGGATCGTCAATGAAGCATAGCCCCTTGGAGGGCTCAACTGAATTTGGATCAACGCCCATATCCCGTTGCATGGTGAGTGCGATCACCGTTCCGGCTTCGCAATAGGCCGCGCATCCGACATCGTAGCCTGGAATGAACTCCTGCACGATCAGCCGGTTCTCGTGAGTCGATCCGCTTTCAAGCAGAGAGCGAAGCTTCCGGGGTTCGCGAACAATTCGCACTCCGCGACCGCCGCCCCCAAATGTGGGCTTCACGATAACTGGCAAGGGCATGGCCTCGGCTTCGCTGATGGATTCTGGACGAGAGGGATCGATCCGAACTGTCTTCGGATGAGGAATGCCTTTTTCCTCCATGAAGGCAGTGAGCTCGTATTTGCTGCAGGCCACCTTGAACGTAGCCGGATCCGCAAGTGCCGGTAGCCTTACACGCTGCCGAAATGCTTCCGCTTCTGGAGAAATAACCATCTCGATGGTATCGACATTGACGGGGAGAACCAAATCGCACTGATGAGTACTTGTGAGGTTCGCTATTTCGCCAAGGCTGTTCAGAAAACCATTATGGTCTGGAACGAAATGAACTTGTTCTACCCACCGGGAGTGACGTTGGCTCGACTTACGCAGGGGAGTAGCGACATGGAGTTGGAAACGCTTCGTGGCAGCCAGGCACTGGACGACCCGCATGGTCAACATGGGTGAAGTGCGACTGTCGAGTATAAGTAGACGCTTCATCTCGTTCTGAGCGCCTGTCATCTGGTTGTGAATTCCCCAGCGCTGGGTCTCCTAGGAATATTCCGTGGGGTAGCTATCGTCCCGGCATGGTTCGGCGAAAACTCTCCCAAGGGGGCATCCGTAATAGGCTTGATGGTCTCCGTCTTCTTAGTGTGGCCAGCGTTGACGCCTAGATCGGGAAGCCAAAAGCTGCCTGCCGTCCCCTTGATTCTGTGTGCCACTTGGCGCAGTGGGTTCAGGTCACTTAGGTCCCAAGCTAAGGTTGACAGCTCCAAGTTACCGACGAGCCTGCAGGTGTACTTCGCCTGAGGTGTTTCGAGCGTGACGGTTGGCGCAGCGACCACCTCAGCATTGCCCCTAACGATTAAGCCTATTTGAGATTTCAGCTTGGCTGGGGGGGATCGGAAGTTCAAGGGGCCTCATTATATACTCGAACCAGACGCTGTGGTCCTATCACCTCGTCCCCCGGCCCCCCGGCCCCCCGGCCCCCCGGCCCCCCGGCCCCCCGGCCCCCCGGCGGCGAGCGGGCCGCGGGCGACGTAGCGGCTGAGGTGCTCTAGGCGGGCCGGGCGTGAGCCTCAAAATGGACCTCGGCATGCAGGAAGAATCCGTCCTGCTGGGCAAACAGCGGGCGGGCTCATTTGTCGAAGGGGTCCGTGTCTTCAGGAGCCTCGAGCAAGCGCTTGATGTGCTGGCCGGATTGGTTACGCCGCGGCTGCCATGACGACCTCTACAAGCGCGCAAGCTAGCTACGCCGCGATTCGGTTCACGGCCGCTTCGCTGGCTTGATCCAAGTCGACACAGATCGCGAAGCACTGATCGCGAACGGCCACTTCATCAAGGTCATCAAGTCCAACGTCCGGATGAGCTCGATTACACCGAGCACGGTATCCAGGACGCTATCGTCATCGACAACACAGGCATGTGGTGTGATTGGGAGGGCCTAGACAAACACCTCGAGTCCAGTGGCGCCTGAAAGGCGTAAGCCACACCGTCGCACGAACGACGGTCTCAAGCGTCCTACAGGCAAATGGCTTCAAGCCCGTTCCCGATCGCCAATCCTCTTGGCGGACCTTCATCCAGGCCCACTGGGTGAAGATCGCGGCCATGGACTTCTTCACTGCCGAAGTCTGGACTCCCGTGGGATTGGAGACTTTCTGCGTCCTGTTTGCGGCGTTGGTGCACAAAGACCCCGCCCTCACTCTTCGGCTCCTCTTCCGGTTGCCACTCCGGCAGGCCGAGGGCTTCCTACGCTCCTTGCTTGAGCTGTTGGACGTCCTCCTCGAAGCCCCAGACCACACGACTCTGTCTCGACGGAGCACGAGCCTCAATGCGAAGCTTGCAGTGATCGCTTCGAAGAAGCCGGTCCACTTGATCATCGACAGCACGGGGTTGTCGTTGGTGGGGGAAGGCGAATGGGCAGCAGCCAAGCATGGAGAGCGCGAAAAGCGCGGTTGGCGCAAGCAGCACATCGGCGTTGATCAAGCGGGGATGATCCGTGCACCGGTCCTCACGAATAGCTCGGGCGACGATGCGACTACCGCGATCATGGTCATCAAGAAGACCAAAGGCAAGCTGTCTAGCGTCACGGGAGACGCGGCCTACTACACGGTGGCCATCTACGATCAGGCCGGATCTCGGGGCGCGCGAGTCGTCGTGCCTCCAACGCGAACGGTATCGGTGACTGGCGGAGGACCGAGGTCGGCTTAACGGGACAAGACGACTCGCCGGGGCGCGCAGGTCGGTCACCGGAGATGGAAGGAGGAGTCTGGCTACCATCGGCGGGGAACAGTCGAGAACGCCTTCTTCCGCTTAAAGCCGATACTCGGGGATCGGCTCTACGCCAGAGGTCTAGCGGCGCAGAAGACAGAGGTCGCCATCAGCTGCAAAATCTTGAACCGGCTGTTAGGCTTGGGCAGGCCACGATCGGTGGCCATCGCTCGCTGAGATCGTCAACGGTGGGGGACTTGTTGACCCAATCGGAACTACGCAACAACGCCGGTTCTTAGTGGGGCTGGTGGCGCCAGCAATCGAAGCCTGCCTACCTGGACGTCGATCAGGCTCCGATCAAGACGTCGGGGTCGTGCTCGTCTTCCCCGTCCAATTCTAGGGCGCAGTCGATCAGCGCGAGGTGGCTATACGCTTGCGGGAAGTTGCCGAGTTGCCGCCGGGTCTTGAAGTCGAGGTCTTCGCCAAACAGGCCGTGCGGGTTGGCTGCCGCGAGCAGTTGCTCGAACAGGTGCCGCGCCTTCTTGCGCTTGCCGATCAGTGCGAGCGCCTTCACCAACCAGAAAGAGCAGACCGTGAAGGCACTGCTCGGCAAGCCGAAGTCGTCCTTGTTCTTGTAGCGGTACAGCAGGCCGTCGCGGCCGAGTTCTTGTTCGGTGCGTTCGACGGTTTTGATGAAGCGGGGGTCCGTCGGCGCCAAGAATCCATAGTCGGCCAGCAGCAGGTTCGAAGCATCCAGATCGAGCACGCCGTAGCTCTGCGTGAAGGCTCCGGCCTCATCGCTCCAGCCGTTCTTGCAGATGTCTTTGTGCATCTCCGCTGCTAGTCGCTCACGCGGTGCTGCCCATTCCGTCTTGCCCAGCAGGTGGGCAATCTTGACCCCGCGATCGATCGCGACCCACGACAGCACCTTGGAGAAGACGAAGTGGCGGGGCGCGCCGCGGATTTCCCAAATGCCGCGATCCGGCGAATGCCATGTCTCTGTGACCGTGCGAACCTCGGCGCGAACTCGCGTCCATAATTGGTCCAGTGCTTCCGGCGTGCGGTCGCGCAGCAACAGGTCTTGGTAAACCACGTCGAGCATGACGCCAAAGATGTCGTGTTGCTTCTGGGTGTGCGCCGCGTTGCCAATGCGAACTGGCTTCGAGCCGTGGTATCCGGTGAGGTGATCCAGCGTCTCTTCGTGCAGATGCTTTTCGCCGCGCAGTCCATACATGATCTGCAGCTGGTCGTCTTTGGTTGGAACTGTGCGCAGCACCCAGTCAATTAGGCGCTTAGCCATGACTGGATGACCGATTCGGCGCAACACGGAAACGGTCATCGAAGCATCGCGAATCCAACAGAAACGATAGTCCCAGTTGCGCGTCTCGCCGATCGTCTCTGGCATCGAGGTCGTGACTGCGGCGACGAGTGCGCCGGTTGGATCGAATTGCAGCATGCGCAGCGTCAGGGCGCTGCGAGCAACTTCTTCGGCGTAGCGTGACGGCAGTGTCGTGCGGGCTGCCCACAGCAGCCAGTAGGCCCGCGTACGCTGCAACATCAGATTGATCGTATCGGTGGATGGCTCCTGCACCTTGTCGTGGTAGCTGACCACGAAGTAGCGCGCGCGATCGAGGGCCATCACCGCGCCAGCCAGGATTTGGCTCGGATCGAGATCGCTGTAGAGGTAGAGCGACTCGTAGATACTGCGAACGTCCGACTTGCGGCGGTTGTGGTCGGTCTGCGGTTGCACTTCGCCGCGCGTGATCGATTTGATGCGTTGGCCGTCGATGTCGTGAGTCGTGACAAATCGGCTGTACTCTGGCCTTGGGTCATATAGCGCGCGAATCTTCGGGTCTCCGTGCAGTGGTTCGACCAGCCGCACGATGTCCGGTGGCGCATCCGTGTAGGCGCCGGCGCGTCCGTCCCACGTGTAGCGCGGCATGAAGTCGATGACGCGGAACGACCCCGAAGGACCTTCAAACGTGGTGACCAGCACGTTGGTCCGGCGCTCATAGCATTGGCCAACGGCGCGGCCATTTTCCATCTCGATGCCAAAGGAACCGCCGCGTTCGGTGTCGAGTAGGCGCGCGAAGATCGTGCCCGAGTCGAAGTCCGGCAGGCACGCAAACACGATGGTGCCATCTGGTTCGATCAATGCTGCGGATCGACCATTGCCTATCACGCCGTGATGGTAGTCCGAATCCATAGGAGAGATGAGTTCAGGCATCGAGTTGCGTCAGGAGGGCTTCGAGGAAGGAGCGCAAGCGCGGCATGTCCGAACGCCAGCGGGCTCGGCTGGGCCCGTCACCGACGCATACGGTGTGCAAGTCGATGAGCATGTCGGGTTGCAGGGCGAACATGGTTTCGTCGGTTTGGTCGTCACCAGCTGCCAAGCCAATTGCTGGTCCATACTCCGCGATCAGGCGGCGCACGACGGCGCCCTTGCTGACCAGTTGGCTGGCGATCTCGACGATCTTGTGGCCGTGGTGCACGACCACCGGCAGGCTCGCGGTGACGTCGGTGATCTCG
>JBLIOL010000108.1:0-15096 GCA_047639615.1 Planctomycetota bacterium | reverse complement strand
ATCGGGACACCGAATCTCCGGCGCAGATGCTGGGCTTCGTCAGCCGCCGATTGAGCTTCGGGGAGGCGCTGTCTTGGCGGCAGGACTGGGGCAAGGACAGCATCCACCCGCTCTCGCGTCGAGGGACGGCAGTCTGTGCGGGGAGCTTCCGCTCGGCGGCCTAGGACGACTTAAAGGGTAAGACGGAGCACAGCGAAGCCTGACAGTATCGTACCTTTGGATTCGGAAACCCCTACGGCCGGTTTCGTATGGTGCGGGTGGTGAGTCTCGGAATGGGACGCCCCTGGTGATCGCGACTGTCCCGCCTAGGGCACTATTACATACGCGTTAGGGCGGACTATTGCATTCGCGTTAGGGTGGGTAGACGGCGATTGACCGATCGGTATCTAGGGCGCGTGGTTGCGTGCTGTCCGGTCCATTCACGATGCAGTGAACCTGGTCGCACGCCTTTTCAACCCACCTGAACAAGCATGTCTCTTGCTCCCCACTCTGCCAAGAGGACACTCGGCCGTTGCTCGGCCCTGATCCTCGCTCTCTCGTTACTCGGCACCGGGGCGATCGCTGCTCCTCAACAATCGGCGGCGCGCCAATGGAATGAGGCGTTGCTAGAGTCGATCCGCAATGATTTTGCGCGCCCGACGGTTCACGCGCGCAATCTGTATCACCTGTCGATTGGTATGTGGGATGCTTGGGCGACCTTCGATCCGGTCGCTACCCCGGTACTGTTTCGTGAAGACCACGGCACGACCGCGAGCAACATCGACGACCTGCGCAGCGAGGCGCTGAGCCATGCTTCGTACCACATCCTGAAGGTACGTTTCGTCAACTCGCCCTCGGCCGCCATGCTCTTGCAGGACTACGACGACCTGATGATTCAGCTCGGGTACGACCTGATGAACACCTCGACGGTAGGCAACTCTCCCGCTGCAATCGGGAATCGCATCGCCGCAACCGTGCTCGCGTACGGTGCAACCGACAATTCCAACGAGGTCAACGACTACGCCAACCTGAACTACCTACCGGTCAATGACCCGCTTGTACCGGACCTCACAGGTAATCCATCGCTCACAGACCCGAACCGTTGGCAGCCCTTGAGCTTGCAGTTCTTTATCGATCAGTCGGGCAACGTAATCACTTTCGGCTATCCGGATTTCCTTTCCCCCGAGTGGGGCATCGTTAACAACTGGTCCCTGTCCAACGACGACGTGAATATTTACGAGCGCGATGGTTCAAACTGGTGGGTGTACAAAGATCCGGGTCCGCCGCCGGCCTTTGACGACGCGCTCGATTTGTATCGGAATGGATTTGAAATGGTAGCGATATGGTCCGGGCACCTGGACCCGAACGACGGAGTGCTCATGGATATCTCTCCCGGCTCCATCGGGAACGCCCCGCTCGCGACGCCCGCTCAGAGTGCGAGCTTCTACGACTATTACGACGGAGGCGACTGGGGCACAGGCTACGCAGCAAACCCCGTGACAGGTCAGCCCTACCCGGTCCAAACCGTGCCGCGCGGTGACTACGCGCGCGTTCTCGCGGAGTTTTGGGCAGATGGTCCGGACTCCGAAACGCCCCCGGGTCACTGGTTTGTCCTGCTGAACGACGTCGCCGACCACCCCTCCTTCTTGAAGCAACTCGGTGGTGCTGGCCCCGTACTGAACGACCTGGAGTGGTGCGTAAAGTCATACCTGGCCATGGGCGGCGCTATGCACGATTGCGCCGTGGCGGCTTGGGGCGCCAAGGGCTGGTACGACTATTTGCGACCGGTCAGCGCGGTGCGCTTCTTGGCCGACCGCGGTCAGCGTACAGATGTCAACCTGCCCAGCTACAACCCTGCCGGCATCAACCTGCACCCGGGCCACATTGAGGTCGTCACTTCTGCGACGACAGCTCCTGGACAGCGACACGCACACCTCGTGGGTGATGAAGGCAAGATCGCTATCTTCTCCTGGCGTGGCCCCACGTTCATCACGGACCCGCTGGTCGATACTGCCGGTTGCGGTTGGATACTCGCCGAGAATTGGTGGCCCTACCAGCGGCCGACCTTCGTGACGCCGCCGTTCGCGGGTTACGTGTCTGGGCACAGCACATTCAGCCGCGCGGCAGCGGTCGTTATGGATCGCTTGACCGGCTCGCCATACTTCCCCGACGGCCTGGGTGAATACGTCTGCATCAAGGACCAGTTCCTTGTTTTCGAAGAAGGTCCCCGGGTAGACATCGTGCTGCAGTGGGCCTCGTATTACGACGCTTCAGACCAGTGCTCGCTCTCGCGTATTTGGGGAGGGATCCACCCTTCCGCCGACGACCTTCCGGGACGCCAGATGGGTCAGGAGATCGGCGTCGAGGCCGTAGACCTAGCGGCAGAGTACTGGGCAGGCACCGCTTGCGACGCGGCCAACCACCCGGTCTATTTCGACCTCGATAGCAACGGAACCCTGGATGCTTGTGAGTCGATAGGCACGCCCTACTGCTCGCCCGCAGTCCCCAACTCCACGGGACTGCCCGCAGCGATGTTGGTGCTCGGTACCCCGGTGGTTGCGCAAAGCGACCTGCGGATCGGCACGTATGCACTTCCTCTAGCGACGTTCGGATACTTCATTACGTCGCTCACCCAGAGCCCTCCCGTAACTCCCATGGGCAGCCAGGGCAGCTTGTGCCTCGGTGGTGCTATCGGCCGTGGAGTCGGCGGTGGCGTGATGCAGAGTGGCGCGGACGGCACTTTCTACGGTGTGGTCGACCTGACTTTGATGCCTCAACCGATGGGCACCGTTGCGGTGCTTCCGGGCGACACCTGGAGCTTCCAGGCCTGGCACCGAGACGTCAACCCCAACACGACTTCGAACTTCAGTGACACTATCTCAGTGACGTTTGAGTGAGTGAGTAGACTGACGCCCACGAACTGTTAGCGCCCCACATCACGATGCCGTGATGTGGGGCGCTGCCCGTTAATCAACGGGCCGAGTCAACGGTGTGTGCAACTTGGAGAGCGCTGGTTGGCTCTCATTGGTCGGTGCTCACTGGAACGTGACGGTCACGGCGTCCGTGAAGTTGCTGGTGGGGCCTGGGTTGATATCTCTGTACCAGCATTGGAAGCTCCAGGTCGAACCCGCAAGGATGGCGACGCTTCCGGTCGGCGTTGGCGTGTTGGGTAGATCGAGTAGCAGGCTGCCGGTCCCCGCTGCGCCGCTACCGAACACATTCTGGGTGTAGCGGCCAATCGCACCGCCTAGGCAGAGGTTTCCCTGGCTGCCGCCGGGGTTGGGTATGAAGCCAGGTGTGGTCGAGTTTAGGAAGTAGCCGAACTGGTTCGGCGGGAGCTGGCAAGCTGTGAGAGTCAGATCATTGGCTGCGACGCTGCTACTACCGCTGACCGAGATCGTGGCCGGATTGCCCGAGGAGTTTGCCACGGCGTCGCAGAAGCTGGTCCCCAAGGCTTCGTAGACCTCGACGACCGTAGTTCCGTTGTCCGCAAAAAATGCCATGTCGGCGCATACAGTGGCGTCCGAAGATCCGGGCTGCGAGAGGTTCTGCAGGAAGCCCCACTGGCCCGTACATACATTGAGCGTCTCAATGAGATTGGATTTAACGAACCCAGTATTGACTCCCCCTGCCAAGAGCACCATGTCGCCCATGGCCGTCACCCCGAGATACCCACGGGGACCGGAGGGGAGCACAGTGGCCGGCAAGAACCCGCCAGGCACGTCATACACATCCAGCGCATCGCTCATATTCGGGCCCCCGCCTTGGCTAAAGTGACCTCCCGCGAAGTAGGCGCGGTTACCAACCACAGTCGCCCCATTGCCCAAGACTCGTGCGACCGAGAGCATGTCTTGCATCCACACATTGTTGAGGCAGTCGTAAATGTCGACGTCAGCGAACGGAGTTCCGCCGACGCCGGCCCCGCCTGCGAAGATTGCATGATGTCCGACCGTGACCGCGCTTGTATGGCTGCGCATTAGGCTGAGGGGCGTTCCGATGCTCCATGCAGCCTGGTTGTCCGGCGGGCCGAGTGTGGCGTCGTACACGTCTACGCGGTTGGAGACCCAGCCTTGACCTGCCCCTCCGGCGACTAGCACCTTGTTGCCGACGGTCGTCATCCCGACGCTCGCTCGCGCCTGCGAGAGATTCACCTGGGTCCAGTTCATGGTCACGGTGTCGAGGATGTCGACCACATTTGAGACAACGAATCCCGACTGAAACCCACCCGCGAACAGGACGTATTGGCCCACTGTAGTGGCCGATAGGTTCGTCCTTGGAACGGGCAAGTAGATCTTTGCCCATTGGCACGTGGTCGTGTCGTAGATGTCGACATCGTCCATGATCGCGTTGCCGACTCTTCCTCCAGCGAACAGCACGAGGTTATCAATTGCCACGGTGGCGAAGCTCTGGCGGGCCACAGAGAGGTTTTCAATTCTCCACTGCTGGGCCGGGGCCGAAGTTGCGCCTGATGCGGCGAGGATGAGCGATAGAACGAGGGGTAGAGGGCGTAGCATGCGATTTGACTTGGATTCTTGAGGGCGGGGATGTGCTTGCGAGCGCTAAGGGAATGACGCCGATCGACCCCCGTGACGCAAATGTATGAAAAAACGCCCGCTTGTCCGATGGGTAAGGCCAACACGCCTGGGCCCCCGTGATTGGGTGTAGCGTCCTATTTGTGGTGCGGGGTCCCGTTCGAATGGAGGTGTCTCCGCGCGGGTCCTGCGGTTGGAGGCCCGGGTTCCTCGGTCAAACCGCAAGAATTTGACGACCGCTGCCGGGTTTCCGTCACAGAGTGGGGCTCTGCGGGATTTCTGATGCTGGACCAGAGGCCCTGCTCGCGCATTTACCATGAACCCGACCAATATCGACATCGACTGGCTGCTCTCCGAGAGCGATTGGATCCGTCGTCTCGCACGGCGACTCCTAGGCGAGGGCCCGGATGCGGACGATCTGGCACAGGAAACCTGGACGCGGGCGCTGAAGACCAAGCGTCACGGCCCGCAGTCACGGGGCTGGCTCGCCACAATCGTTCGCAATCTCGTTAGCGAGCGATTCCGTGCAACTGAGCGTCGTCGAGCGCGGGAGGAGATGGCAGCCCGACCCGAGTCAGACGGGGCCCAATCGCTTGAGGGGGCACAGCTTCGTAGAGATCTTCTCGACCTCGTTCTTTCCCTGCCTGAACCGGAGCGCACAGCCCTAGTGTTGCGCTCAATTGATGGCCTTGCGTACGAGGAAATCGCGAGCAAGGAGGGCATTTCCGTGGTTGCTGCACGCAAGCGCGTGTCACGCGCGACCGAACGCCTGCGCGAGAAAATGGAAGCCAGCCCGGGCGGACGGGAAGCATGGTCGGCGGCGCTGGCGCCCTTCCTGGGAAAGTTTCGGGGAGCTGCATCGCTCGCGTCCGGCACAGCCACAAGCGGCGCCGTGCATTGGGCCCTCCGACACGGCCTTCTCCTAATGGGCGTGGGAATCTCCGCCGCCGCGATCCTTGTCTTCGCGTGGCAGGCCGGGCACAGGAGCGATGACCTTGCCGAAGCCACTCTGGCTGGAGCAGAACCCGAGCAGGTCGCGCTCGCCGACGAGGATATGCCCCGCGGGAACACCATTCCCGTACGCGAAGTTGTGGGGGCGCCCGAAACCGAGGTCGCGGGAGTGCTCGAGGTGCGCATTGTCTCCAGAGAGACAGGCAAACTCGTTCCGAAAGAGCTCATGCGTAGCGCCTTCTGTCAATCCGCATCCGATAAGCGCATCGCCGCCTCCGAGACGGGTAAGGATGGATGGGACAGGTATCGACTACCCCCTGAAGCGGGATGTAGCTTGGAGGTGGTCCTGAAGAATAACTTCGCCACCCGCCTTGAGGTGCCACCGATCATCGCAGGCGTTGTACGACAAGTTGAAGTTGCCGTCTCGACAGAGCCCGACATGAGGTTTGTGGGGAGGGTGACAGACGCGCTTACGACGGAGCCGATATCTGGTGCTCGCATCATCGTCGAGGAGCCCTCGAAAACCGACCCAGGGCAAACTCTAGTCACCGAGTATTTCGCCGATGCCGACGGGTCCTACGAGTGCAAGGCGCACAGCTGGAACCAGGGCATCAAGCTCACAGGCCTCGTCGAAAAGCCTGGCTACGGGAGCGTACTTATCCCGATCAAATATATGGCGTCCGGAGATCGCATCGATGTCAAACTACATGCTGGCGCTACTCTTTATGGCCTGGTGTCGGCGCCAGATGTGCTCTCAAATTATCGCGTTCGGGTCACATGCACGAGCTGGGTCGAATTGCCATTTAACGGCCAAACGTACAGGCTGCACAACGTCAGCAAGGAGGTTGATGTCGGGCCTGATGGGAGCTGGCAGATCCAGGACCTACCCACCGAGATCCAGGATCAACCCACCAATGCCAAGCTCTTTCTCACGTTGCTAGACCGCGGCGAGGTCGTACAGAGTGCGCCCCAGGCTGTGGAATTGGAACCCGGGGAGTCGCATGAGTACAACTGGCGAGTTGGTCAGAACTCGAACATCGTCGGGCAGGTTCTGCTGAGTGGGAGCAATCAACCGCTAGCCCATCATGAAGTGTGGCTGCGGGGAATCGATAACACGAATGGGCACTCTAGAATCCCCTACAACAGAGAACCTGTTGCGCGGGCTACCACAGACGCGGACGGGGCTTTTGAATTTGCCGACGTGCTTCCCGGTGAGTGGAGGTTGGGCCCTGCCCCAGTCCGGCCCGGCTTCGATCCGGCTGAGCTTGACGACGTTGCAGCTGTCTCACAGCTAGTTGTTGTTCCCCCGGGCAACGCAGATGTGAACGTAGACGTCGTTGCGTATCGGGGGATTTTTGTGACGGGAATGGTCCGCGATCCGAGTGGGGCGCCTGTAGCTGATGGAGCCTTCGTATTTGGGTGGCCGGAGGACAATACCGGGAGGGTCGGCGCGAAGACGGTGGGGGGCCGGTTCCGGCTGGGCCCACTCATACCGGGTCCCCACCGCATCGGTGCCTGGGCAGCTATGCACGGATACGCTGAGTCTGACCGAATCGATGTCCAAGCCGGAGACGAGGATGTCGAGCTCCAGCTGCTCACTCCAGCCACGATCCATGGCATCCTCGTGGATGCTGCGACTGGCGCTCCAGTTCGGGGCAAAGTGACGCGCAGCTGGGATGGTTCCGACATGAGGGAGTGGGGCACCTTCCGATTCGTTGGGGAGGATGGTCGCTTCACCTTCAAGGCGCTTCGTGCCGGCAAGTACAAGATCTTCGCACAATCAGCTGAGGCGCTGAGCGAGGTCGTCGAGTTCACTGTCTCTTCCGGCGAGTCAGTGCCTGAGTTTGAACTTCCCATGTCCGAGGGCGCGACCTTGGTTGTTACCTACACAGGCACAGCCAAGGGTGCTTTCTATCGAGTCGAAAAAGGAAGCACCGCCGTGGGCTCGACCCGGCTGCGACCGGACCAGGAGGTTCGACTTGCAGTGGCCGGCGGTCAGTACACACTGCGCTTCAACATCCCCGTGGATGGTGGGGGGCTGCGATCCTTCACTCGTGATGTCAACTTGGTGGTGGGCGAGGAGACTCCCATCGTCATCGATGATGAGGACTGAACACCTCGCCTAAACTCTCAGGCTTCCACTGCGCACAGCTGCATCGCGGCGTTGTGAACTTGCTCAAGGTGAGAGAGTCGGTCTGCCAATGCACGCTGTGCCGCTGCAGCATGCTCATGCGGGTTGCTCACTCTCCCTTCTTGACCTCCAGGGAGAGCAGGCGAGCTGAGATATTCGGCGAGATGCCTCGCGTATTCTTGCCTTCTGGATAGCCGAGCTCTTCGGGCGAGGGACCGACCCACTTTGAGCGGATGCCCTCGATCCGGAGCTCGCCCTTGGGATCGATCGTGACGAAGGACCAGAGCGGGTCCGCGTAGGGGCAGGTGTACTCGATCCAAGGGTGCTCGGCGTGGACCTCGGCGGGATAGCTCGCGTGCTTCTGCTTACCGCCCACCCATTGGTAGGACATGGAATTGACCTGGATGTAGGGGATGCCTTCGATCTCGACCAAGTCGTCCAAGTGGTGGTGTCCGCTAAAGCAGGCGAGGACTCGCTTCCAACCCGCGGCTTCGTTGGCGGCCTCCAAGATGGTGCGAACCTCAGCGCCGTTGTCGACGCCCGATGAGTTCTCAAGGCTCTGGTGCACCAGCACGACGACGGGTTCGGTGGTGGAGGCAAGGGTCTCAGTGAGCCAGGTGCGCTGCTCCGCGCCGATGTGTCTCGGGTAGCCGCCGGGCGCGTCCTTATGTTTGTCATTGCCGTCAAGGACGATGAAGCGATAGCCCTGTTGGAGGTAGCTGTAGTAGCCCGCCTGCATGCCGAGGTAGTCACGAAATTGTTCGCGGTTAGCGCCGCCGTCCATGTCGTGGTTGCCAATGACGTTGTATTGGTCGCCCTTCCAGCTTCGCCAAACCTTGCGGAATGAGTCATTGGCCGACTTGGGCTGACAGAAGTCTCCCATCTGCGCGACGAAGTGCGCGCGCTTCTCTGTCATGGCCATGAGGTAGGCGCCGAGACGTTCGTCGGCGTCGTGCATGATGTCCTTGTGCACATCTGCGCACATGCCAAAGCGCAGCTTTCCTAGATTCTCTCTGGCGTGTACAGGCGGGCGAAACTTGACGACGCATACTCCTGCAGCAGCGGTCTTCATGAACTCTCTGCGTGTAGCCTTCATAGGAAGCAAGGTATCAGCTTTTGGCTCGGGCAGGCTCCGATGAACGAATCCCCTGGACTTCGCGTAGTCTGTGAATAGGGAGCGACAAGACTGGATCGACAACAGTTAACGCACGCCACACCCTGCCTCTGCAGCTTTCGCAGCATCCCCTGCGCTCCAAAACGCTGCTCTCCTGTGCAGGCTCGAGAGTCCTCCCTCGAAACGGCGACCGGGTCCTATACTCGACTCGCATCGGGCGTAGAGCCAATCATTCAAGCAATCACCACTCATGATCGATCCGCGGATGATGCGGATCGACCAACACCTAGGAGAATTACAATGGCTAGTAATGCCCAGAAGACCAGCACTGCCCTCGCCCTCGCGTTCACCTGCCTCGGCTTGGCACCGCAAGCGTCAGCGCAGTTCAGCGACGACTTCGAGTCCCACGCACTGGGTTCGCTCGAAGGCCAAGGGGGCTGGGCTGGTTGGGATGGCGTGACAACGACGGTGACTCAAGTGGGCAATGGCCAGGCGCATGCTGGCTCCCAGTCCATTTCGATCGCGGACGGCTCAGACAGCGTGCACGACATAACCGGTGCCACCTCGGGGCAGTGGATCGTCAGCACTTATGTCTATCTACCGAGCACCAGTACCGGATTCTTTGACTGGATTGTGATGAACTCGTATCAGGACGGCGGTCCTTATGAGTGGGCCTGCTACTACGACTTCGACATGACATCCGGCCAGTTGAATTTCTTCGGCGGAGGTACGACCACGGTCTCGTCTGTCGTGTTTGACGCCTGGGTTGAGCTGCGGATTGAAGTCGACCTAGACGGCGACTTCGCGACCGCCTACTACAACGGCACCTCGATAACCTCTTGGGTCTGGACGGCTGGCTACAACGGAGCGCAGGCACACGCCAGCGCGGGGATTGAGACATTCGACCTCTACGCTCTTCCGGGCGCGACGGGCGAAGTCTTCTTTGACGACATGAGTGTCGTGCAGGTCTTCGGCGGTCTCGGAACCAACTACTGTGGGCCGGCGGTGGTCAATTCCTCTGGGCAAGACGCCCAGATCCACGCCGCCGGGTCGGATGCAGCCATCGACAACGATGTGACCCTGACCTGCTCGCAGATGCCGCAGAACCAATTCGCCTTCTTCCTTAACTCCGTCACCCAGGGTTTCGTGGCGAATCCGGGCGCCAGCCAGGGCAACTTGTGCGTGACCGGTTCCATCGGTCGTTACAACGCGAACATCCTGAACTCTGGCGCGATCGGAGAGGTCAGCCTACTGCTAGACCTGCCCAACACTCCGATTCCCACGGGTACCGCGGCAATCATGGCGGGCGAGACGTGGAACTTCCAGTGTTGGTACCGGGACCTGAACCCGACGCCCACCTCGAACTTCTCGGACGGGCTATCGATAACATTCCAATAGTCCTCCCTACTCCGACTATGCGCCAGGATGCCGCCGCCCCCTTGGGGAGGCGGCATCCTGCACTACCTGTTGTGGGCCGAGTGGCAGCGGGAGGCTACCTCACTAACTGTTGGCAAGTTTGCCAGCAATCCAAGCTGGGCAAGGATCGTTCACATCGGAGTCAGGGAAGTGTCGACCTCTCCTGGATGCCTACCTTTCCTCGCGGATCCAGTCAAAATCGCCCGTGCTCGGTACTGTAGGATGGCTTGCCATGCTCTGCACTCAGCTGCTTCTTTCCATCTGTTCGATCGTATCGCCTGCCCCTCTGCAGTCTGCGGACCCCGCGAGCGTTCCGGTGGAGGTGCGGGGGCATGTCTCCGGGCTCGATAGGCTGGGTAAGTTCAGTCTGCAACTGTCGTTCGTGGCACGAGAGCGGATCGGGAAGGACTACAAGCTGCGCGTGGCTGTCGATGCTTGGGCCGATGACTACAGCTTGACCGATGTGCCCTTTAAGTCGCCCACCAGTCGTTGGAAGGTGGGGCGCAGCGTACAGCTGGATCTGAGCTTGGACCTTCCCGAAGAGGGCTACGCCAAGATTGGCGATGAGGTCCTCATCTTCGTCACGTTCGTAGATCTAGCTAGTGGGGCCGCGACACCGCTGGAGTATCCGACCCCGGACGAGGATGGCTACTCGGAGGTGGAGTCGATCCGGCTGCCCGGCTTCCTCGGCACACAAGGCGAGGAGGAGTTGAAGGGCGTGATCGCCGAGGCCTTGCAGCTCAAGTCGAAAGGCGACTCGCGCGGTGCCTGGCTTGCTCTTGAGGGCGGGCTTCGCAGGGCCGGAGATGACGACACGAAGGAACGCTTTCGAGACGCATTGTTGAAGGTTGGTGAGTTCCAACCGGCGGAGCTCAGCACCGAGGAGAAGCTCATCGTTGCCAGTCGCATCAGCAAGGAGAAGATCCGCTACTGGCGGATCATCGCGGGGCGCATGAGCAGCCGCGGTCAATTACACGGCGCTATGCGCCTTCTCGAACGCACTGGTGGCGCGCTTGCCGAGCAGGCCGACCGTGCGGTTATCGGAGCGCTGGGCGATGCGAAACGCACCATGCAGCGGGTGGACGACATTGCCCAGCGCTTGATCCGTGAGCTGACTCCTGAGCAGGAGGCGCTGGTCAAGAAGCTGGAGGACAAGTTGGGTTTTAGCGCAGGCCTGGTCAAGGAGGCCCAGGCGCGGGCTTCACGGGGTGAGTATCCGGTGGCCTTAGAACTCATGCGGCGCTCGCACCGCAGCGATGATCGAGATGTCAGAGCCCTGGCGGGGGAGTTGTTACCCCCAATGGAAGTGGAGTGGCTCGCGCTGACACCCGAGTCCGAGATGGAGGTCGTCGAGGCGGCACTAGGCCACCCCTCTTGGGAACGAACCACAACCCTCGCAACCCACGCCTTCCTGTTGATTGGACCCGACAAGTTGCTGCGCGGAATTCCGGCCAGTTCAAAATTGAACTTCGACATCGCCTACGTTTTCCTGACCGACCTGTTCGGTCGCAAGCCAAACCCCAACGGAGACCGGGTCACGGTCTACTTCAAGGAGTTGTTCGATTTCGGCGGCGGCATCGGCGGGGGCAAAATCATTGACATCGGAAATGCCCAGTCCGATCCGGATAAACCCGTGCGTGTGGACACGGGGCTCCTCTACCACGAGCTGACGCACTGCATCGATGACACGCGACCCATCTTTGCCGGCTTTCGTGAGGGACTCGCCAACCTAGGTGCTGCCTACGCATTTGAAGCCCTCGATCAGGACAGCGACGCGCTGCACTCCTTCGATTCGAACCTGGAGCAATTCCAGAAGTACTTCATCGATCGCGACCTGCCTTACTGGCGCATTCAGAACTATGGCCCCAGCGCGGGTTTCTTCCTGCATTTCGTCGACGAGTACGCGAGCCTCTCCAAGGCGCGTCACGACTGGTCACCCCTGCGGCGTTTCTTCCGCGCCTACAGGGATGCCCCCGTACACGATGGCCGCGAACCCTACATCGTGCGCGGCCTCGCGTACTACCTCGTCAAGGCCTTTGGTCCGCGAGCCTTCGACGATCTGGTGCGCTTCGGCTTTCCGCTGGAGGAGCGTGACCGACGTGCCATCGGCCTCGAAATCCTGGCCTTTGATGAGGGCTCTTACGAGCTATTCGAGGGTTCCAACGATAGTTATCCGACTTCGCCACTTCCGCGCGACAGGGTCGGGAAAGAGCTCGCGAACACGAAATCGTACGGCCGACAGGAGGCCAGCGAGGCGCGCGCCGCGCACGGGGTGATTTCCAAGTGGCAGACGGTCGGCCCGTTCTTCACCAAGCGTGGCGATGCGGGCGCGATCCCCTTCGAACCCGAGTGGTTGATAGATTTCAAGCAAAAGGTTCCAGCCCTGCGCTCGACGAAGGATGCGAACACCGTATTGATTTGGCGCGAACCGACCGGCACCTGGGAGAGAGCCAGCAATCCTGCGGTTACGATCGACCCGGGCGGTTGGGTGAAGTTTGACTACGAGCCCTACGGGCAGCGCGATGCAGCGATCTATGCGGTCACGAGCATCACGCTGAAGGAGTCCAAGGAGCTTGCCGTTCACGTGCGAGCTGATGACGACTTCAGCCTGTTTGTGGACGGCGTGCGAATCGGCGCGTACCGCGGTCGGGGCAGGAATGGTTCGTCCACCAACGCAAGTTGGAGAGGCCCCTTCAAGAATTTGCCGGATGCCCAGCGGTTCGAAATCGAATTGGCCGCGGGACGCCACAGCGTACTTGTGAAGATCAAGAACAGGTCCGGTCCCGCCGGGCTGATCCTGGCGCTCTCTGAGTTGGACGGTAGTGCGCTTGACTTCCGCGAGGATACAGATCCGGTCACGCCGCGAAGGGCTCAACGCGACGTGAAATGGAAGCGCATCGCACGCCTCGACGGACGTAAGTTGAAGAGCAAGGCCAAGACCACTGTCGGAGCGTTCAAGACTCAGAACAAGTCGCTCTACGGATCGGACACGGACAAGGGGGTCGAGTGGCGACGCTTTACGGTGCGCCCCGGGTTTCCCAAGGACTCACCTTCCAACCTCATGTGGCTCAAAGAGAATGTCACCGACGATATCCTTGATGTTCGTCTAGAGCTCGAGATCGTGCGCGAGTCACGCGCTCCGAAGTTGTTGATCACAATCCAGGGTGAAGGCGAGAAAGACGGTTTGTCGGGTTGGACCTTAATCCTCGTGCCGGTTGGAAGCGGCCATGTCAGCGCGCGCCTCGAGCGCTACGACCGGCTCGTCTACGAGACTGCGGCTCTTGAGCTCGGGGAGGGGGAAGGGCCGCGGGAGTTAACTTTCGAGTGCCTCGACGACGAGGTCAGCGTCCGACTCGACGCCCTCCAGATCTTCGATCGTGTCCCGATTCTTCCCATAGAAAACCGCTACCGTATCGGTCTAGCCACCTGGGGTACCCAGCCAGGCATTGCCCAGTTCACGATCAGCGCAGCCAAGCGCTAATCTGGCCTGCCCATAGCCTCATTCGCTTCTGGCCTCCAAGGGATCGACGAGTCGCAACTGTGGCCTTATCCGCTGAGTGAGTGCAAGGCGGATGGCGGCGCGGTGAGCCCGTTAGAGCAGCTGGAGCAGGCGCCCGACTCTTTCAATTCCCGCCAGCACAGCCTCTATGGGTTCGGATGCGTAGCAGAGCCTCATGAAGCCGGGCTCGGCGATGCGACATGCCGAGCCGGGGGTGATGTTGACGTTGGCATCGTCAAGGATCCTGCACCAGAGCGAATGCTCTTCAGCCCAGCTTGGCTCCGGGAGGAATCTGCGCAAATCGCAGAGGACGAAGATCCCGGCTTCTGCGGGGATCATTGGGATGCCGGCTGTGTCGAGCGCCTTGGCCACGCACTCGTACCTCTCACGCAACCGTCGGCGTAGCTCGGCGCGGTAGTGATCGACCCATTTGTCGTCGGAGATCATCTGCCCGAGTAGCCATTGCGTGTGGCCCGACACCGCTCCCCAGTACGCAAGCCCGTCTACCGCTGCCAGCAAGGCCTGATTCTCGCTGACCAGCAGGCCGCAGCGGAGGCCGCTGGCTCCGAAGTCCTTGCTAAAGGCCCAGACGATATGGACCCGTTCCCCTAAGGCGGGGCGCAATGTGGCGACACTGGTAAAGGGTGTTTCGCCGAACACGGACAGGGCATAGATCTCGTCGAAGACCACATGCAGGTTGCGTGACTCGGCCCATTCCAAGAGAGCCTCGATCTCGCCCGCCGTCGCGACGCTGCCGCGCGGGTTGTCGGGGTTGGTAAAGAGCACGGCTTTCACGTCGCGCTCTGTGCTCTCAAGGGCTGCGTCGAGTCGGTCCCTCGTCAGGCGAAAACCATCCTCGCTCGGGCAGTGCACGGGGACGATATGGATGTCGTCGCGAGTCTCCAGGTCGGTCCAGAACCCCGCATAGCTTGGTGTCGGAATCAAGACGGCGTCCCCCGGGTCAGCCAGAGCAAAGAACACGTTTTCAAGGACGGTGCCCGCACCGGCCATCACTGCGATTTGCTCGGGCGCGAAGCGTCGACCGAGGAAGGTCCGCTCCATGAAATTCGCGAGCTGCTTGCGGAATGCCTGCGCGCCTACCATGGCGTCATATCCAAGGACTCGCGCTGGCGGCGCCTCTACATCCATGAGCCCGGGGATCAGCAGGTCTGCCATCAGGCTGTTCTCCGCAATGCAGAGTGCGACGTAGCCATCGGGATTGTCGCTCGCGTGCCAGCGTGACCCCGAACGCGCAAAGTGCTCTACGAGGTATCCCGCCATCGGCGACTGGCCGGCGAGCTGCGCCCCCCGGCGTGAAAGTGTGCGGACTGATTGGGACTCCATGATGGGGACCTTACCCCACGCGCTCCAACGACTACGGAACCCGACCAGTCTTCGCCGAGTTGGTGAGGAGACTAGCGTTGGTGAAGGACCCCGCAGCTATGGGGCTCAGGACGCCTGGCTTGGGTCCTGG
>JBLIOL010000107.1:0-15123 GCA_047639615.1 Planctomycetota bacterium | reverse complement strand
GGAGCCGTCGCGCACGAGCACGATCAGGTCCGCTGGCAAGGCGCCGGCGGCGCCGAAGGCCATGTCATCCCACACCACCGGCACCCGTCCGAGGTCGCGCACGACTTTGGCAAGGGACAGGTGGTTGCGACGCTTCTCCAGCACCACGGCGGGCTCCAAACCCTCAGGGTGAAAGGGTGCCTTGCCCAAGTGCATGTAGCGTGAATGGGGAAAGGCCGCAGCCACTTCCCCCATCACACGCGCCGGATCGAGATCGGTCCAAAACGGCTCAGACAAGAAGAGCTCAGGCATCAGCTGCACGCCGCGCACCTGCGCATACGTCACAAGAGTCTCGAGCTCCACCCTGGTGTAGGCGTGGGTGGACTCGTTCGCCAAGCGCAGGTGCAGGGTCTCCATGCGGTAGTAGCGGCACAGCTCCACCGCACGCAAGAGCACGTCCAGGGGCTGGCGCTGAGTCGCGCAGTCGATCATCACCCCACGCCAGCTAGAGCGGGGTTGCTCCGTGACCAGCATGTGTGGCAAGTACGTACGCCCGCCATCCATGAACACCGCTTGCAGCAAAGCGGCCGTGCCCTCGGCCACCCTGTCGTAGGTGATGCCGGCCACCAGAGCCGCGCGGCGCACGGCGAATTGATAGCCGCCCACAGGCGCCGCCGGATCCAAGCGCAAGATGATGTCGTCCTGCGTGCCCTGATCCTCGATGGGGATCATGCGCAGGCTGCAAACGAGCAGCAGCTCCTCCGCCAGCAGCTGCGCCAAGGGCATCAAGCTCGGATCTTCGGCCACGATGCGCATGCCCGAGAAGAGCTCCAGCTCCACGTCCTCAGTAAAGAAAACCTGGCTAGGCCAGGGCACGAGCGCCATGCGCGCCTCGGGATCCTGGACGGCCTCGCAGCGGGCCGAGACCGCACCCCAGAGGGCCAGTAGCAATAGGAAGAGGAGACGCATACGCGCCTATCCTACCTCGACCGACGTTAGGTTTTTTGTTAGGGTTGCCCCGTGAGCACACCGCCCCCCTATCGCGGGCACCGCGACCGGGGCCTGGATCCGCGCACACCGCGCATCCTGCACCTGGACGTGGATGCCTTTTTGGCCTCCGTGGAGCAGGCCCGGGATCCACGCCTGATGGGCCGGCCGGTGATCGTCGGTGGCGCGCCGAACTCGCGCAATCTGGTCATGTCCTGCTCCTACGAGGCGCGCGCCCTGGGCGTGCGGCCGGGCATGCGCTCCTCGGATGCGGCCCGCCGCTGTCCCCGCGGCATATTCCTGCCGGGCGACTCCCAGGCCGCCAACCAGAAGCGCGCCGAGATCGCGCAGGTGCTGCTGGATCACTCGCCACGGGTAGAGCTGGCTTCCATCGACGACTTCTTCGTGGACCTCACCGGCAGCACGCGCCTCATGGGCGACGCCTTCGGAGTAGCCCAAGCCATTCGCGAGCGCGTGCGCCTGGAGGTGCGCATGCCCCTCACCGTAGGCATCGGCACCTCCAAGACCCTGGCACGTTTAGCGGGCAAGCTAGGCAAGCCCGGCGGCATCGCCGAGGTGCTGCCCGGTTACGAGCGCGCCTTCCTGGCGCGCCTGCCGGTGGAGCACCTACCCGGCGTCGGCCACGTGGCCCAGCGGCGCCTGGCCACCTTCGCCATACGCACCGTGGGCGACTTGGCCCTGGTCTCGCGCGAGGTGCTCTTCGCCACCTTCGGCAGCTTGGGCCTAGTGCTCTACGAGCGCGCGCGCGGCATCGACAGCGCTCCCGTGGAAGCCGCCTGCCAACTGGACGCCCAGGGCCAACTGGTGCAACGCCCACCCAAGTCCATCCGGCGCGACAGCACCTTCGAACCGGAGGAGGGTCGCCGCGAACAGATCGAAGCCATGCTCGCCTACCTGCTGGATCGCGCCACCGCGCGCCTGCGCAGCCACGGCTTGATGGCTGGTTCCATGGAGGTACGCCTAGTGCACGTAGACACGCGCCCACCGCACCTACGCCGCGCCAAGCCCGAAGGCTCCGGCCCACTCTCCGCCCGCCGCAAGCTGCCCGAGCCCAGCGCCCACACGGATCAACTCTGGCAGCACGCCCGCGGCCTGCTGCGCGGCTTGCCCCGCCGCCGCGCCCTGGTCAAACGTGTGGGCCTAACCCTGCTCAGCCTGCGCCCCCAAGGCGCCAGCCAAGGCCTACTCTTCAGCGACCCCGGCGCCGACCGCGCCCCCGCCGGCCACGCCCACGAACAAACCAGCGGCGCCCCCGGCAGCCGCACCGACCGCGCCCGCGCCCTAGACCAAGCCCTAGACGCCCTACGTAAGCGCCACGGCTTCGGCGCCCTAGTCCGCGGCGCCAGCCTGCCGCTCCTCGACGAGCACAAGCTCACAGGCGACGGCTTCATCCTGCGCACCCCCTCCCTCAACCAGTAGAACTAGGACATGCTCATCAGCTTCAGCAAGGGCCGCGGCAAGCCCGACACGCTTAGCTGCCTGCGCACGGACGGCAGCCGCACCTGGAAGCAGCTGCACCCAGGCCTCGTCTATCACGACCTGCTGCACTACGTGGTGGAGAGCGAGCTCGGCCTGCGCGAGTCCTTCTTTGGCCTGCTGGCACAGGGGCATTCGATCATGGACTACGAGCTGCCCGCGGCCGAGCGTTCCTTCGAAGTCACGGCGCAGGCGCTGATCACCGAGCAGCTGGTGGCCCTGCTGCAGTTGGAGATCGCAGGCCAAGGACAAGACGCCGACCCCATCAAAACCCTGCGCGCTAGCTGCCATGCCTCGGGCATAGAGTTACCCCTAGAGATCACGCCCAAGCGCGTGGATGCGCTGCGTGCAGCGGGCCGTGAACTCACCGGGCGCTGGAAAGCGCTCGAGCCCAAGCAAGTGCTCGAGCTGCCCTTTCCCGACTAGCGCGCGACGCTGGCGAACAGGCCGGCCTTGGATAGGGCCTGGATCAGCTTGACCGGTGCGACGACGCCGGCGGTGACAACGGTCAACGTGTTGTCTCGGGTGGACGCAGTCACACGCACAACCCCCTCGATTTTCGCAAGCGCATCACTTGCGCGATCGACGCTGCGCGAGTCCGTCATGTCGGGAACGCTTAGCACCACCGTGTACTCATTGGCCGGCGGCCGCACCTGCTTGGACGAGCTGGTGGCGCTGCTATCGCCTGAGCCAGCCGGCTTGTCCGAGTTACAGGCGCTAAGAACGGGCAGCAGGGCGAGAGAGCAGACGGCAAGAAGGCGTGAGGGAAGCATGGCGGTACCAAAGGAGGAGGGGAAAATGAAACCCGGCGCGGTCCCGCAAGATACGGGACCGCGCCGGGTAGGGCTACGGGCCGACGAGCGGCCCGGGGCGAGGCTACATGCCTGCCATGCTGAAGCCGCTGTCCTTGAGCGCCATTGCGAGCGCTTTCATGTCAGCTTCTTCGATGTCGACCGTGACTTCTTTGCTGTCGTAGTCGACTTTGATTTTGTCCTCGGACACGCCGAGACACTTGGCTACTGCCGCCGTTACTTTAGGCGGGCAGGCGATGCCTCACGTCATTCCGCCGACTTTGAAAGCCACCTGCTTGGCCTTCGGTGTCGCGGCGTCTTCGGAAGCTTGAGCTTCCGTTGCCGGGGTCTCCGAGATCTCTGCCGTGCAAGCGGAGAGACCTAGAGCGGCGGCGGTGAATCCCGCCAGGAAAAGGAGCCTCATCGAAACTACTCCGTTACCGAGCCGCTGAAGCCAGCGCCTTCGAGGGCGGCGACCATGTCGGCCACCGAGACTTTGCCGTCGAGCTTGACCGTAGCGGTCTTGGTAGCGAAGTCGACGTCTACGTTCTCAACACCATCGAGGCTGGAAAGTGCAGACTGCACTCTCGGGGGGCAACCCATGCCTCACGTCATTCCACTGACGCTGAGAGTGACTTCTGCGGCGTCGGCCATAGCGGCCTTGGGCATATCTTGGGCATCGTTGGTGCTACCGCACGCCGTCAAGGCGAAGGGCACAAGCACCGCACAGAGAGTGAGGATCTTTTTCATGGTTCCGATGAGGTCGGAGAGATGGACTGCCTCAGGAATGCCCCGAGGCCAGTTCGCAGCCTACGCGTTCTTCCCCATCACGTGACCGAGAGAAAGGGTCGCCAGAGGAATGAAGCCAGTAAGAGGCCTGTGAAGGGCCACTGGGGCGCTATTCTGCCCGCATGCGTATCCACTGCATTGGAGGGGGCCCCGGGGGCCTGTACTTCGCCCTCCTGATGAAGAAGAGCTTCCCTCTGGCTGTAATCACCGTTCACGAACGCAATCGCTCGGACGACACCTTCGGCTGGGGCGTGGTTTTCTCGGATGAGACCCTGGGCGGCATCCGCGAGGCCGACCCCGAGTGCTTTGCCGAGATTGAGAAGAACTTCGCCTACTGGACCGACATAGACACCGAGCACCGAGGCGAATGGGTGCGCTCCAGTGGCCACGGCTTCTGCGGACTGTCGCGCAAGCGCCTGCTCGAGATCCTGCAGGCCCGCGCCCAAGAGCTCGGGGTCGAGCTCTGCTTCGAGGACGAGGTGGACGTGACTCAGCTACCCGAGGCGGATTTGATCCTGGCCTGCGACGGCGTCAACTCCGCCATCCGCGAGCTGCACAAGGACGTCTTCAAGCCCAGCCTCGACTGGCGCAAGGCCAAGTTCACCTGGCTCGGCACGACCCTGCCCCTGGAAGGCTTCACCTTCATCTTCAAGGAGAACGAGCACGGCCTCTTCCAAGTACACGCCTACCCCTTCGAGCAAGGCGAGAAGCCGCTCTCGACCTTCATCGTCGAATGCCACGAGGACGTCTGGCGCCGCGCGGGTCTGGACAAGGCCGACGAAGCCACCACGGTCGCGTACATGCAGGAGCTCTTCCGCGAGAACCTAGCTGGCCACCCGCTGCTCACCAACCGCTCCATCTGGCGCACCTTCCCCACCGTGCGCTGCGAGCAGTGGAGCCACGGCAACATCGTGCTGCTCGGCGATGCGGTGCACACGGCGCACTTCTCCATCGGCTCCGGCACCAAGCTCGCCATGGAGGACGCCATCGCCCTGCGCGACGCCTTCGTTGAGCACGGTACCAGCGACCTGCCCGCCGCTATCGGTAGTTACGTAGAGGCGCGGCAAGTGGAAGGCTCCAAGATCCAGCACGCAGCCCAGACCAGCCTCGAGTGGTTCGAGAATGCCGCGCGCTACATGGTGCAGGATCCCTTGACCTTCGCCTTCAACCTGATGACGCGCTCCAAGCGCATCACCTACGACAACCTGGCTCTACGCGATCCCGAATTGGTGAAGCGCGTGGCCGAGCAATGGGCTACCGAACACGGACTAGCCCCGCGCGCCGACGGCGAGCCCACGGCGCCCATGTTCACGCCCTATCAGCTCGCTGGCCTCAGGCTGGCCAATCGCGTGGTGGTCTCGCCCATGTGCCAATACTCGGCCACGGAAGGCACCGTCGGCGACTGGCACCTGATGCACCTGGGCGCGCGCGCCGTAGGCGGCGCCGGGCTCGTGATCACGGAGATGACCAACGTCTCCGCGGAAGGTCGTATCACGCCGGGCTGCGCCGGGCTCTACACGGACGAGCATGTGGCCGCCTGGAAGCGCATCACCGACTTCGTGCACGAACACTCCGAGGCCCCCATCGCGATCCAATTGGCCCACGCCGGACGCAAGGCCTCCACCAGCCGACCCTGGGAAGGCGATGCACCCCTCAGCGGAGCCGATGCTTGGCCCACGATCGGGCCCAGCGCTCTGCCCTTTGACGCGCACTGGCCCACGCCCAAGGCCATGGACGAGGCGGACCTAGCACGCGTACAAGACGAGTTCGTACGCGCCGCCGAGCGCGCCCTAGAAGCAGGCTTCGATGCCATCGAGCTGCACATGGCCCACGGCTATCTGCTCTCGAGCTTCCTCTCGCCGGCCTCCAACCAGCGCGAGGATCAATACGGCGGCTCCCTCGAGAACCGCATGCGCTACCCCCTGCAGGTACTCGACGCCGTACGCGCCGTGTGGCCCGCGCCCAAGCCCCTGCTGGTGCGCATCTCGGCCACGGATTGGCTCGAGGACAATGAGCAGCACGGCCCCGGCATGACCGCTGACGACGCGCTTGCCCTCGCACGCGCCCTGGCCGAACACGGCTGCGATCTGGTGGACGTGTCGACCGCGGGTAACACGCCCGAGTCCAAGCCCGTCTACGGGCGCATGTACCAGGTGCCCTTCGCCGAGCGCATCAAGTATGAGGCCGGCGTGCCGGTCATGGCCGTGGGTGCAATCCAGGGCGACGACCACGTGAACACGGTCATCCTCGCCCAGCGCGCGGACCTGTGCGCACTGGCGCGACCGCACCTCTTGGATCCCCAGCTGACCCTGCGTGCAGCCGCCGAGCGCGGGCACACGCAGCAGGCCTGGCCCAAGCAGTACCTAGCCGTCAAACCCAAGCGTTAAGCCGGTCTCGGATCGAGAACCAGGGCCCCTATCTCCTAGACAACGGCGATCGGGGCTTTCCTTTTAAGGAATCTGCAAATCGGGTCCAGCCACTCGGTCCCCCGCGACGAAGGGTCGGATGTTGCACGGGGGTGCAGCATCGTCGGGCTAATGCCCAAGTCTCAGGTAACCGGGGGTACCAATGAGCATCAATAGGATAGTGACAAGGCGCGGGGGCTTCACCCTAGTCGAAGTGATGGTGGCTTTCGTGCTGCTGAGCGTGGCCATGATGGGGTTCTCCCGATCGGTGGTCTCCAGCATGATGGCAGCGAATACCGACCGCGAGGTGCGCAAGGCCACAGAGGCCAGTCGGGGAGTCATGGAGCGCCTATCTGGCGCCAATTTCGAGGACCTCTTTGAGCTCTACAACGGCAACGCACTGGACGACCCAGATGGCGCCGGGACCGCGCCGGGCCCGACCTTCAGTGTCACCGGCCTGACCCTCCAGGACGACGACGACGATGGGATGGTGGGCGAAGTGCTACTGCCCTTCGTACAGGTCGGTGGAGTCTGGATCGTGCGCGAAGACTTGGACTTGCCTGAGCTGGGCTTGCCCCAAGATCTATCAGGCGACGGTGTCATCGACAGCCTGGATCACTCGGATGATTACTTGCTACTGCCTGCGCGCATCCGCATCCAGTGGAAGGCCGCCGGCGCTCCCGCGCAGGTTGAGTTTCACACCATCTTGATGGGGGTCTAGGTATGCAAGTGAACAAACGAGCAGGCTTCACCCTGGTCGAAATGACCATAGCAGTGAGCATCCTTGGCGTCGCGCTCACCAGCGCCGCCATGGTCTCCAAGACCGGCGGCGATGCACACCAGACCAACGCGGCCGTTCAGAGTCTGGAAAACAGTCTCAGTCAATCCATCTCGCGGATTGCGGGGGAGCTTGCCCTGAGCGGCATGGACCACCTGGACCCCGATCCCATCGAAGGCCTGCCCTACCAGGACCTGGACTACCAAGTCGTGGTGGGCTACACGGACACCGCCCCCGACCTGAGCGTCACGCGTCAGATCGTGGCGGAGGCCGAGGCCGGGGATGCTAACGACGGTATCGACAACGACGGGGACGGGCTCATTGATGAGCGCACGCTCCTGATGGTGCGCGACGTGGGTCTCGCCACGGAGCGACGCGTGGTGCTGTGCAACGGTGTGCTCGAGTACCTGGAAGGCGAGACCTTCGATGGTGCCGACGAGAATGGCAATGGGCTCGAGGACGAGCCCGGCTTTCACCTCGAACGGAATGGTGACGTAATCACAATCCGACTCTCGGTAGGCAAGCAGGGACCCGGTGGGGTCACCCTGGTGCGTACGGCGGAGTTGGATGTAAGGCTAAGGAACTAGGGAATAGGAATCATGATCGAGTTAAACAAGAACATAAATCGAGCGAATCAGAGTCAACGCGGCGCGGCCGTAATGACCGTCCTAGTGGCGGTCGGTGTACTCGGAACACTCTCCATGGCTGTGCTAAGCAGCGTGAGTTCGTCTTTCAAGCTGCACAAAACAGCCAAGGATAACGTGGGAGCACGCTACCTGGCGGAGGCGGGACTGGCCATTGCGGTGGATGACCTGCGCAAGGGCGGTACGGGCGGCGTAGGCCTTAGCGAGCAACGCATGGACTTCGGTGGCGGCGACCTTTGGGTCGAGACCGAAGACCTCGGCTCGGGCATGGTCTCGATCGTGTCCACAGGAGTCCAGGGGCGTTCTGCCTCGCGCGTGGAGTTGGTGCTGGCCGCTAGATCGAACTCCTTCTACTCCTGGGGCGCCTTCGGCGACCTAGGCCTGACCATGGACTCGAACGCCCATGTGGACAGCTACAACTCGAACGACGGCGCCTACTCCGCTGACGCGGGCTCCGGCAACGACACTTACGACTCGTCCGACGGCAACGTCGGCGCCAACGGCAACGTCGAGCTCGACTCGAACTCGCTGGTCTTCGGCGACGCCGTGCCTGGCCCGGAGGGCAGTGTCATCCTCAACGGCAGCTCCGGTGTATCCGGTAGTACGACTCCCAACACGGACGTGGTCGACCTACCGGCCATCGAGTTCCCGGCCACGGTATCCACCGGAGACTGGACTCCCAGCGGCACCGTCACCCTGGCCTCTGGGAACCACGCCTTCGACACCTTCATGCTGGATGGAAACTCGACACTCAGCATCATTGGTCCGGCCACCATCGTCTGCGACAACATGTTCGTTCAGTCGAACTCCACCATCCAGGTGGACACGACGCTCGGCCCCGTGGAGTTCTACGTATACGACGACTTCGTCATGAACAGCAACACCACCATCACCGCACGCAACCAGGTACCCGGTGACTTGGCCCTGTTCCTAAACACCAACAACATCATCGACCCCGACGTAAACGTCGACCTAGACCTGGTGGACTTTGACTCCAACGCCGTGCTCTACGGCACGGTCTACGCGCCTAACGCGCACGTGGAGATCAACAGCAACTTCGAGCTCTTCGGCTCGCTGGTGGCCAAGAGCGTGCACCTGGACAGCAACAGCTATGTGCACTTTGACGAGGCTCTGATGGACGCGGGCGATGACTCAAACGGCGCGGACTTCGTACGCGTCTCCTGGCGCGAGCGCCCGGTCGCTGGATCGGAGATCTCATGGTAGCCCTGCCGGCTCTCGCACTCCTACTCTGCGCCGCCCCTCAGGCGCAGAGTACGGATCCCCTGCAGAACGAGCCGGCACCTGCCGTCGTACGCAGTCTTCGCCTGTTGCGTGATTCACGTAACAAGGACGCCATCCCGCAGGAGGAGCTACTTCAGCGCCTGCGTCAGGATGTATCCGCCGCCCACCCGGCGCTGGTGGATCTCCTGGTTGCGGGACGTATTCCCGCCACCCGGGAAGAGGAGTCCGTGCAAACGCTCTCCGTTCCCCAGCGCGACACGCTGCTAGAGGTCTTCGGATCCCTCTCAGGCAGCAGCCTGCGGAGCGAGGTCGAACGCCTGCTCGAGCCGGAGGAGCCCGAGCTCATGGCACGCGCCGTCGCTATGCGCCTGATCACTCTGGGTGCTGGCAGCAACGACTTATCTCAAGTCTTCGAGCTGGCCACTCCGGCCGAGGAGCCGCGGGTTGAAGCGGCCCTCGCGGACGCCCTCGAGTGGTCTATCGAATACCTGCTCGGCACCGAACCGGCCGCCACACGCCGCCGCCTGCAGAGCTTGGCCGGCCGCGGAAGCTCGCTGCTCCTGCCCAGCATCCTACGCGCCCTCGGCGACGACGGGGACCCGGCTGGCTTGCAGGTCTTGCTTCCGATCGTTGAACGACACACGGACTTGCGCGTGCTGGCCTTCGCTCAGGCACGACGCATGGGACCCAGCGGCGACGAGGACCTCGACCAACGCTTCACGAGCTTCCTACGAGGCCACTTGGGTACGGCCGAGCCCAAACTAGCGCGCTCAGCCGCTCTGGTGCTGGGTGAATTCTCCGATCCCGGCAGCGTCGAGCAACTCATCGAACTACTGGGAGGCCCCGCCGCAAGCAGCGAAGCCCACTGGGCCTTGGGCCGTATCAGTGGCTTGGGTTTCTCCCTCGACCAGGATCGCTGGAAGCACTGGTACAAGAAGGAAGTAGAGTTCTTCGAGCGCTCCTACGACACCTGCCTACGCAACCTGCACGGCCCCCATCCAGGGCGCGCGGTCGAAGCGATTCGCGAGCTATCGCGGCATCGGCTCTACCGTCATCAGGTTGCAGTCGAGCTAGCCATAGCCCTGCGCCAGAGCGCGCCCGCCCGCCGCCGCATCCTCTGCAACGCCCTCGAAGCCATGGGCTCCAGACCTTCCGCAGCGAGCCTCGTGCCCATGCTCGACGACTCGGATCCGGTGGTGGTTGAAGCTGCTCTGCGCGCCCTCAAGGCCGTGACCGAGCTCAACCTACCGCCTGAGTCCGAGGCCTGGAACGCAGCCATCGCAAGCTAGCCCGGGCTAGCTCACACGACAAAGCCTCCCCGCGGGTTCTCCATAGAGACCCGCGGGGAGGCTTTTTATTGGGAGCCGACCTAGGGCAGGAACGTGATCTGCAGCGCGTCGCTGAAGTCGAAGTTCGATCCACCGGCGGCGGGGTCGCGCAACCAGCACTGGAAGTTCCAGGTGGAGCCGGAGACGATTTGACCGGCCGCTGCGGGCGGGTTGTTGAAGTCCACGGCCGAGCTGACGAAGCCGAAGGCATCGATGGGCGCAGGCGCCAAACGGAACTGAGAACCGGTCACGCACTTGATGCCGTTGCCGATCATCGTGTTGTCCTGCTGGTCGCCGTAGAAGAACAGGGCGAACTGGTTCGCCGGGTTCCCCGAAGCCGTCAGGACCAAGTCATTGGCAGCGATGCTCACCGATCCGACCTGGTCGATCACCGATCCACCCGCGCCGGCGGAGTTCGGTGTCGTAGTGCAGTAGCGCACTACATTGGACTGGCCGAATTCGTACTGGGCGATACGCGTGCGCCACTCGTTCGCACCAGCGAACTCCTGAATGGTCCACAAGCTGTCGTCCACCGGGTCGGCGCTGGTCTGGCTGTAATCGCCCCAGCGCTGGGGGTTACCCCCACCAAGGTTGTAGCCGGTGGTGCCTGTCTTATAGGCGAAGGGCAGGGACATCTCGTCGAGCGGATCGGTCGCCAAACGCCCAGCCACCCAGCAGCTAGCGAACATGCTCGAACTCGTGGCGGTGAAGCCGATCAGCGCGTGGCCGGCCGAGTTGACTGCGATGCTGGGCATCAGGTAGTCGAGGCCCCCATCGTTGACCGTGCTGCGCTGTACGACGCTCATGTTGGCCGGGTTGAGCTCGTACCAACGGGAGACGCAGCGGTTGTCGTTGGAGCGCACTCCGTGTGCGGTCCAGATGCTGCCGTTGCGGAACACGGCGTTCATCAGACGTCCGTCCAACGAGTCGAGGTTGGTGTTGGCGCCCATGGCCGGAGCGGAGGGCGGCACGCTGTAGTTGAGACCAGTGGCGATGCTGCCTTGGGTGGTCAAGCTGGGGTTCGTCAGCGGCCCGTTGATGCGCCGGATGATGAGGTTACTGCTGGGGTTATTGCCAGGGGTCGAAACGAAGTAGCACACGCCCGGATCGTCCCACTGAACACAGGGCTGGATGGCGCGCTCATAGGCGAGGTTACGGAAGGCCGTAATCGCACCAACCGAAGGAGCAGCGGCCACCAGGGGTCCCTTCTCCAGAGCATGGATGGTCATGCGTGCGGGGCTGCCGACCATGTAGCTAGCGGTGTAGATACCGCGCGCATCCACACCCAGGGTGGGATAGTCGGGCCAACGGCCGGCATCACTGCCCTGCGAGGGTGAGAAACCGAACTTGAACCAGGTGCCCGTGGGATCGGGCGTACGCGAGACCGCCACGCGGATCGAGTTGCCCGTGGTGCTGAAGGTGGTCGCCAGCACGATGAAGCGCTGGCTATCGGGATCGAAGGCCACGCGCGGATCGCCAACGCCAGGGCCGAAGAAGCTCGACAGAGAGCTGTTGAGCACACGGTTGCCGGTGCTCTTCTCGTAGATCGAAATGTTCGAGTTTACGCAGGCAACAAAGTGGTCGATGCCCACCGCGCCGCAGGTGTCGGGCGGAATAGAGCCTGCACCAGCATCGCCCAATTGCGGACCGAGAAAGTCCTGCACATGGGTTGGGGCCGTACCAGCTCCGCCGTAGGTCGGCGGGGGCGTAACTCCATTGGGATCGGCATCAGCACCGAGCGTGCCGCCGACGATCGCGCCGTTCGTCGTCAGGCCCGCGGCCATTTCCGCGAGCGCACTGGCATCGCTCATGTTCTGACCGATGAACTTGCCCGTACCCATTTCCCAGGTCAGGCCGGCATAGCCAGATTCGGTCAGCACCGCGCGATGGCCAGCATCCTCAAAGTCCACGATCACTTCAGCAGCGATGCCCGTGGGTGTGTAGGTCAAGTCATCCATTCCGAAACAGCCCGCGCCGCCGAAGAAGGCCTCCGCTTCGATCACCACGCGGTCGATACCGCTGAGGTTCATAGCGAAGAAGCTGGCGTCCTCGTCCACGTCACGGAACCAGCCCGTGCGTGCGACCTCCACGCCATCCTTGAAGCCGACGGCGCGCAGGCCTTGGGCGCCTTGATCACCACTGCGGTGCGAGGTGAACCAAGCACCGGAGAGATCCACCGTCTTTCCAAAGCCGATGCCCATACTCGCATCGCCCCACTCGTTGACCGCGTACAGGCTGCCCGAGTGAGCGTTGCGCAGGTACTTGAGCTTGGGCACCTGCCAACGCCCCTGACGACCGTCGCGCTGGCGGCGGATGGTCTCGCTGGGCTTGCGCTCAGCCTCGCGCCGCAGGACCACATCCCAGCCTTCGATCACTCCATCCTGGATCGCGCTGGGGGCCAGTTGCTCGCCTTCGACGGTGCCGAGGACAAGCTCCTGCTCGCCGTCGACTTGGACTTGCTTGGGAGCCGGAACAACGCGCAGGTCGTCCCTGGTTCCGGTTTCTTGGGCGAGGGCGGGGCCGACCAAGGTAGCTCCGAGGAGCAACCAGGCGGCGCTGAAGCGTGCGTACGATTCAACCATGAAAAGTGATGGGAGAGAGTGCTGGAGAGAGGGGCCAGATCACCAGGCCGGGGGGCCGGGGCGGCCCGTAGGAGGGCCGTATGTAAGTTCTGAGCACAGTGCATAGCATGGACGATGCCCCTTGTTTCGGGGTTCCCCAGGAGAACGATTCTCGTCATCGGGCGGCCTTTAGCTGGGTATCAGGAGCCTCCACTGGACAGATTTTAGGGAAAAGTTAGGGTATGCGCAGCCACTCACCGGCTGCGCCCCCATGTACGTCCCCCTCCGTGTCCACGGTTACCACTCGCTCCTCACCGGAACAGCCTCTCCGGCAGAGCTCTTGGAGCACGCCCAGGCCCTCGAAATGCCCGCCTTGGCCCTTGGCGACGTGGATTCTGGCGCGGGCTTCACGGCCCTACTGGAGGCCTCCACGGCCCAGCTGGCTGAGCTAGCCGAGCGAACTGGGGGCTCCGGGCAGGGCGTGCGCCCGATCATGGCGGCGGAACTCTCGGACGGCGGCGGGCGCCCCGGACGCCTGGTAGCCCTGGTGGAAAGCCAAGTGGGCTACCAGAACCTCTGCCGCCTGATCAGCACGCGCCAGTTGGGCTACGACCCGGGCGCGGGCCTGCCCGAGGATGCCGAGGAGCTAGAGCTGGAAGCAGCCCGGCGCGAGGCCGCTGGCCAGGGCTTCGAGCTGGTGCGGGAAGCGGTGCAATACCAGGAAGGGCTGCTCTTCCTGGTGGATCACCCACGCCTGTTGATCGAACTTTTTGGGCGCGTGGAACCCCGGCGCCTCTTGGTGGCCGTGCCTCTAGCCAGCCTGCGCTTTGGACGCGTGCAGGATCCGCGCCGGGTTGCCCGACGCAACACCCATCGAGCACCCACAAGCCCGCACAGCACTACGCCGCAAGCGGGCGCACTGGACGAGAACGCCGCCCTGGACTTGCCCAAGACCCCGATCCCAGCCCGCTGCTGCTCCGCCGCTGTCCTGCTCGACGCGGCGCGCGCCACCGGCGCCGCCGTGGTGGCCGTGCCCGACGTGTACTACCTGACGCCCGAACAAGCCGCAGAGCACCGCGTACGCATCGCCATCAAGCACAACGCCCTGCTGCAGGGCCTACCCGATGAATGGAGCGCGGAGACGCCCGCGCACCTGCCTAGCCACGCCGAGCTGTGCGCGGCCTTCGCCGAGCTGCCGGATGTTCCCGGTGCTTGGCCCGTGGCGCCGGACGCATGCCTGCAAGGTGAGCCCGCCAGCGTCGCGCGCACGCGTCTGGTCGCCGAAGCCTGCCGCTACACCCCACCCCTGGGTGGCGTGCTCTTTCCCGAGGTCGAGCTCGCGGCGGACGAGAGTCCCTATTCCAAACTCTGCGCCCTGGCCATCGCCGGCGCCCAGCAACGCTTTCGCCCCCTGCGCCCCGAAGTGCTGCGCCGCTTGGACTACGAGCTAGCCACCATTCAGCGCCTGGGCTTTGCGCCGTACTTCCTACTAGTGCATCGCATCGCGCGCTTTGCGGCGGAACAGGCCATTCCCAGTGTCGGCCGCGGCTCCGCAGCGGACAGCCTCGTGGCCTACTGCTTGCGCCTGACGGACGCGGACCCCTTTCGCTATCGGCTGCCCTTCGAGCGCTTCCTCAATCCGTCGCGCAAGGACCGCCCCGACATCGACCTGGACTTCTGCTGGCGCCGACGGGACGAGGTGCTCGAGCATGTGTTCGAGCTCTTCGGCCATGAACGTACGGCCATGATCTGCACCCTCAACCGCTTCGGCCTGCGCTCGGCCTTCCGCGAAGCGGCACTAGCCCACGGCATTCCGCCGGCCGAAATCAATCCCTGGTCCGGGCGCTTGCCGCACTTCCTGGTGAACCCCGAGGACTTCGCTGAGGAGCAGGCTGAAGATCCAGCCGGAAGGCCAGCCAAGCGCCACACCACACAGCACGCTCTACCGCCCGCCCTAGCGCGCAATCCCTTGGCCTTGGCCCTAGCCGCCCTACCCGAAGCCCACGGCTTTCCCTTCGGGGACGAGCGCTTTCAACGCACCCTGCAAAGCGCCGCACAACTGCTGGATACACCGCGCCACTTCGGCCTGCACCCCGGCGGCGTAGTGGTCAGTCCCGGACCC
>JBLIOL010000106.1:0-15168 GCA_047639615.1 Planctomycetota bacterium | reverse complement strand
ATGGGCGCGAAGGCCAAGGGGCGCCGCAGTCGAACTGCAGGGGAAGTCAAGACCACGCGCTTGGATGTGGCCAAGCAAGAACTCGAGGTCGCCGTGCAGAACTTGGCCAAGGGTGTGACCTTTAACATCGTCACCTTCGGCAGCATTGTGAAGCCCTGGGAAGACGGCCAAACCAAGATTGGTAAGAAGACGCGCGCGGACGCTCTGGAGTTTGTGCGCGCCATCGGCTTGGGCGGTGGGACGAACACTTTTGGGGGCTTGATGGCGGCCTTTGATGATGAGCAGGTCGACACCATCTATCTGCTCTCCGACGGCGCCCCGAGCCAGGGCAAGCTGGTGAGCGCGGAGGGGATCCGCGAGCACTTCCGTTTACTCAACCGAGTACGGCGCGTACGCATTCATTGCATTTCTGTGGGCCAAGCCAGTGCCCTGATGCGCGGCCTGGCGGAGGATTCTGGTGGGGAGTACGTGGAGGTGCTCTAACGGGATGGCTGCTAGTGGCTACACTCGTCAGCCACTATGCGTCTCTACCAAGCGATCGTCCTCTCCCTGTTCAGCTGCGCCGTACCCCTGGGTGCTCAATCGGATTCTGGGGCCCAGCAGCCAGCTCAGACGCCGGCCCAGTCCTTCGAGCCGATCCGATTCGGGGATCTGCCCGAGCACGTGTACGCGGGGCAGTTGCTGCCGGGTCGTGAATACGACGCCAGTCTGCCCACGCCCGATGCCTTGCTAGGGGAGAGCTGGGGCTCGCGCATCGCTTCGCATGCGGAAATTCTCGGCGCTCTGAGCAAATGGGCCGAGCTCTCGCCGCGCGCGAGCATGCAGAGCTACGGCCGCACCCATGAGGGTCGCGAGTTGGTGGTACTGGTGATCACTTCGGAGGCGAACCAGGCGCGCATCGGTGAGATCCAAGGGGGGCTTGCGCAGCTTTACAACCCGGTCGGTCTCTCAGAAGACGAGGGCGCAGGGCTCGTGGCTGAGCTGCCGGCCTGCGCCTGGATGGGCTACAGCATTCACGGTGACGAGACCTCCGGCTCCGACGCGGCGCCGCTGCTCGCCTACCACTTGATGGCTTGCCGCGACGTGGAAGTGCAAGCCCTGCTCGACGATGTGGTCATCGTCATGGATCCCTGCCTCAACCCGGACGGCCGCGAGCGCATCCGTTCCATGACGCACTGGATGAGCGGCTATCGCACGAACCTTGACGTGTCGAGCATGCAGCGCGGTCGCTGGCCCTACGGGCGCGGCAATCACTACCTCTTCGACATGAACCGCGACTGGATGGCGGGCATCTGCCCGGAGACGCGCGGACGTTGGGGCGTGTTGCAGGACTGGCATCCGCAGTTGTTCGTGGACGCGCACGAGATGGGTGCTCTCGACACCTTCCTCTTCTATCCCCAGGAGAAGCCTCACAACACGCACCTGTGGGAGGGTTTGATCGATTGGCAGGGACGCTTTGCGGATGCTGCCGGCGCGGCCTTCGATAACCATGGCTGGGGCTACTACACGCGCGAGTGGGCCGACGCTTGGTACCCGGGTTACTCGGATTCCTGGGGCGCGCTCAACGGCGCTGTGGGCATGCTTTATGAGCAAGCGGGCATCGGTGGACAGCCCCTGCTGCGTGCTTCCGGTGTGATCGAGACCTATGCGGAGTCCGTGCACGGGCAGTTCGTAGCTAGCTTGTCGAATCTGGAGACACTGCGCGCGACGCGTGAAGAGCTGCTGGGGGTGTACTTGAAGGGTCAGCGCGCTTCGGTCGATGACTCGGATGGGCGCGCGCTGGTGCTGACGGGTCAGAACACTGATCGTATTCGGCGCTTGGTGAGCACCTTGCAGGCGCAGGGTTTGACCGTACTGAGTGCTGAAGAGGACTTCGTGGGGAGCCAAGTGCTCGGCTCCGACGGTGAAGTCTCCGACGCGCACACCTTCGATGCCGACGAGTCTTGGATCGTCTATGCGGCGCAGCCGGGACGGCGTATGCTCGAGGCTTACTTCGATTTCGATCCGCGTATCGACGCGGAGACCCTCGAGGACGAGCGCGCGCGCTTGGAGCGCGGCGAGGGCTCGCGCCTGTACGACGTGAGCGCCTGGGACTTGGCTCGTCAGACGGGTGTTACGGCCTACTGGTGTGACCCGCAGGAGGTGAGTACCGTGCAGGCCGTGCTGCCTAGCAGCGCTGGCCGCATCCTGGGTGAAGGTCCTGACGCTAACTACGCTTGGGTGGTGGACTGCAGCGACGACGCCAGTTTGGTATTCGTGGCGCGCGCCTTGGAGTTGGGCCTAGCGGTGCATGTGGCTGATCGGCCCTTCGCCGTGACTCGTCTGGACGCAGGAAGACTCAGCCAACTGGAGCTGCCGCGTGGTTCCTTCCTACTGCGCCGGCACGAGAACCCCGCAGGCGTACGCGATCTAATCCTGCGCGCAGCGCAAGCTTCGAAAGTCGATGTGGTCGCTACGCACACGGGGCGCGCCGCGGGCGCCACCCCGGACCTTGGCGGTCAGCACTTCAGCCTCTTGCGCGCGCCGCGGGTGGCCATGCTCTCCGGTCCGCCTTGCTCGACCAGCGACTTCGGCAACCTGTGGCATCACTTGGATGTGGACCTGGGGATTGCCGTGACCTTGCTCGAAGCGAATAGCCTTGGGCGCTACGACCTGCGCTCTTACGACGTCTTGATCATGCCCCCGGGCGGTATGGGGTCGGTGTTGAGTGCCTCGGGCGATGCTATCGACACTTGGGTGCGCGGCGGCGGCACGCTGATCGCCTGCGGTTCCGCCGCGGGCGCCGTGGCCGCGGAGCACAAGCTCACCAGCGTGCGCCGGCGTCGGGATGTGCTGGAGGAATTGGACGGCTTCGACTTTGCCGCCGCGCAGCAGCGCACGGCTGGTAGTGGCAGTATCGATCTGGAAGCTCTGTGGGGCACAGGTGAGCCCGCTGCGCCGGCTGAGGATGACGAGCAGGAAGATGCTACCGAGGAGCAAGCTGAAGGTCACCCGGACGCCGCCCGCCAGGACGCCTACCTGCGACGATTCATGCCCTCGGGTGCGATACTGCGCAGCGAAACGGACCCCAAGCACTGGCTCACCGCAGGTAGTACGGGCGATCTGCCGGTGCTCTTTGGTGGTCGTAGCGCCCTCGTCTACGACGGGCGCGCGCCTGTGCGCTTCGCGGAAGCCGAGCGTCTGCGCATGGCTGGCCTGGTCTGGCCGGAGGCGCGTCAGCGACTGGCTGGCAGCGTCTGGGCTACCCGCGAGGGCCGCGGCCATGGGCAGGTGATCCTGTTGGCAACCAACCCGGTCTTCCGCGGTTCAACGCGCGCCACCGCTCGCATCTTTAGCAACGCAGTCCTGCTCGGTGCTGGGCTGGGTGCGGATCGCGTGCTCGGTCGCTAGGCTGCTGCCCATGAACCTTCTACGCAAGCCCTTGGCTCTCTTGGGGCTGCTCGCTCTCGCGCCCGTGGCACTCGCTCAAACCGAGGAACCTGCGGGCGTTGAATGGCTGAGCGATGTGGAGCTAGCGACGGAGCTAGCCATTCGCAGCCAGCGGCCCATGCTGGTGGTCTTCCGCTGAGAGGCCTGACGGGACTGCAAGTCCTTCGACGGGCAGGTTGTCCGTCCCCAAGCAGAATTACTGCCCCTGTATGAAGCCTACGTCTGCCTGCGCATCATCGATATGCGCGGCATCGACCTGATGCGCTTCCAGTTCGACTATGACCTGACCTTCAGCGCGCTGCTGATGCATCCGGACGGACACGTGTACCACCGCTACGGCGGCCGCGATCACCGGGATGCCTCGCGTTGGTTGGGCATGGACAGTTTCGGGGCGCTGCTGGAGCACACCCTCGGGGATCACAAAGCGCGCAAGGCGGATGCCTCGGCGCAGGCACCGGAGGCTGCTGAGCCCCTGCGCATGGAGGAGATCCCTGCCTTCCAGGCGCGCGACAAGGGCGCCTGCATTCACTGCCACTCCGTGCTCCCCGCCCTCTACCAGGAGGACCTCGCCAATGATCGTTGGCGGCCGGAGCAGCGCTGGCGCTTCCCTTCGCCCCTGCGCCTGGGCTTTGATCTGCATCAAGCGGAGCAGCGCAAGGTACAGAACGTTGATGCCAATTCGCTCGCGTTCGCGGCGGGACTGCTGCCGGGCGACCGCGTCACGGGCCTTGCCGGTGCTTGCGTAATGACCGCCAGCGACGTGATGTTCGAGCTGGACAAGTTCCCATACGAAGGCGGTCGCTTGAACCTCGAGGTGCAGCGGGATGGGGAGCGGCAGCGATTGCTGCTCGACCTGCCCGCGGCCTGGAAGCAGGGCACGCCGCTGAGTTTCTCGTGGCGTCCCTTCAAGTGGGGCTTCACGCCCGCGCCGGGTTTCGGTGGTCCTGCTCTGGACCGCGAAGCACTCCTAGCGGCCGGCGTCATCAAGCCCGACCACCAAGGCGACCTGCCCTTCGCACTGCGCGTGAACTACCTGGTTACCTGGGGCGAGAACAAGCGCTTCGGCAAGGCCGCCGAGTCCGCCGGCCTGCGCAAGAACGACATCGTCACCTCCATCGGCGGCCACACGGACTTCGAGAACCCCGGCCACTTCCACGCCTGGTGGCGGCTGACTCAGCAAGCCGGCGACAAGGTCGAGCTCAAGATCCTGCGTGAGGGCAAAGCCCTCACGCTCTCGGTCAAGGTCCAGGGCTAGCCGAGTTATGGCGCCTTGGGTCAGGCACAAAACTCCCAGGGCTAAGCCAGGTCGATTGCTAGGGCACCGAATCCAGCTAGCTGGCCGTTGAGGCGGGCGGCGGCGGTGGAGTCGGTGAAGTCGCCTGGGTCGGGGTAGATCGCTTCTAGTTTTGCTGTGAGCTCGGCGTTGCGGCGCAGGCAGTACTTCTGGTGGTAGTCTTCGGCGCGGTAGAAGCGTGAGGCAGGTAGCAGCTCGGTGCAGATGATGCGCTCCGCGTCGGCGGCGAGCTTGTCCATGGATGCATGGGCCAGGGCGCGCTGCTCTTCGGTGTGGTAGAAGACGGCGGCCTTGTACTGAGCGCTATAGGCCGGGGAGGTCGGCGAGTGCGAGGACCAGAAGTGCTCCAGCAGATCCGCGTAGCTGATCACGGTCGGGTCGAAGTCCAACTGTAGGGCTTCCGTGTGGCCGCCTAGGTCGTGGTAGGTGGGGTCCAGCTTCTCGTCGCCGGTGTAGCCCACGCGCGTGCGGATCACTCCATCGAGACTCCCGAACCGGGAGTCAGGGCCCCAGAATCAGCCCAGCGCGAAGGTGGCGGTTTGCAGGCCTTCGGGGATTACGCGATCGATCTCGGGGATGTTGGTCATGGCAGGTTTGGGAGCTAGATGTGATGCACGGGGCCGGTGCCTTGGGCGGCGGCCAGGAGTGTGCGGCGTACGTAGACGGGCACCATTTCGTGACGATAGTCGGCTTCGCCCGGAATGTTGTCCATGGGGCGACACTGCTTGTAAGCGAGTGCAGCGACGCGCTCTACGGCGTCGGTGAACTCGGGGCTGTCCACGTTCACGCCGCGCAGTTCGTCGGCCACGCGCTTGAGCAGCAGCGGGCGTGCCACCAGGGCTACGGCGGAGATGGCGGCGTCCTCGATGATGCCGTCTTCCGCCACGTCCAGGCGCACGGCGCAGCCGAAGAGCGGGAAGTCGATCGAGGCGCGATCGCGCAGTTTGCCGTAGGCGCCGCGTTGGCCAGGATGCTGGGCGGGGATGCGGATGCGGGTCAGCAGCTCGTCCGGCTCCATGCGCTTGTTGAAGATGCCGTCGGCCTTCCAGAAGTCAGCGATGGGCACTTCGCGGCTCTCGCCGATGCGCTCGAAGACGAGCACGGCGCCGAGGCTCATGAGCGCCGGAGCACTGTCGTTGCTGGCCGCGGCGACGCACTTGCCGCCGCCCTTGACCACGTGGCATTCGGTGCCGTCCTTCTTGAGGCAGAAGCCTAGGGACTGGCGCCAGAAGTAGGTCTGGTTGTACCACTGGCAGCGCGTGTCGAGCATCACGTTGCCGCCCAGGGTGCCCATCTCGCGCAGCTGCGGACCGGCGATCAGGGAAGTGGCTTGGGCGAGGGCCGGCGCACTGGTTTGCAGTAGCTCGGAGCTAGCCACATCACACAGGCGCGCCATGCTGCCGATCTCGATCGAGCCGTCGGGCGCTTGGGTGATGCCGGCCATGTCACGGACCTTGGCCAGCGACACGAGCACCTTCGGATCGAAGAGCTTGTGCTTCATGTTCACCAGCATGTCCGTGCCGCCGGCGACGATGCGTGCGTCTTCGCCGTGGTCGGCCAGGGCGGAGAGCGCGCCGTAGATGTTCTTGGGCTCGATCAGCTCGAAGGTGGGGAGACGCAGCATGCTAGATGTCCTCCGTGGCGTTGGCCGTGGCCAATTCGCGCTGCTCGCGTAGGGCCGCGAGCACCTTGGCAGGTGTGAATGGCAAGTGCCGCAAGCGAATGCCGCAAGCGTCGTAGATGGCGTTGGCCAGGGCCGGGATGGCCGAGTGCAGAGGACCCTCGCCGGCTTCCTTGGCGCCGTAGGGACCCTCGGGGTCGATACTCTCCACGATCATGGCGTGAATGTCGGGCGTGTCCGGTGCGGTGGGGATGCGGTAGTCCAAGAGGCTCGGGCCGGAGTGCAGGCCGAAGCGGTTGACCTTGTGATCTTCCATGACGGCCTCGGCGATGCCCATGTAGACGCTGCCTTCGATCTGGCCTGCGACGAGCATGGGGTTCAGAGCGCGGCCGCAGTCGTGGGCGCACCAGACGTCGGGCACGGTGATACGGCCGGTCTCCAGGTCCACTTCCACCTCGACGATGTGCGCGGTGAAGGAGTAGGCCGGGGAAGAGCCGATGCTGCCGCCGCGGTAGTCGCCGCCCAGCTTGGGCGTGTTGTAGGCGCCGGTGGAGCCAAGCGTATCGAAGCGCGCTTCCGCGATTTGGAAGGCCTCGCTGCTCTCGATGCGTGTCTGGGGGTTCTCGGCGTCGAAGGCGTAGCCATCCATCAGGCGCACGCGCGCGGCGTCGATCTCCCAGTGCTCGGCCATGGCCGCAACCACCTGCTTGCGCAGCTTGCGCGCCGCATCGATGGTGGCGTTGCCGACCATGAAGGTCACGCGACTGGAGTAGGCGCCCAGGTCCACGGGGCATAGGTCCGTGTCGGCAGCGATCACGCGTACGTGGCTGCGGTCGAGTCCTAGCTCTTCGGCCACGATGGTTTGCACCACCGAGTTCGAACCCTGGCCGATGTCGTTGCCACCGGTGAAGGCTGTCACCAGGCCCGAGCGATCGACCTTGAGCTGGATGCCCGCCTGGGGCATGTCGTTGGGATAGATCGGGTAGTTGGTGCCCGAGATGTACATGGAGCCGGCGACTCCCAGGCCGCGGCCCTTGGGCAGCTTGCCGTGGCGCTCTTTCCAATCGGAGGCGGCTTCGACCTTGTCGAGGCACTCCAGGTAGCCGTTGGAGGTGATGCGCTGGCCGTTGACCGTGGTCGTGTGCTCGCCCACGAAGTTGCGCCGGCGGATCTCGATCGGATCGATCTCGAGCTTCTCAGCCAGCTCGTCCAATTGCGATTCGAAGGCGAAGCGCGGCTGCACGGAACCGTGCCCGCGCTTCGGCCCGCAGGGCGGCTTGTTGGTGAAGACGCGCGTGGAGTCGAAGCGGTAGTTGGGGAAGTCGTAGGGGCCGGTGAGCAGCTGGCCCGAGTAGTAGGTGGTGACCAGGCCGAAGGAGCTGTAGGAGCCGCCATCGATCAGGATCTTGGCGTCCACGCTCTGCAGCTTGCCGTCCTTGGTAGCAGACGTCTTGTAGCGCAGCTGCATGGGATGCCGGCCACGGTGGGCGTAGAAGACCTCTTCGCGGGTCCAGAGCATCTTCACCGGGCGGCCGGTGAGCATGGCCAGCTTAGCCACGCAGAACTCGAGGCTGAAGGGGTCGGACTTGCCGCCAAAAGCGCCGCCTAGGCAGGGCTGGATGACGCGGATCGAGTGCGCCGGGCGCTCGAGTACGCGTGCTAGGGCGCGGTGTACGTAGTGGGTGATCTGCGTCGCGGACCAAACCGTGAGCAGGCCGTCGGCGGAGGCGCGCGCCACGGCGCAGTGCGGTTCGATGGCCGTGTGGGTCGAACCATGGAAAGAGTAGTCGCCTTCGATGGTCACGTCGGCCGCATCGAAGACGCCGTCGGGGTCGCCGAAGGAGAGCTCCACGTGCTTGCTGATGTTGGTCTCGGGCTTGCCTTCCTTGCGCGGTTCGTGGATCGCGGGGGAGGGCTGCACCAACGCTTCTTCCGGATCGAAGAAGGCCTGCAGCACTTCGTACTCCACGTCGATTAGATCCAAGGCCGCTTCGGCCGTGTCCTCATCGATGGCGGCTACCGCGGCGACCTCGTCGCCGATGAAGCGCACCTTGTCCGTGGCCAGGGCGGTCTCGTCCATGGTCCACGGGATGACGCCGTAGCAGATCGGCAAGTCCTTGCCGGTGATCACCGCGTGTACGCCTTCGAGGGCGAGGGCACGGCTGGTGTCGATGGAGAGGATGCGCGCGTGGGGGTGCGGGCTGCGCAGGGTCTTGGCGTGCAGCATGCCCGGCAGCACGATGTCGTCCGCGTAGACGGCTTCGCCGGTGGCCTTGGCTAGACCATCGATCTTGCGCGCGGGCTTGCCGACGACCTTGAAGTCGTCCCAGGGTGCGTCCGGTCCGTGCAGGTCCCTAGCTGCCATGGACTTCTTCCTCCCAGGCACGCTTGGGGCCTGCGGCGCCGGTGGTCTCGGCGATAGAGTCTTGCACGGCTTCGATGATCTGCGTGTAGCCCGTGCAGCGGCACAGGTTGCCGGAGAGTGCGTCCTTGATCTCGGCGCGGTCGGGGCTCGGGTTGGTGTCGAGCAGGGCGCGCGCGGAGAGCATCATGCCCGGCTGGCAGAAGCCGCACTGCAAGGCGCCGCAGCGGTCGAAGGCGTCTTGGATCGGATCGATGCCCCGACTGTCGGCAGACGTTTGGCAGCCGCCAGCGCGCACGTGCCCAGGTGCGAGCCCTTCGATGGTGGTCACGTTGCGATCCTCGGCGCTGCTAGCCAGCATCAGGCAAGAGAGCTGCGGACGGCCGTCGATCAGCACGGTACAAGCACCGCAGTCGCCCTTGTCGCAGCCCTGCTTGGACCCGGTCAAGCCCAGCTTGTAGCGCAGGACCTCCAGCAAGGTCCAATGAGCCGGGGCGCCGACCTCGTGTCGGTCGCCATTGACATCCAGTCGAATTAGCCGCATCCGGCCATTGTCGCCGGGCCTGGGGGGGGGAGCAAGGATCGCCTCCCCCAAGGCGAGGGATCACCTAGATTTCAGCGCGCCCGGGGCGAGATGCGGCCCGTGGCAAAGTAGGCGGACCACTCGGAGCGGGCCGTGGGGCCCGCGTGGCGGGCGATGGCCTTTTCTAGCTCGGCAGCATCCCACTGCTTCTCGCCCGAGCCTTCCCACGAGCCGTTTCCCGGCTCCACCCAATTCAGGCTCTGGCGGCCTAGGGATAGGTCCGCACACAGGAAGGAGACAGCCTCCGGCCTTAGGGCACAAATGTGTTGGGAGGTGCCCCAGGCTAGGGCGGCCAATTCGGCGTCCCAGCTGGCGTGCTGCATGCCCAGCAGGTCCTCCACGGAGATGGGTGTATCTTCGCGGCCGCGGAAGAGCGCGCGCAGGTCGTGCTCGAACCCGCGCCGGGGCAGACTCCGGGGGCTTTCTGCCAGGTAGGGGGCGCTGCTGAGCTTGCCCGTGAGCTCCTGTTCCACGTACCAGGCCAGGCCCTCCTCGAGGAAGGCCGGCAGTTCGCCGAAGCGCTCGTTGAGCAGTAGGTGCGTGAGACGATTGGCGCATTCGCCCTCGGAGCTGAGGACGGAGGCCTTGCCGGACTCGATCCAGGCGGCGCAGGCCGGTTTGCGTAGGAGCAAGGCGGACTGGTTGCGGGCGTCGTTGGCCCATGCCTGGAGTCCAGGCGCGCGGCGTAGCAGATCGTCGACCAGCGCATCGCGGTCCGCCTCATTCTCGAGCCGCACCAATACCTGCAAGTTCTCGACCGATTGGCGGTCCTCCAGCCGTTGCCGAGGATCGACCCCATTCGGCGTGGCGCTCGGGGGTACCCAGGGAATCAGCTCGTCGGTCAGCTCGAGGGCCTCGTTGATGCGCCCCTCCCAAGTCCGCGTGGAGCGGTTGCGCTCGGCGGAGCTGAGCATCAGTACGCGGCCCGTCTCGTTCAGGTCCATGCGATAGCCGTTGGCGCGCGCGAAGGGCAGCCAGGCGTTGAGCACGTCGACCACCTCCCTGTCCAACTCGTCGGGCCACTCACCGAACTCGATGTTCTCGCGTTTCCATACCAAGCGCACCGCGGTGGCATCGCTGGCTGCGGCGCGCGCGGGGGAGGAACCTGAGCTGGTAGCCGTCTGGGCGCTGGCGGGCAGGGCCAGGCCCAAAACGATAAGCGCAAGCGGCCCGAGGGGCCGCGCGATGCTGCCGAATGTGGTCGTGCTGGAGTTGTGCATAGAGGGTCCGGAGCGCGGGGCAGCGTTCCAGGACCCTCTTCGGGAGCCCACTTAACTCCTCTGGAGCTGTAATGGGTATTCCTGCAATCTCTACAGGGTTCAGCGTTTGCTTTGGGTTACTTGGCCTTCTCGGGTTGCTCTTTGAGCCACTCGGCGATGGCCTCCATGAAGGCCGGGCCCAGGTCGGCGGCCTTCTTGGCGCCGATTCCTTTGATGCCCAGCAACTCGTGCTCCTCTTTGGGCTGGTGAGCGGCGAGGCCCGCCAGGGTGCGGTCGTTGAACAGGATATACGGGGGCACGCCGCGCTCGGCGGAGAGCTTCTTACGCAGCTTGCGCAGCACCTCGAAGAGTGCCTCATCGGGGGCCGGGCCATCGTCCTCGGCGGCCAGGGCCGCACCACGGCGGGCGCGGGTGGAGCTAGCGCGCGCCTTGCGCGGACGGAAGAGGCTGACCTCGCGCTCGCCGCGCATGACCTCGAGTCCCGATGGGGTCAGGTGCACGGTGGGGTACGGTCCCGGGGCCACGCCCAGGTGGCCGGCGCCCAGCAGTTGATCGATCCAGGCGCGCACCTCGCTGCGGCCGCACTTGGAGAGCAGGCCGTGGGTGGTGAGCTTGTCGTGGCCGGCGCTGCGGATGCGCGCGGTGTCGGCGCCGCGCAGCACATCGGTCACGTGGGCTGCGCCGTAGCGCTGGTCGCAGCGTACGACGCAGGAGATGATTTTTTGGGCAATGACCTGGGCGCCCTCGACGATTTCAAGTTCGCCCAAGCACACGTCGCAGGCGCCGCAGCCCTTGGGCTTGGCGGCGTCGGCTTGTTCGTCCTCGTCCGCAGCTTCCGGTGCAGCGGAGCCGGGTTGCTCGTAGGTGCCGCCGAAGAACTCCACCAGGAAACGGTGCCGGCAGTTCGTGCCGCAGGCGTAGCCCCAGAGGTCGTCCAAGCGCAGCATGGCCTGGTCGAACTCGTCCATGGCGCCGGTCTGGCCGGCCATCTCGGACTCCTTGGCGCTGCGCTCCATGAGCCCGCGCCAACCGTGGTAATCGGCGCCGCTGTACAGCATGACGCACTCTGCGGCCAAACCGTCGCGACCGGCGCGGCCGGTTTCCTGGCTGTATTGTTCGACGCCCTTGGGCAGGCTGGCGTGGATTACGAAGCGCACATCCGGGCGGTCGATGCCCATGCCGAAGGCCACCGTCGCTACGACCACATCGATGCCTTCGTTGAGGAAGGCCTCTTGCACGCGCTTGCGTTCGGGCGGAGCTAGGCCCGCGTGGTAGGGCAGGCAGCGCACGCCCTTGCGCGCGAGATCCGCGGCGAGTTTCTCCACGTCCTTGCGACGTAGGCTGTAGATGATCCCGGCCTGGCCTTCGTGGCGGTTGACCACTTGCATAGCCTGCTCCACCAGGTCCGAGCGCGGGATGACGCGGTAGGTCAGGTTGGGGCGATCGAAGTTGCCAACTAGTTCCAGGTGACTCTGCAGGCCCAGCTGCGCGGCGATGTCCTCGCGCACGCGCGGGGTGGCGGTGGCCGTGTAGGCCATGATCGGCACGGGCCGGCCGGAGCGGCGCAGCTCGCCGAGCATGCGATACTCGGGCCGGAAGTCGTGGCCCCAGTGACTGATGCAGTGGGCCTCGTCCACGGCGATGGCGGACAGTCCGTGGTCGAGTAGGCGGCCGTAGAAGCCGTCCATGACCAGGCGCTCGGGAGAGCAGAAGAGCAGCTTGAGCCGGCCGGAGCGCAGCTGGGTCATGGTCTCCCGGCGCTCGTTCGAGTCCTGGGCGCTGGTGAGCATGCCCGCGGGCACGCCGTTGGCGAGCAGGCCGTCGAGCTGGTCCTTCATCAGGGCGATCAGCGGCGAGACCACCACGGTCAGGCCCTCACGCACCAAAGCCGGGGCCTGGTAGCAGAGACTCTTGCCGCCGCCGGTGGGCAGCACGACGACCCCGTCGCGGCCCTCGATGGAGGCGCGCATGGCGTCCTCCTGCAAGGGGCGCAGGCTGTCGTAGCCCCAGATCTCGAGTACGCGGCTGCGCAGCTCTTCGAAGGCCGCCGTCGGGTCGAGGGGCGTGGCCCGCGGCTCGGAGAACTGGGGCATGAGGCCCACAGGCCCCTGCTCCTTGGCCACGGCAGCCACGTCCTGATGCTCCTCCTCACCCCATAGGGCGTGGAGTTCATCGGCAGCCAGTGCACCCAAGGGCTCCTGGCCAAATTCGTCGTCGTTATTCCCCTCGTTCAAAGCTCACCAATCTCCATCGCCTGCAGAATTAAGAACCGATTGGAGCAACTCAGGGTTTCAGGATCCAAGGCCCAGGCGGATTCCCCCGGAGGAAGTCTGTCGGGGGGCTACCCAGGGCCCAAGAAACCCTATTCTGCCTGAACCCGCCCGCGGTCCAGCCGTTCGGGCGCGCGATGCTTCAGCCCCCCTTCCTGATCCTCCTGGCCGCTCTCTCGGCTCTCCAGGACCCGGCCGCCCAAGACCGGCCCAAGGTCAGCGACCCGGATGTGTTGGTGGTGACGCCCACCCGTCAGGCGGCCAGCGTCCTGGATGTGCCCTACACGGTTCAGGTGGTGGATGAGCAGCAGCTCGCCCAGCGCGCCTATCGCAGCGTGCCCCAGGCCCTGCGCGACGTGCCGGGCGTGCTGATCCAGGAGACCTCCCACGGTCAGGGCTCGCCCTACCTGCGCGGCTTCACCGGCCGCCGCAACCTGTTCCTGGTGGACGGCATCCGGCTCAATAACTCGGTCTTCCGGGATGGGCCGAACCAGTACTGGAACACGGTGGACGCCAGCTCCCTGGGCAGCCTCGAGGTGGTCAAGGGCCCTTCGTCGGTGCTCTACGGATCCGACGCTGCCGGCGGCACGGTCAACGCCATCCCGCGCAAGCCCTACATCTTGGACCGGCCCATCGGCGGCAAGCTCAGCTGGCGCGTGGCGAGCGGCGAGAGTTCGCACCAGGCGCGCCTGGAGTTGGGCGGCGCCATGGGCGAGGACACGGCTTGGTTGCTCGGCATCACGCGCAAGGACTTCGGCGATGTGGAAGCCGGTGGTAGCCTGGGCGAGCAGCCCGGTACGGGCTACGACGAATGGGACGGGGACCTGGTGGTGGAGCACTGGATGAACTCGGAGGCCATGCTCACCCTGGCTCACTATCACGTGGACCAGAACGACGTGCCGCGTACGCACCGCACCCAGGACGGGATCTCCTTTCACGGTACGAGCGTGGGCAGCGACCTGCGCCGGGAATTCGATCACGAGCGCGACCTCAGCTACGCGCGCATCGCCACGTTCGGCGAGCTGGAGACCAGCACGACCCTGTCCTACCAGCGCCAGCGCGAGACGCGCTTCCGCACGCGCTCTAGCGGCGCCATGGAAGAGCAAGGCTTCGACGTAGGCACCCTTGGGCTCAGTAGCGTGGCCAGTCGCGATTCCGATTTTGGCCGCTTAACGGGCGGCTTCGAATGGTATCGGGACGATGTCGATTCCTTCCGCGAACGCTTCGCTAGCCAAACGGCGGCGGATGACATTCAAGGCCCGGTGGGGGACGATGCGAGCTACGAGTCCTTCGGGGTGTTCCTGCAGGACGAGCTGCCGCTCTCCGAGCGCACGGACTTGATCCTCGGCGCGCGCTGGACGCACAACGCCCTCGACGCGGATTCCGTACGCGACCCGGTTACCGACAATCGCATCGAGGTCAGCGATAGCTGGCAGCAATTGACCGGTTCCGTGCGACTGCAGTACGAGTTGGGTGATGCCGGTGAGGACGTGCTCTTCGGCGGTCTATCCCAGGGCTTCCGCGCGCCGAACTTGGCGGACCTGACGCGCTTCGATACTGCTGGCACCGACGAATTCGAGATCCCTGCCACGGACTTGGACTCCGAGTCCTTCGTGCAGCTCGAAGTGGGCGCTAAGCACGCGGGCGAGCGCTTGGCCTGCGAGGCTTCGGTCTTCTACACCCGCTTCGAAGATCTGATCGCGCGCTTCCCCACGGGTGATGTGAACGGCGACGGCGATCGCGAGGTGACCAAGGACAACGTCGGTGATGGGCATATGGTCGGGCTCGAACTGGGCGCGGCCTTCGACCTGAACCAGACCTGGACCGTGTTCGGCGATCTAGCCCTGATCGACGGCGATACGCGCACCTTCGAGCAGCAGGGCGGGGCGCTGGTGGACGACAAGCCCTCGCGGCTGGCGCCGGCGATCGTGCACGCGGGTCTGCGCTGGGAGCCGCAGGAGCTGCCCTACTGGGGCGAGCTCTTCGTGGCCTGGGCCGACAACGCGGACGAGCTCTCGCTTCGGGACCAGACCGATACCAGCCGGATCCCCATGCGAGGCACCGCGGGCCACACGGTCTTGGACCTGCGCGGGGGCTGGCAGGTACGTGAGGGCTGGGAAGTGCTCTTCGGCATCGAAAACCTGGCCGACGTCAATTACCGCACGCATGGCTCGGGTAGTAACCGGGTCGGGCGCAATATCTACCTGGGCTTCACCTGGTCCTTCTGAGTAGAGGATTCTCCAGGGCCCTTCCCCGACCCACCGCACACCCGACCCACTGCACATCCGACCCACTGCAGAGTAGACTGCCCAGCCGATGATCACGCCCCTCACCTACCTGCGACCCCGCGCCAGCCTAGTCTGGAGCGTGGGGGTGCACCTGTCCTTCG
>JBLIOL010000105.1:0-15332 GCA_047639615.1 Planctomycetota bacterium | reverse complement strand
CATCACCGCGCTCCAGTGCTTGCTCGCCCGCTTCGAGGCGCGCCACCGTCGAGAGGTTGCGCAGGATCGCCGCCACGTAGTGAGCTTCTTCCATGGCGCCCGAAAGGGCCGCGGGATTATCTGCGTTGTCGGCCAGGCTGGCCAAGTGGCCTTGCAGCACCGTCAACGGAATGGCCACGTCATGGGTGGTGTTCTCCACGAACTGGCGCAGTCCCTGTTCGCGGCTAGCCACATCCTCGAGCGCCCCACGCAGGCAGGCGCGGCTGCGATCCAAGGAACGCGCGAGCTCGGCGATTTCGTCGCGACCCTTGAGGAACTCTCCATCGATCGGGGCCACGGGGTCCACGGAATCATCCGGTTCCAAGGCCAGGGTCAAACGCCGAATACGCGCCACCAAGGGACCGGCCGCCAGCAGACTAACCACAAGGACTAGCCCACCTGCCAGGAGGCCACTGGCGAGGAAGTCCCGAGCGCGCGGCATGCGCATGGGGCTGTGTCGCGTGATCAAGACCACGGCTGCGGGACTATCGCTCCACTCGGTGCGGAAGGCCACTTGGAAGAGGTAGGACCCGTCTCGTTCAATCTCCTGAGACGCTCGTCGCTCACCTGTCTCCAAGGCCACTTCCAGCTCACGCGGGAGCGGCGGGATGCCATGAATCTCAGAGTCGAAGACCGCATCGTAGGCCAGGATCTCATAGCGCGGAACCATGGATAGATCGCGTGGCATCTCGGCACGTCCACCCGGACCGCGCCCAGCGCCAGGTCCGCCGCCGGGGCGGCGCTGATCGCGGCCTCCGGGCCCACCAGGTCCACTGGGACCACTTGGTCCACTGGGCCCACCGCGCCCGCCTCGCGGTTGCATGCGCTGCTTGCGTCCTGGACCGAAGTCGAAGCGCGACATGGGGAAGTTCTTGGGATCCGTCTCCAAGAGCTCGAGATCGCCGTCCTCCAGGCGCGCCAGCACAATCGCCTCCAAGCGATCCTCCTCGCCTATACGTGCCTGACGTGCGCGATACACCGAAGCACCGGCGACCAGTGGCGCCGCCGCCAACAGACTCGTGAAGAGCAGGTTTGTGCGTAGCTTCATGCCAGGGGAGCCGGCTCCAACCGGTAGCCCACACCCCACACAGTGGCTAGGTAGCCAGAGCAGGGTCCAAGCTTCTTGCGTAGGCGCGAGACGTGCACATCCAGAGTGCGCGCCGTGCCTTCGCGTTCGGGGTCGAGGATGTTCTCGGCCAACCAACCGCGCTCCACCGCCGCGCCGGGTCTACGCGCGAGGGAAAGCAGCAGGTCGTATTCCACACGCGTAAGTGTCAGCTCTGCCCCAAGCGCCGTGACCCGACGTGCATCGAGGTCCAAGTGCAACTCGCCCACATCGATCTCTTCCGCCGCGCGCGCCAAGCTCGGCCGGCGCAGGCGCGCTTGCACGCGTGCAAGCAGTTCATCCGGCCAAAAGGGCTTGGTCAGGTAGTCGTCAGCTCCCAGCTCCAGAGCGCGCACGCGCACGCTGGCGTCCTGCTTAGCGCTCAACACGAGGATCGGCACTTCAGACTGCTCGCGCAGGGCTTTCAGCACATCCAAGCCGTAGGCGCCGGGCAACATCAGATCGAGCACCACCAGCGCGAAGTCCGCATGAAACGCGGGCAAAACCTCATCTCCACGGGTGATCCAAGTCGCCTTGAAACCGGCGCGAACCAGGGACGTCTGAATCTGCTCGCCCAATCGGACATCGTCTTCCACTAGGAGGATCTGCATCACTGCTCACAATCGGAGCAGAGTGTGAAGCAAATCTAAACCCCGAAGGCCAATCGGACAGATATTGAGAGCCCGCCGTCCGACTAAGGGGTCTCGGGGCCCTTGCGGCCGATGCTCTGGCTGCGAACGGAGTACTTATCGAAGGTCAGGCTGCCTTTGAGCAGGCCCCCGTCGAAGCCGAGTGGAACCAAGGCCTGAGCCAAGGTCCCGGCCTTGTCAAAGCGGATCGCGGCCTTCTCCACCCCGGGTACCTCCAGAAGGGCGCTGTAGAGCTTGCCTGTGCAGCCCAAGCAGCAGGGTCCATCCACCATCAGGTCGGTGACCTGGAAGCCCGCCGGGATGGGATCGGCAATCGCGCGCGGCACGTGAGTCTCGGGCGCCCCACCCTCGAGTTCGAGCGGCACGTAATCGCGCTCAGGTGCTCGATAAGCCACCACGGAAGCGGCGACGGCGGTGATGAGCAGTAGGGATGCGGGGACGATTTTCATGGCGGAGAGTTCCTGGGAGGACCCCTTCGTAGCCATTGGCTGCCAAACGTCAAGTGGCAGAGGGCCGGCAATGGGTGCCATTGACTAGATTTCCAGTTTGCGCCCCGCCAGCCGCGTCAGACCGCCACAGCCAAGCCTGTTGCTAGGGCACCTCGCGCCGCGCACAATGCGGCCGCGATGACAACCAGCACCCTCGAATCGATCCGCGCCTCCTTCGTGGAGGCCAAGAGCACGCTCGACGCCTTTCTCTCCGACGACACCAACATGGAGGCGGTCGAGCGCTTCGCAGCAGCGGCCCACAAGACCCTGCAAGGCGGCGGCCTGCTCATGTCCTGCGGCAATGGCGGCAGCATGTGCGACGCCATGCACTTCGCCGAGGAATGGACCGGGCGCTTCCGCGGCAACCGTTCGGCTCTGGCAGCCGTGGCCTTCTCCGATCCGAGCCACCTGACCTGCATCGCCAACGACTTTGGCTATGAGGAAGTCTTCGCCCGCGAGGTCGAGGCTTACGGCAAGTCGGGTGACCTGCTCGTAGCGATCTCCACCAGCGGCAACTCGCCCAACGTCCTGCGCGCCGTCGAAGTGGCCAAGGAACGCGGCATCACCACCGTGGGCCTACTCGGCAAGGGTGGCGGCGCCATGCTCGACAAAGTCGACATCGCCATCGTCGTGCCCGATGCCAGCACTTCCGACCGCATTCAAGAGGTGCACATCAAGGTGCTCCACATCGCCATCGAAGCCGTCGAACGCATGCTGTTCCCCGAGAACTACGCGTAGGAAGCAGCGGGCCTAAAAAATACCGAAGCCCCCGAGGTGCGCAGCACAGCTCGAGGGCCTCACAACAATCGGGATTAGGACTAGATAGAGTCCAAGCCCCAGAGGAAGGGGTTTTGCGGCAGGTTCGGCAAGGCCAAACCAATGGCCTGCTCCACCACCGTGATGACTTCACGGTTAGTCTGCGGCGGAACCACAGTGAAGAGCGCGTGGGTCGGGTCCAGGAAGATGTCGCCCTGGGGACCGAAGACACGCAGACCGCCCTCTTCCACAATCACGCGGACACTGGCGGGGGTCACAGCCGAGAGCCAAGCGCCAAGAGCGCACGGATCCAGCAGCTTGCCCATGGCGAGCACGCCGAGCAGACCTTCCACACCTTCACCGTTCATGAAGGCTTGCATGTCGACGGCGCTGGGCGGAACCATCCACCAGAGCGCCTCCTCGTCTTCGTTGAGACGCTCCAGGTGGCCTGCCAGGCATGCCAGCACGCGCACGCGCTGACCGCCCCACTCGTGCACCATACCGGTTAGGTCGCGTCCGCGGCCTTCGATGGCATAGGCGTCAACGATGCCGCCCTCCTCGTGAACCAAGGTAGCGATGCCGGGGCCGCGCAACAGGGCGCGGGTCTCCTCAGTAGAACGCTGTACGCGCTCCTGGTTCGACCCGTAGAGGGCGTGGATGGCCGCATCATCGCGGGCCTCCGCAGGACGCACGCGCCCGGTGTGGGGCAGTGCGCTCAGCAGGTTCTTCGGCACGCGGTAGTCCAGCTCGGTTCCGACGGGAACATAGCCGCGCTCGCCGTAGAACTCACGCTCATCGGCCCACAGGAGAGCGATCGCAGCGCCCTCCTTCTTGAGCTCTGACTCCGCCATGGTCAGCAGTTCCGTAGCTAGGCCCTGACCACGGAAAGCCGGGTCGGTAACAACGGAACCGATCAGCCCCACGTTGATACGCATATCGCCCACATGCAGCTCGCGCACCAAGGTGGTCAGCGCACTGACGACCTTGCCTTCGCGGGTGATGTAGTGCCGACGCCCGTCGAATTGTGGGTCGAAGGCCAAGGGCTGTTCGCCGGTGAGGAACTTGCCGTCGCGCAGGACGGTTTCCATGAGTCGAATGGCTTGGGACTCGAGGTCCCGGGTGATGGTCTGGTTCATTGTTTAGCTCCGTTGGGTTGGCTGGTTTGGCGGGCGGCGCGGTAGGCCTCAAGTAGCTCTTTCCCGAGGGTCTGAGCGTCGTTGAGTGCATTCCGTGCTTGGTCCACCACTCCGGCCAACTCGGCCGGATCAGAAAGGGAATCACTGCTTTGCTGCAAGCCACGCGTTTCCGCCTGGAGGCGGTCGAGCAGGACTTGAAACTTGGCACCACCGTCGGGCGTAACCTTGGGCGAGGCTTTGGAATCGCCTGCGCTTACGGGTTGTATGCCCTGAATGGGTAGGGGGTCTGTCATAGGACTAGATGAAGTTCAGAAGGGTCTGCTGGAGCAGACGAGCGCCACTTGCCATGGCGATCTGGAGGGTCTGTTCTGTGCGGTTGAGTTCCAAGGCGACCTCGGTCAAGTCCACGTCCTCGTTGCGGGAGATCAGATCGATCACCTGGATGGAAGACTCATCAAGACGGGTCTGTGTGTCGTTCAGCCGGCGGCCACGAGCACCTAAGCGGCCGAGTGCGACCAGGGTTTGATCCTGGTGGTTCACGAGCTCGTCGTAGCGCATCTCCACGCGACCACGCATGTCTTCGAGCCCGAGGACATCGCCCTCTCGCAGGTCTTTGATAATCCCGAAGAGCGCATCAAAGCTGTTGGTGGCACCTTTGAAGGTCACCGCCTCTTCGCCCGAGCGCTTGAGACCAGTCGTGTTCACGTGCACCACGCCAATCCCGTCGAGCACCAACTCAAGGTCGGTCTCTGTCCGGTTGATGGCTTGGAAATTGACCCCATCGGCTGAGATCGAGCCCTCACCTGTGATGGTCATGGACGAGTCAGCACCGTCCCATCCTGTCAGGTCTAGGGTGACCACTGCGCCATCGTCATTCTTGACTTTGAGAGCCGTCGGCAAGGGCGTTGCGATTTGAATGTTCGGACCGCCGTCCAGGGACACCGTGTTATTGGTGGCGCTGAAGGCAAGCGTGTGATCGCCGAGCACCGTCGGGGTCCCCGTGGCAGCGAGAGCGACGCCATTGGTGAAGCCTGCAACCGAATCCGTGCGCAGCTCGAGCCGGGTAAAGCCGGTGCCCTGATCCACGGTCGCGCCAGAAGTGATTCCGGTCATCCCCGCGTAGGACGTCTTCGTGTAGCCAGCGCCACTAAAGAGTTCATCGCCAGGCAGGTTCAAGCCAACGCTCGTATCACGGCCGATCCTGATGTCCTGCTCCTCGCTGTTGCCCTGGTAGCTGACAAAGCGATCCGGGCCGCTGCCAGTGGTGCCGAAGGGACGCGTGCCGGTCTCGGTGCCGGCAAAAAGGTAACGGTCGCCAAAACGGGCATTGCCTACGCCCATCAGGGCTTCAGCCACTTCCTCGATCTGATCTGCAACAGAGTTGCGATCCTCCTGAGAGAGCGAACCGTTCAGCCCCTGCAGCACGAGTGCACGCCCTTCCGACATGAGCGAGGAGGCCTGCTCGATCTCCACTGCTGCCGTCGAAATAATCGGGCGCGCCTTCTCGACGGAAGCAAGGAAGCTGTCCAGGTTGCTGGACTTGCGGCGCAAGGAGATCGCGGTTGCGGCGCCGACCGGATCATCCGATGGGCGCAGAATGCGCTTGCCGGTTGCAGTCTGTTCTTGAGCAGCCACCAGACGTTGGGTATTGGCGCTGATGCCGCGCAATACCTGTTGATAGCTGGTGGATTGTGTAGGTCGCAAATTCATTGGTCCACTCCTAGAGCAGTTGCAGCAAGGTGTCGCCTAGCTGCTGAACAACAGACAGAAAGCGAGCAGAGGCCGTGAAGGCCTGCTCAAAGCGAATCAGGTCCACGAGCTCCTCATCAACGTTCACACCGGAGACGGCCTCGCGGCGCGCTTGCAGTGATTCGTTGAGGGAAATCTCGGTCACAAGGCGCGTCTCCACCGTCGAGACGCTAGAGCCAACATCCGAGACGAAGCCGCCATAAGCGCCGGTCACGCTAACGCCCGTGTCGCCCACCGCTTCGGTCTGTAGGCGCAGCATGTCGAGCAGAGCTCCGTTGTCCCCATCAGCACCCGTGGCCGAAGCAGCGATGCGCTGCGGGTCATCGAGAATCGCCTGGTTCACTGCGAAGCTGTCGGCCGTGTTGCCGGAGAAGAAGCTGTTAATGCCGAGGCCAACCAACAGGTCGGCGCTGTCGGAGTCCGCAGATAGATCCACGTCCATCACGTCGCCGTGGGTACTTGAGAGTTCCCCAAAGTTGAAGGAGACTGAGACACCACTACCCAAGTCGAGATCGGTGCCAGGCACATAGCCTTCGCCCACATCCAGGGTCGCCACCGGCTGACCGAGTGCATTCACCACTTCGACCTGCAGACCGGGAGTGGATCCAACCACGCCATCTGCCGAGGGGCGGAAGGACCAGACCTGATTGGTATCACCCTCGTAGGAGCCCGAGAGTTGCGGTCTGACCGAGTTGTTGGAACCGTTGACCGTAGTGCCTGCTTGCAGGCCGAGGCTAGCCAAGGCCGTGCCCGCGACTACATCGAACTGAGCTGCGGCACCTTCCGCAACCGACTGCAGCACGAGCCGCCCGTCGGCCACGTCGGCCGTGATCTGGTTGGCAGCAGCCGTGGGATCCGCGTTGATTACCGCAGCCAACTCCTCGGCCGTGGCGGCCGCGATATCCTCAAAGTCGCCGGCGTTCAGCGCTACCGTAAAGGCGCCCAAGCTGCCGGATAGATCGAGGGTGTCCCCATTCGCCAGTGCGAATGGACCAGCGTTCGGAGTGGTCAGTGTTGCCTGGCTCGAGCCGAAGCTACCGGCGTCATCCGGGCTGTTGTCCAAGCGCGAACTGAAGTCGAAGCGGTGGTCGGTGTCCGTACGAACCACCAGTCGACCAAGCGAGTCCAGATTAGCGGTCAGGTCGGGAATCGAGTTCAGATCGTCTAACAGATCCTGGACCGTCATCGTGCCAGGATCGATGGCCACGCGATGGGTTCGGAGCTCACCCGTGCTGTCCTCGCTCAAGTTCACTCGCAGCTCGCCGCCCTTGATGTTAAAGGGCAGATTGAGTGAAGCGAGCGGCGACGCGAGGGAGGAACCTCCGCCGAGCGGATCCACGAGTACCGATGTACCGGTCAGAGTCTTGAAGCCACCGTCTTCCGGAGTGCCAACGCTGTGAGCGCGGTTGACCTCGAGAGCCATGGTGTTGGCCAAGCTGTCGATCTGATCCTGGAAGTCGGGAACGTAGTTCTGGAGGAAGCGCAGAATGCCTCCGATACGGCCACCCTGCGGCTCCACATCCCGGGTTCCGCCCGAGAGACGTAGCTGGGTCGTGCCCTCGTCCGATTGCGTGATACCCACATCGTAGGACTGGCTGGTTCCCACCAACAACTGCCCTTCGATAAGCACGTGAACCACGCCGCTAGGCTTCACCTGCGGGTCAATTTCCACCAAATCCGAGAGCTTGATCAGTGCCAAGTCGCGTTGATCGCGAAGGTCGTTCGCGCGACCGCCACCAGCCTCGATCTTGGAGATCTCGACGTTGAGCTTGGCGACCTCTTCGCCTAACACGTTCACACCGACCGCGAGCACTTCCAATTGGTTGCGCTGGTCGGCGGCCTGGTCGTCGATCGAACGGGCAAGGGACTGAAAGGATGCGGTCAGGGCCGTGGCGTTCTCCACCAGGCCATTGCGCAGGACCGTGTCGCCGGGATCGTTCGAGAGGCCGGAGACCGACTCGAAGAAGCCGTCCATAGAAGCGCCAATGCCGGCGCCACCGGGCTCCGATAGAAGCGACTCGACGCTGAAGAGCGAGCCGAGCAAGGACTCGTAGCGCGCGACCACGCCACTCTGACCCACGAGCCGGCTATTGAGCACATCGTCAGCGATGCGGCGCACGCCAGTTGCCTCTACGCCGCTGCCGACCAGGAGCCCGCGCAGGTCCATAGGGCGACCGGCCCGAATGTCGACCTGTTGGCGTGAATACCCAGGGGTGTTCGCGTTGGAGACGTTGTGGCCGACCGTTTCGAGGGCCGACTGCGCGGTGAGCAGGCCCTTCAGGCCGATGTTCAGGGAAACGGACATCGCTTAGACCTCCGCATCCAGCAGGGCGCCACTTCGGTCGAGCGAGTCTTGGCGTTGGTCGCCGAGGACTGAATCTATGATCTCAGTGGTGATACGTTGGTGGAGGCGTAGCAGGTTTTGCACCTTGCGGCCGGTTGTGCGCACTTGCGTAGCGAGCACTCGCAGCTGATCGCGCAACTCCGCTAGGGTTTCGTAACCCTCGCCGGCGCGTAGCAGGATGCTTGTGAGGCTCAGACTTCTCGGGGCAACACCCCAGAGGACGCCTAGTTGATGGAAGAGGCGCTCACGCCGCATGGAGCGCTCATGGCTCCCGGCAAGGCACGCGTCGACTCCCTCGGTCGATTCCTCAATGGCTTCGGGCATGCGCTGGTGGGCAGCTTTCGCTTGCGTGCCTAGGGCCACGAGCAGCTGCTCCTGACAGACAACCTCCTCCTGCGCCCAAGCAATGAGGTGATTTAGTATGGCTCCTGCACGGGCTTCAATGATGGCGCTCATTCGGCACTCCCTTGGGTGTTATTACCTTGGGCGGTTTTGATGATTCCGGCGAGCTCGAGAGCTCCCCCGTCGGCGAGCGAGCGACCCAAGTGCTCGTCAAACCAACCCTCAAAGATGTCGCGGCCAGGACCATCGCCGAACATGCCCTTGGGCAAGCTCTGGCGCATTTCCTTGACCAATAGGGTCGAGAACAGAGCCTCGAGCTCATCGGTGACAAAGGCGGTGTTGTCGTCCACACGCTCACCCAGCTCTTCAGCTTTGCTGAAGGCCTGGTTCGCGATCGCGTTGCGAGCTTGCAGCCCGCCGTTAAGTCCCGAGATGCCGTCCATTACATGCGCTGGATGTCAGCCACCAGCAAACCGGCTTCGGAGAGAGCAGTCAGGATGCTGATCAGCTCGCGCGGGGTCGCACCCAGCACGTTGAGCACTTCCATGACCTCGTTGAGAGTCGCCGCCTGGGGCAGCATGGTTAACGCACGGTTCTCTTCAGTGACGACCAGGTCCGTGCGTGAGAGGATCTGGGTCGTACCTTCAGAGAAGGGCGCCGGCTGGCTCGCTTCCGGAGTCTCCGCAATGGTCACGGTGATCGCGCCAGCAGCCACCAGACCCGGACGCAGGCGAACGTCGCCGCCCATGACCACGATGCCCGTGCGTTCGTTAATCACCACCCGTGCGATGCTCTCGGTCTCCACTTCGAGGCGCAAGATTGCGTCCAGGAACATGAGGTGGTCATCCACGTGCAAGTCACTAGGGACGCCCACGCGCAAGCTCTTGCCGTCAGGCAGGATGCGCGCCACACCAGGGAAGAGCTTGTTGATGGCCTCCTTGCTGGCAACCATATTAGAGAGAGTGTCCTGGCCAATCTTTGCGTCCAGGTAGAGGAAGCCGGACTCGTTGACGATCACGGAGGGGATCTCACGCTCGATCTTCGCGCCGGAGGGCAGCGTGCCGACCGTCGTGTGGTTCTTGGTAGAGCTTGCACCTTCGCCAGAGGCGTTGATGCCGCCGACCGTGATCGCGCCGCTCGCCGTGGCGTAGACGTTTTCCATCTGCGTATCGAAGAGCTCGGTGAACATGAGTTGACCACCCAGCAGACTCTTCGCATCGCCCATCGTGGACACGTTCGCACTGACCGGCGTGCCCGGCTTAGATCCCGCGGGGATCTCGGCCCTGACGCTTACGAACGCCAGGTTATTGCCACTCAGGTCCGACAGATCTACGGGTAGGCCATGAGCAACGACAATGTTGCGTGCCATACGCAAGGCTGCTTCGCCGGTATCACCGGTGTTGGCCAAGCCGGTCACCAGGCCGAAGCCGCTGACCACGTTGTTCTCACGGCCGCGCACTCGCATGATGCTGTTCACAGGAGCTCGCATGCGAGTGCTGGTGATCCCGGTCACGCCTCGAATGCGCCGACGGGGTAGCTTCACATAGCGAGAGCTAGAGCGGCCAGTAGGCTGAGCGGGTGCCTCGACAGCAGCGGGCACCCAGATCACAGCAGGCTCGCCGCCGGCAGGACCGGGACCTTGGATCGGCGCAAGCGCCAGTAGGAATGCAGGTAGGAGTGTCATGGCTTGTAGACCTAGAAGGGCCAGATCCAATCGAAGATGTCGTGCAGCCAGCCGCCGAATCCACGGCGGTTGGTGGCGCGCGTCAGCGGACCACTGCCGGAGTAGGTAATGCGCGCATCAGCCACCTTGCTGGACATGACCGAGTTGTCAGAGCCCACGTCGTAGCGACGAACCATGCCGCTGATCTCGATCACTTTGACCTCGCCGTCCACGCGAATTTCGCGTCGACCTTGAATCACCATCACCCCACCGGGCAACGCGTCCACCACCATCACGGTCAGGGTGGCGTTGAAGCCGCCCTTCTTTTCGTAGTTGGCTGTGCCGGAGAAGGTGTCGTTGCGATCGCCGCGCAAGCTCGGCAAGACCGAGAATGCATCCGACTTGATGTTGAAGTCGGTGAGCGCCATGTCGAGGCCGCTAACCTTCTGAAGGTCGCTCTTCTCTTCGTTCTTCACCTGCAGGTCCTCGCTCACCATAATGGTCAGCAGGTCGCCGGGGCGCCGCGCGGTGTTGGTAGTACCCATGCGAATGGGTGCAGCCGCAGGGTTGTAGAGCGAGCCGGAACGGCTCTGAGCGGCTGCAGTGGTGCTGCCTAGAAGGCTGAGCAGTGCCAGGGCGAAGATGCGGTTCATGGTTCTCATCGGGCTACGCTCCGTTGGGTAGAGTCGAGTTGTTTCTTGTTGGCGGGGCTACGCGTCAGGTCGACGCGCATCAAGGTCTTGGAGACAACCACGGCCATCACTTCATGTTCGTTACGGTCGAGCTTGACGCCCACACGGTCACCCACGCGACCGTTGGTGAGTACCGTGCCGCGCACATGCGCCAGCACATCGCCGCTCTTCACTTCGAGCTGCACGCTGTCTCCGCGCTGCACGGTCCAGGCGCGGATCACGTCTTCTTCCAGGACCACATGGCCCACGGGTAGGTCACGACTAGCCTCGGCCAGGCCATAGGCATTGCTGCCCAGGGGCACGGTGATGCGTCCGGCGGACACCTTCACGCGCTGCTCATCGAAGTGCGCCGCCATAAGTACCTCGCCTTTCTTTACCGCTGCTTGCAGCACGGGCCAGGTCTCATACACGTCCACGGTCCAGCTGCTCCAGAGGGTGCGCCATAGGACGCCATCCACGGTCACATCCACGCCGACGCCTTGGGGTCCGGGGGTCGCGCGCAGGCTGGCCGTGCGCGCTTTAACGCTGAAGCTCTCGCGGGGCTCCGGCATGATCAGGTTCTCGACCTCACCACGCAGTTGGAATTCAACATCGCTGCCTTGGAAGGTCTCAACCAAGGCGCGGCGCGCTTCGGCGACCTGATCCTCGGAAGAGATCATCATGGTCAGTGTCGAGATGCGCACCAAGGGCGCACCACGCATGACCAGGTCCGTTTCGCCGAGCATGGCACGTAAATCGCGTGCGATCTCATCGCGCACCAGCTGGCGGGCGTAGCCGGGTGAGGGCGTTTGGCCGAGCACAAGCTCTTGAACCATACGCACCAGCTCGGGGTCGTCGCCACGCACGGTGGCGACATCGCCGAGTCGTAGCTCGGTGCCGCGCACCTTGGCGGAGGGCGGGAGCTCGACGACAACGCCGCCGAGTAGGGTTAGTGCTAGGGCTGCAATCATGGCTTAGCGGATCAACTGGTAGACGACCTGGAGCATTTCGTCCGACACCTGGATGGCGCGGCTGTTCACTTCGTAGTTGCGTTGGGCAACGATCAGCCCGACGAGTTCATCTACGGTCTCCACGTTCGAGCGCTCGAGAGCGCCACTGGTAACCGTGCCCGTGCCAGAAACGCCCGGTGTTTGGCGTTGCGCGGGGCCCGAGCTCGGCGTCTCCGCCATCAGGTTGCCGCCTTCCGCGCGCAGGCCCATGGGGTTGGCAAAGCGAGCCAGTAGGATTGTTTGGCCGCCCTGCAGCGTGCCCGTGTCATCCATGTAGCTAACCTCCCCACTGTTACCCACCTGGATTTCGCTGACACCGTTGGGGAGCGTGACGCGCGGTACCAAGAAGTAGCCCTCAGCGGTGACGATGTCTCCATTGGAGCTGCGCCGGAAGGCACCATCGCGGGTGAAGCGCGACTCGCCGTTCGGGAGCTGAACTTCGAAGAAGCCCGAACCCTGAATGGCAAGGTCCATGGGACGGCCGGTCTCCTCCACACCGCCCTGGGCCATGACCATGGCCGAGCCCGAAATCTCGGTACCACTTCCAACCTGGAGACCAGTGGCATCCAATTGGCCTTGGCCGATGGGCGCGCCGGGCTGGCGAAAGGTCTGGTAGAAGGTCGACTGGAACGACAAGCGGTTCTTCTTGAACCCGGTCGTACCAGCGTTCGCGATATTGTTCGCGATCGTGTCCACTTGGAGCTGCTGGGCTTTCATACCCGAGGCAGCGGTCATTAGTGATCGAAGCATAGCTAGATAGGGGCTCTGGACTAGCGCGAGCTCGTGAGCCGGCGGTAGGACTGGTCGATTTGCGAGACGATCGCGGCGGCGCGCTCGTGTGTACGTTGGACGGTGATAAGAGCCACAAGCTCCTCAACCGGATTGACGTTGGACTGCTCTAGAGAGAATTGACGCACCTGAGCGGTGGACGCTGTGCGCTCGGCCCTGGGGTCGGCAACGAAGTAGCCGTCCTGGGAGTGGCGCAGTGCTTCTTGATCAGCGAAGGCAACGACCTTCAGGGTGCCCACTGTGCGCCCGCCCTGACTGACTACGCCGAAGTGATCCACGCCGATGACTTCACCGGACGGGTCCAACTGACTTGCCTTGCGGTCCCAAGCGACCGGGTGACCTTCGGGTGTCACCAAGCGGCCATCGCGCTCCATCCGGAATTCACCGTCGCGCGTATAGAGCGGGCCACTCGGCCCTTCCACCTCGAAGAAGCCGTCGCCCTTCAGGGCCAGGTCTAGCTGGTTGCCATCGCTGCTGAGGTCACCCTGACTGAAGTCGTTGTGCTCAGCTGCCTTGACCGCCATCTCGTTGCTACCGAAACGGCCCACATGGAACGCATGATTGGCAGATGAACGACGCTTGAAACCAGGCGTGCGCATGCCAGCGAGATTGGAAGAGATCGAGTCCATGCTCTTCTCAGCAACCGTCAATGCGGCTACGCCGCGATAGAGTCCAAGGTTCATACGCCGGATGGTTAGCAAGCGGGATGCCAAGTGCAGCGAACGGCCGAAAAACGTCGCTGGACGCCCCAAATGACCCTTTCGCTCCAGATTGCTCCCCCAGCCCGCGAGCAAGGACTTCCCAAGCCGGAAGGAATTTCCACCCCTCTCCGGACAACCCGGAAGAACCTTCCACCCACCTACGAAATGGGCCCGCCACTTAGATCCCGGGTGGGATCCAAGTGGCGGGCCTCGCTGAGTGGGGGGCGAGGGCTCGAAGGCCCCCTAGGGAGGTTGGTCGCGATTTACAGGAGGTTCGCGACTTCACGCAGCATCTCGTCCTGGACGGAGATGACTCGCGCATTTGCCTGGAAGCCTCGCTGGGCTTCAATCAAGCGCACGGTCTGTTCGGCCGTATCTACATTGGATTCTTCAAGTGCGCCGGAGACGACCGCAGCGCGGCCACCGGTACCGCCCATTCCAAGCCGGGGGTTTCCAGAGGCAGCGGTTTCCTGATACAGGTTGCTGCCGACCGCCATCAAGCCTTCCTGGTTGGCGAAGGAGGAGATGCCCACGTCCCCGAGGCTACGCTCCTGGGAGTTGGAGTAGAACCCGATGACGTTGCCAGAGGCATCCACCGAGAGGTTTGAGAGAACACCGTCAGCGAACCCGTCCTGGTTATCCACCAAGAGGCTAGATTGCGTCCCAAACTGGGTAATACCACTCGAATTCGACGTTGCGCCCATGTTTAGGCTCATGTTCTGGGTTGATGTCTGCCCGTCGAACTGCACCACGATCTGTGAGTTCACACTCGCCAGGTTGGAGGGCATTCCGTTGCCATCAAAGGTGATGCCACTGATCGGTGAGTTGGGGCCACCAGTTAACACCTGACCTTGGTCGGGTGGCATGGAGACGATCACATCCCAGGACAGATTGGGCTGGCGCTGGTAGGTAAGCGTCAAGGTGTGTGCAACACCGGCGCTATCGTAGGCTTCACTCGTCACCACTACTTCATCGGGCCCCGTGCCGTTGGTCGCCACGGAGAGACCGTGGTCGAACCAGTCAGAGCCACCGACAGCGCTGCTGGAATCAGAGAGCGATAGCAGCAGGTCAGCTTCCCCTGCAGTCTGGGCTGAAACGTTGAGTTGACCGGAACCGTTGAGGCTCACGACCGCGTCGCTGTAGAGATTGTCGAGGTAGGTGACCAAGTCGCCGATGGTCGTGCCGTCGTTGGCCGCACCGAAGACGAAGTTCGAGTTGATTGCGGTACCGTCGGTATCCACGCCGGTCATCTGAATGATATCTCCGGGCTGATAGTCGGTCACGTTGGAGGTCAGGTCGTTCAGCGCCGTTGCGGCCACAGCTACTGATTCGCTGCCGCTGAAGAGGTTTGTGGGCATGCCCACCAAGGCACTGAGGTCGTTGCCAGCGCCCGGATCAAACTTGATCGTAAGGTCCGCTCCGCCCTGGTCGGTCGTCACTTCAATCTGGCCCGCAACCACTTGGGCGGTGACGCCCGTGGAGTTCGAGATCGCCGTAGCGACCGCCGCTGCAGTGATCACACCGGCACCGTCGGAGGTGACCGAGATGGCCTGGGGAGCACCACCGGAGACCACCACGTTCATGCTGTAGGCCGTATTCGGAGCGCCGTTGAAGTTCGGTCCAGCAACCGTGTTGGTGACCGACGCAGGCGCGCCGTTACTGAATCCATTGACCGTGGCAAGCACTTCCGACAAAGGTCCGCCCACCAGAGCGGGCAGGTTGCCCTCCATGCCGATGTTGGCTGTGGCGTTCGGCGGGAAGAGCCCATCCACGTCCAGGTTCACCGCTTGGCTCGAGTTGTCGAGCACGTAGGCGCCCGTACCGAGGTCCACCAGGTTGTTCTGTGAGTCGAGCCCGAAGGAGCCAACCCGGCTGTAGGTCCTATCGGA
>JBLIOL010000104.1:0-15471 GCA_047639615.1 Planctomycetota bacterium | reverse complement strand
AGGCTCGAGGGCAAGGTCTACGCCTTGGACACCCTGTGTCCCCACAATGAGGGCGGGCGTCTGGTGCCTGGACCCCTGATGGACAGCAAGTACGCCCTCTGCCCCCTGCACAACTACCGCTTTGACCCCCGTAATGGGGCCACCGTGGGCAATTCCTGCAAGTCGGCGCGTACTTATAAGGTCAAGGAAGCGAACGGCGAGATCGAGCTGTTCTTGTAGCGGAACCAGGGCTTTTGGTTGGGGTTGAGCTCTCGGGCACGCATTCCGGGCTCCCCGCGTAACAGCCCGGGGGCCCCAGGCGTAGGCCCTCTGCTCCCCATGCGTTCCCCCCTCCTCATCTGGGTCTTGGCCCTGGTCATGTCCCTGTGTACCGCGCCGCGGCTGCAGGCGGGGGAGTTGCGCAAGGACTGGCTGCCGGCCAACGCGAGTTGGGTGGCGCATTTGGACCTGGAGGCCGTGAGCCACAGCGTTCTGGGCCAGGCGGCGGTGGGCTGGCTGGAGAACGACCCCAGGCTCTCGCCCCAGCTGCGCGCCTTCCAGGGCAAATATCTGCTGCACCCCATGCGGGATCTGCGCCAGGTGACGCTTTATGGGACAGCCTCTGCCCGCGGTGACATGGTGGCGATCTTCGTGGCGTCGCCGGCCTTGGCCAGCCTCGAGGCGCGTGTGCGGGAGCATCCGCGTCACACGCGTCAGAAGCTTGAAGGCCTCGAATTGCACACTTGGGCAATGGGGGAGAGCTCTCCCAAGGCGCCGCTCTTGGCCTGGTTCGGAGCGAGTGATCAGGAAGATGAGCGCCTGGTGGTGCTCGCCGATCGCGCCGATCTGCTGGTAGCCGCCGTGGGCCTGGTGCGGGGAGGACCCGGCAGCCTGGCTACGGCCGAGCGCGCACCCCTGAGTGCCAACCCGATCCCGGGCTGCACCTTCTACCTGGAGGCCGGTCGCGGCCTGCCCGACCTACTCGGACGCCTGCCCGACTCTCGCGTGGCTCGTCAGGCGCGCCGTGCGCGAGTGATGCTCGGCGAGACCCAGGGGCGCGCCTGGGCACGCGTGCGCATCGCTACGGGAAGTCGCGCCAACGCCCGCGATGTGGCGGACGTACTGCGCGGCGGCCTCGGGCTGCTGCGCGTGGGCTTGCGCGGGGGACTTTCTCCGGAGCTAGCCCTGCGCGTGGATCAGGTCCGCGTGGAGGAACACCAAAAGGATGTGCTGCTGGGCTTTGAAGGTCGCGCGGCTGCCTTGGCCTTCGAGTTGGCCGGGGCCATCCAGCGTTGGCCTTCGCTCGAGTCGGAAGCTGCCCCAGAAGATGTGGAATCGAAGTGATGATGAATGCAAAGCAAGAGGAGCGCCGGCTCGTGTGCGCGGCACAGGGCGGAGATCACAAGGCCTTCGCCGCGTTGGCGGAGCGCTATCAAGCGCCGCTCTACCGTTTCCTGCGCCTGCGTACGGGCAACGTGGAAGACGCCGAGGAGCTGCTGCAGGACTCCTTGTTGCGTGCTTGGACCAAGCTCGATCTGTACGACGAGCGCTGGCGCTTTTCCACATGGCTATACACCTTGGCTTCGCGCCTGGCGGTCAGCAAGAAACGTCGCGCCGTGCTGCCGAGTGTGGGGCAAGAGGCGCTCGAACACTGCGCTGAGGTGCTCGACCCGGGCGCGGCGGTGGCCGCCGCCGAGGAGCGCGACAACCTCTGGGCCTTGGCGGCCGAAGTGCTAACGCCGGATCAACGCTCTGCCATGTGGCTGCGCTACGGGGAAGGCCGCGAGCCGATCGAGATTGCGCGCATCCTTTCCAAACGCGCCAGCAGTGTGCGCGTGCTGCTCTTCCGCGCTCGCGAGCGCCTCATGAGTCACATGCAGTCCTCCGCGTCCGAGGCTGCCACCGCGCGCGCGCGCCGCAGCCTGCGTGCTGACGCGAGTCGTAGTTTCCCTCTGGGACAGGTTCCGAGTCAGGCCCAGGGCCTGTAACCGCTCCCATGCGCCCTTCCCCCAAGGATCAGGAGCTTGCCAGCAAGCTCGAACAGGACGCGGGCCTCTTCGGAGATGTGCCCGACGTGCTGGCGCGTTTGGAATTTCGACCGCGCAACCGTTGGGCCGCGCGCCGGCGCACAGTCGCGCGCGCATCCGTTTGCGGAGCGCTCGTGGTGTTCCTGATGGTAGGCGCCCGCGAACGGGCTGGTCTCGAACGCGCCGTGCGCCTAGTGCCGGCGGCTAACAGCCGCACGGATGCGCCCCGCGGACCGGTCACGGCCGCCAAGGATATGGCCGCTTTCCTGACAGGCTCAGAAGACGCGCCCCTGCGCGAAGAGTTGGACGCTTTGGCGCGGGATGCCAAGGAACTGCTTGAGGAATGGTCCAAACGCGCGGCTCCCTTGGCGAGCGTGCTGGCCGATCCCGATTGAGTTCTGACGAATGAGGTCAGGCACAAAACCTCATTCGTCAGAACTCAGGGCATGACCCTGGGGGTCTGATCCGCCACACTGGCGGGATGCTATTCGGAGCGATCGAGGGCGGAGGTACACGGTTTCGCTGCGCGTTGGGTGATGCTGCAGGCGTTCTGCATGAGACGCATGAGGTCGCAACATCGGATCCGGCGCGCACCCTGGCCGAGGTGCTGGAGTTCTTCGAGGGGCACAGCATCGAAGCGCTGGGCCTGGCCTGCTTCGGGCCGCTCGGACTCGATCCACTGTTGCCCAATCACGGGTACATGCTCGCTACGCCGAAGCCCGGTTGGGCTGGGTGCGATTTGTTGGGGACCTTGGGCTCGGCACTTGGGGTGCCGCTCGCTTTGGACACGGATGTGAACGGCGCCGCACTCGGGGAGGCTTGGCTCGGTGCCGGGCGCGGAGCGGGGGATGTGGTCTATGTGACCGTCGGAACCGGTGTAGGCATCGGAGCCATGGTGAACGGCAAGACCTTGCGCGGGCGCATGCATAGCGAGGCTGGGCACCTGCGCGTGCGGCGCTTGGAGGGCGATGGCTTTGAGGGTGTGTGTCCCTTCCACAGGGACTGTTTGGAAGGGCTCATCAGCGGGCCGGCCTTGGCCGCGCGTACGGGCCGCGACCCGCAGGATCTCAGTGACGACGATCCAGTGTGGGAGCCCGTGGTGGCGGCCTTGGCCGAGGGATTGGCGAGCGTGGCGCTCATGCTCGCGCCGCAGCGCATGCTGTTGGGCGGCGGGGTGGGCTTGCGCGCGCACCTGCTGCAGCCCTTGCGTGATGGGCTCGCCGCGCGGCTCGCTGGGTACCTGCCTGAGGATTGCTTTGGCCCTATGGAGCGCTGGCTCGTGCCGGCGGGCCTGGGTCGGAACGCGGGACTTGTGGGTGCCTTACGCCTGGCCCTGAACATGGGTGCGTAGGGCTTCGCTGAGGGTCGTGGCTGCGCCGGGGAAGCTGGGCAGGAAGAGTTCAGGTTCCACCAGTTCGAGCTCGATCACGCAGGGCTGGCCCGCGTGCTGCACCAGGTCCACACGAGCGTAGAGTGCCGGCTCAGGCGTGAGGGCGAGTGCCTGCCTGGCCACCGCGCGCTCCTCCTGTGTGGCCTCGACAAGTTCGACGCTGCCGCCGAACTCCGACTGCACACGCCAGTCGCCCGCTGCACTGCGCTTGTGAATGGCGTGGGTGCAGATGCCGTCGATCATCATTAGCGAGCGTTCGCCCCAGGCCAGGATGCTGGGCAGGAAGGGCTGCAGTAGGACGTCTTCGGTCTGCAAGAGCTTGTCCGCGTGCGCCTGCAGTTCGCGTAGATCGCTCGCGCGCGCGCGCAGGGTTTCGCGTGCGCCCTGGCCGATCGCGGGCTTGAGCACGAGCTCCTCCCAGCCCTGCTGCGCGGCGGCCTGCGCCAGATCCAACCGCTCGCCGCGGCGCGCGCTCACGGTCGGGACGACGGGGATGCCTTGAGCGCTGAGCTCGGCCAGGTAGCCCTTGTGACTGTTCCAGCGCACGAGCTCCAGGGGATTGACCAGGCGCGAGCCCCAGCTGGCGAGCCAGCTATCGAAAGCCTGCGGGTGCCAAGCGTAGTCCCAGGTGGTGTGCAGCAGGCACAGGTCGTAGTCCTCAGCGCTGGCCTCGCGCCAGGGGGCGAGCTGTGCGTCGAAGCCTGCCTCGCGCAGGGCGCCGAGGAGGATGGGGGTGTCGGGGCTGCCCTCGGGCTCGCCCTCGTAGCCTGCCAAGAGCAGGCGCGTCGAAGTCATGGAGCTACTCTCTGGCTAGCGCATGAGCGCTTGCTGGATGGCGATCTGCAAGCGCTCGGCGATGTCCGGGCGCTCGACGCCAGCAGCCTGGGCGGAGACGCGCAGGATAGTCTCCATGGCGGTCTTCTTCTGGACCTGGACGCTGATGCTGGCGTTGTTCCAGCGGCCCTCGACCCGGCGCTCACCGGAGTCCACGCGGATGTTGCTGGCCACCTGGGCCATGGTCTGCTGGGTGGTGGCCCAGACCCGCTCGAGGTCACCGTGAACCACGGATCCGTAGGAGTGCTGACGGCCCGTAGGCTCGTCGGTAATGGTGCAGGCGCCCAAGGAGAGGCTGAGACAGAGGAGAGCCAAAATCTGGGCGATTTGAGAGCGGAGCATGCCTAGAAGGGTAGGTGGGATAGGGCTATCCTGCGCCCGTGAAGCACACCGAACCTAGCTCTGGCCCGCAGGCGGGACATGCCGGCGCTGAGGCGCATTGGGCCCGAGTCTTTGGGCGCTCCTGGCGCGGCCTCTGCCCGCGCTGTGGCGTAGGGAAAGTCTTCGAGTCGACCTTTCGGTTGTGTCCCCGTTGCCCTGAGTGTGAGCTCGTGTTGCGAGCCGAGGCGGGCAGCATGACAGGGCAGATGTACCTGGCCGCGGCCGTGGGGGAGGTCACCGCCACGGCGGTCGCTGTCATTATTTGGCTCGCCACGGATTGGAGCATCTGGGTCTCCTTGGCGGTGCTCGTGCCCCTCATGGCGATCTTCAGCTTTTGGTTCCTGCCGAGATCCATGTCCCTGTGGGTGGCGGTGGACTACCTCACCGATCGCTACCAATCAGCCTATACGCCGGACGGCCCGAAGGGCCCGAGCAGCCAGCGGCGCGACTGATCCATGCCTGAGCTACCCGAGGTTGAGACCACGGTTCGCATGATCCGGCCGCACCTTGTGGGGCGCCGTATCGCGGGCACGGAAGTGGACTGGGAGCGTACCCTCGGCGGTCAAGGTCCGGACGACTTTCGGCGCGTGGTCACGGGTGCGAGGATCGCGGCGGTCAGTCGCCGTGCGAAGTACATTCGTATCGATCTCACCCGGCGCGGCAAGCCGGCCGGCAGCGTGGTTGTACACCTGCGCATGACCGGGCGTTTGATGGTCGACCCCCTGGAGGATCCCACGCCCGACTACCGGCGGGTCAGCCTGCGTCTCGATAATGAGGTGCCCGGGCGCGGGGTGCTGCACTTCGTGGACGTGCGCAAGTTTGGTCGTTTCACCTTCCACGCCAACGCGGACGAGGCCCTCGCGCACTTGGGGCCCGAGCCCCTGGAGGATGACTTCACGGCCGAGTGGCTACGCCAGGCTCTCGGCAGCCGGCAGCGGGCGGTCAAGCCGCTGCTCCTGGACCAGGCCTTCCTGGCCGGTCTGGGCAATATTTATGTGGATGAGTCGCTCTTCCTGGCCGGGGTGCACCCGCAGCGGCGCTCGGATCGCATCCCGAAGGACCGCGTGGTGCGATTGCACGAGGCCATCCAGGCCATCCTGCGGCAGGCTATCGAGCGTGAGGGATCGAGCTTTGACAGCTTCTATCGCACCCCTGAGGGCCAGCCGGGCAGCTACCAGCATCAGTTCCGGGTCTATGGCCGGGAGGGGCGACCCTGCCGCACCTGCGAGCGTCCCATCGTGCGCATCGTGGTCGGCCAGCGCGGAACCCACTTCTGCAGCCGCTGCCAACCCGTGCCCCGAGCCCGGAAGTAGGCTGCAGGGGCTGTCAGCAGCGCGTCTAGCGGGTATCCTCCGCTCGCCATGATCGATACCAGTAACTTCAAGAAGGGCGCCTGCTTCGCCTTCCGCAACGAACCGATGATCATTGTTGACCAGTCGGTTAGCACGCCCACGGCTCGCGGTGGCAACACCATCTACAAGGTGAAGCTTCGCAACCTGAAGACCGGCCAGATTCTGAACGAGTCCATCCGCTCGGGCGAGAAGTTCGAGGACGTGGACATGGAGCGCCACGACGCGAGCTACCTCTACAACGATGGCTCGACCTGGTACTTCATGGATGACGAGTCCTTCGAGCAGTTCGAGTTCACGGGCGAGCAATTAGGTGGCTTGGAGCTCTACGTGGTGGACGGCATCGAAGGTCTGCAGTCCATGCTGATCGACGGCCACCCGGTCAGCTTGGAACTGCCGCTCTCCGTAGTCATGACCGCAGTTGAATGCGACCCGACTATCAAAGGCGCAACAGCCCAAGCACAGCTCAAGCCCGCCACAACTGAGACGGGCTTGATCGTTCAGGTCCCGCCGTACCTTTCGGCCGGCGAGCAGATCAAGGTCGACACCCGCGACGGGCGCTTCCTTGAGCGCGCGAAGAATTAGTCCTGCTCAAGTTCCTCGATCATGTCCGACGCATGTTGATTGGACGGGTCGAGGGCCAGGGACTTCTCGAAGCTGGCGATGGCTAGCTGCTTGTTGGATACGCCCACATAGCCTTCACCGAGGCTGTCCCAGACATTGGCTGACTGCGGATAGGCGTCCACGTTGTAGAGGAACACGGCCAAAGCGGCTGCGGGGCTATCCGCCTGCCGATAGACCTGGCCCATGCTGTTGATGGAGCCCTCGGTGAGTAGCTCGTAGTCCTGCCCCAGCTCGAGGGCGGCTTGCATCTGGGTGCTCCCCGTTTCGGCATTGCCTTCCTCAAAACAGGCTTCCGCGCTGCCGATCAGTTCGTCGACTTCCTCCCAAGCGAAGGCCAGCTCTTCGGCCTTGAACTGACGATAGTCGCGCGCGGCCTGGCGCGCATCCTTGAGTGCCACTTCGAGGGCCTTGCCCGAGCTGACCGGAATGTTAGGCACGACGCCGACGCCTTCCCAGTTGGTGCCGGTGATCGGGTTGATGGCGCGGCCGCTAGGGATGAACATGCGGAAGCCCTCTCCCACGGAAACCATGCCGCCGGGGTTGGCGCCGCCGCCGGTGGTGTCGCCCACCAAGGTGGCCCGTTGACGGGTGGAAAGGTTGTAGCTGAACTCCTCAGCGGCGGAGAAGGTGCGGTTGCTGGTGAGGACGTAGAGCGGGATGTTGGGTAGGCGCTTGCCGGGGATCTCCTCGAGGGTCCAGAACTCCTCGGTCGTGTCTGTGGGTCGGAAGTAGAGGCTGTTGAGGTGTGTGCGCTCTTCGAAGAAATAGCTGCAGAGGAATTGGACCATCCGGGGGCTGCCGCCGCCGTTGAGCCGCAGGTCGACGATGATCGCGTCCGCGTTTGAAAGGAAGTCCATGGCCGAAGATGCGGTCTTGCGCGCGTATTGCAGGTCGGAGAAGGAGCGCAGGTCCAGATAGCCCACGTTGCCGTTCATGATCTCCACCTGGTTGAACCCGAAGTTCGAAGCTCGCATGCGCTCCAGTTGCTGCTGGCGAGCTAGGCGCGGATCGTCGCGTTCCACGCGTTCTTGATTGGGCTCGAAGCGTACGCGGATGTGCAGGTCCTTGGAGATGGCCTGCACGGCGCTGGTCAGAGCCTGGGCGAATTGCCCGGTGCTCTTCATGGAGTCGTACTTGCCGGCTTTGAGCTCAGTCCGCAGGTGGGCGCTGCACTCCTCAGCGACCTTGGGGAAGACGTAGCCGGCGGCCATCTCCCGGGCGATGCCCTCGATGACGCTCGCGCGCTCGGCGTCGTCAAGTTGGGTGGCTTGGGCGGAGAGGGGAACCGCCAGGCAGGCGATGGCGAGGAGGGGGAGGGGGATGTGGATCTTCATGGGGGTACCTTGGTTGGATTCTTTCTAAGCGAATTTCATGCCACGGGCGCATGTACGCAGGCCGTACTCAGCGCTGGGGTTCCGCCGCCGCCTGGTGAGATCGATCCGACTCAAAAGCAGCCAGCTCACCCCCCGCGCCGGTGAGGGCGTAGGAGGTGAGCTGGGATTTGCTGTGTCAGCTCATGCTCGAGGCTGAGCGAGCGGCTCTCGGCCTACTGGAAAGTGATCGAGAGGGCGTTCGTGAAGTTCGACGTGTTCGCGGGGTTGATGTCCCGGTACCAGGTCTGGAAGTGCCAGGTCTCGCCGGGCATCACGGAGCTGGGGGGGGATGAAGGCATGTCGGTGGTGTCGACGTCCGCAAAGAACCAACCCTCGCCACTGGCGGCGGCTGATTGGGCGTGGAAGCGCAGCACGCTGCCAGTGAGGCACAGGTTGCCTTGGCTGGTAGGCGGGATGAACGGTGCGGTCGAGTTCTGGCTGGCCAGCAGCAAGCAGAACTGGCCCACGGGCAGGTCGATGACCTGGGCGGTGAGCTGGGTGCCCACCGAGTTGTTCTCGGAGATCATGGTCAGCTCCGCCGGCACGCCGGTGGAGTTGGCCGTTGCGACCGAGCAGAGGGAGCTGCCTTGCTCCGGGCGCGGGAAGTCCGCAGCGCGCAGGGCGCCACCGCTCCAGGAGCCTTGGGGGTTGATGCTGCCCGCGGCGAGATCCACCTGGAAGACCTGTGAGCCGGCTCCGGCGAGCAGGTCGCCGTTGGGTGCGAAGGACAGCCAGGACAGGTTCGGCGTGGCGCCGGTAGCCACGATGTTGGCGGAGAGAGGCTGGGTCTCAACGCGCCAGACGTTTTGCCCCACGGCCATGTAGATGTCGCCGCCGGGTGCCACGTCCAAGCCCAGAGGCTCGGTGGGCAGGCTGCCCGTGCCGAGGAAGCCGATGTCGGTGACCGCAGCACTGTCGGGGTTGATGCTCACCAGGTGGTCTGCGGTTGTGATGCCGTAGAGCATGTGCTGGGCATCGCTGTAGGCCATGCCGAAGATGTCCTCGGTGATGAAGTCCACCAGGACGATCTGGCCGTTCTGGGGGTTGTAGCGGTGCAGCTCAATCCAGTTGGGGCAGAAGAAGCCGAAGCAGTTCATGGCCAGGTAGACCTGCCCGTTGTTGCGGGTGGCTTGGCCGTAGATGAACTGGCTGTTGGGGTTCAGGCTGGTGCCGATTTGGGTCAGCTGCAGACTGGACGCGTCAGCGGAGAAGATCTCGTAGGTGCCGGTGCCGACTCCGACCTGTGCTGCGGCGGAAGCCGAGGCGAAGATCGAGAGCAGGGCGCTGCTGACGAGGGTTTTGGGGAGGCGAGTACTAGACATAGATCAGGTGCGAAGTTTGTGAGGGGTGCAGATAGGACAATTGCCAGGCCCTAAATGGGTCGCTACAGCTGGGGGAGTGCGCCACTCTCAGCAGCTTATTGGGTGCTATGGCGATTCGGGGCCTCGATCTTTTTGGCCCGATTCAGGGTTCGGTTTGAGTCCAAGATCGAGGCAGCGACGAAGGTGGTATCTGGGTCCAAGGGCGCTGGTTCAGGCACTCACGACAGTCCCTTTCTGGTCGATCCGAAGCGTGGAGCTTCACGGTATAGTTACTCAGTTCCCTCGCCTCCTCGCCTTCGCTCCCTCTCGCAACATGAGCTATCCCAGGAAACCCCAAGGACCCGAACAAGACGTGCTCGAATGCGAGCAGTTGGTGCGGCGTGTTTCGCGCAGCCTGGCTCGGGACTGGAACGATGCGGATGATCTAGCCCAGGACTCATGGCTTGCGGTCCTGCACTCGGCTCCCGACAACCTGCGATCGCCCTCGCGTTGGATGGCGCGCATCGCACGGCGTGGAGCTGCCGGTCAGACCCGTGCCCGCCTGCGGCGCAACGATGTGGAGCTGCTCTCCTACGAGAACAAGGCTCAGGCCTCGCCCCTAGAGGAGCTTTCTCTAATCAGCGAGCGCGGCGAGGTGCGCCAGGCTCTAGATGATCTTGCTGCTAAGTACCGCGAGGTGATTCAGCTGCGCTACTTCGAGGACCTCAGCCACCAGGAGATTACCAAGCGGCTTGACCTGCCCCTCGAGACCGTACGAACACGACTCAAGCGCGCGCTCTCCAAGCTGCGTAAGAGCTTCGAAGTAGACGGTCAGCTCGATCGCCGCCGCTGGTGCTTGCTCATGGCTGGCCTGGTGCATCAGGAGCAACGCCTGGCCGGTGTGCGTACGGTGCAGGTGGGCTCGGGCCTAGGGGCTGGGGCCGTTGGCTTTGGCGTGGCCTTGATGGGCGCCTTCCTCGTGGCGACTGCGATCTTCGGCGGTGGCTGGGGGGATCAAGGTTCCTTGGCGGACCTCGCCCCGGTCCTGAAGGACTTGGACCGAGGCCCGGCTGGGTTTGGTGTCCAGGTAGATGGTTCGAGGGCTGTCCGCTCTGTAGCTGAAGCAGTCGAAGCGTCAATCGGGGCGAGCCGCGTTGGCGTACATGTGCGAGCTGCCAGCGATCGCTCACCTTTGGCGGGGGTCGTGCTACGCCTAGAGCGGTTGGACGGCGGTGCTTCCCAAGCTGTTGTGAGAACGAGTGATGCCCAGGGTCTGGCGCACTTGGGCTTCGCGAGTACGGGGGATTTCTTGCTGACCACAGACCTTGGCCATGAGCGCGTTCTGCAGCTGACTGAAGGCCAAGCTCAAGAGCTCGAATTACTGGTTCAAGGGGACCTGACCATCCTTGGGCAAACCCAATCGGCGGATGGTGCGATGCTGCCCCAGGCCGAGGTTTGGATCTACCCCCAAGGCGATGCCGCGCACGGTCGCGTTGCCACGCTCTCTGATAGTCAGGGGCGTTTTGAATTGCACGGTGTGCCTGCTGGTGCCTGCCTCGGGACGAAGGCCGTCGGGCGTGTGCCCGGTGATTTGCTGCGAGCGGTTGACCTTGCCAGGGTCGGCGGCGGTGAAAGCACTCTCAGCGCGGTGCTCCATACGGATGGCCTCTCCCGGGAGTGCTGCGGTACGATCACCGACGAGTACCATCAGCCGATCGCCGGTGCTCGAGTGCAGAGTCAACCGGTCCAGGTTCACAGCAAATATCGCTTTAGCCCCGGCGGCGGAGTGACGCTTGCAGCCGCCGCCCCTGTGACGTACACGGATGAGGAGGGGCGCTTCCGTCTGGAGAGCGTACGCGCTTCGAACCGCATCCTCGAGGTCTCTGCGGAGGGCTTCGTTAGCCGCCACATCGTTCAGGGGCTCGCGAGCGTGGCCGCCCCTCAAAGCGGAGTGATTCGCTTGAGTCACGGTAGCCAGGTAAGCGGCCGGGTTCTTGGCCTGGATGGCATGCCCCTCGCGGGTGCGCAGCTGAAGGCCAGCTCCAATGGCACGGCCGCCGTCTGCTTAGCTCTGTCCGAGGATGACGGGTCCTTCCGGCTCAGCGGGTTGGCTTCTGGCGAGTACAAGCTAAGCGCGGTTCATGGGGCAGCTGGCGCATGGGCTTACGCCGCCTCCACGCTGCAGGTGTACGGGCCTTCAACTCACAGCTGGGATCCCGAGCTGTCTCCTGGCGAATCTGTCTCCGGGCTTATCAGCTTCGAAGGCGGAGGATCCCTGGCTGGCTACAGCCTTGAGCTCATCGAAGAGGGGCCTCCAGCAGGTTCGATTTTGGACAGGCCCGCGGAGCGCGGCGAGCTCCTACGTCTCGGCATGTTGGGCAAGTTCTCCTATGCCAGCGATGCGGCGGGGCCCTTCGAGCTGCGGCTTTGGGCTCCAGAGGCGGACGTCGTCCCGGTCCACCGCTGGCAGGGCATCGAGAAGGGAGCCGACCTCTTGGAGCTGACGGTTGCGGCGACCCTAGCGAGCCGTGCAGGTGTCTTTGGCACGCTTCTCGCCGATCGATTTGGGGCTGATCACCTGGAACTGTGGTCGCCAGCATTGCGCGCACCACTGGTCTTGGATGAACTTGGCAACGGCGGCTCCTTTGAGGCAGCGGAGCTCTTGCCTGGCAGCTATGAGCTGCTGTACTTCTCTCCGGTTAGAGCGCCCGTGCGCCTGAGGAAGTTTGAGTTGGTGGCCGGGGGTCGCTTGGATCTAGGTGAGCTCGAGGTGCCCGCCTCGAGCAGCATTCGTATCGAGCTTGTCGGCGGAGACGAGCACACCCTTTCTATGGCGCTTCAGGGCAAGGCCTACCTGGGTGGTCTGCACGGACGCAAGCTGCTCTACCACCTCGGAAGTAGTTCCGAGTGCATGACTCGCACTTCCGAACGGGAGCTCGTTTTCACCGGACTGGCTCCGGGCATCAGCGCTTTCTCACTGTCGGGTGTCGACATGGTCTGGCTCCAGCAGATGTTGGAGCTCAAGCCGGGTGAGGAGACCCTCATACGCTGGGATATCACCCTCGGTATCTCCACGGTCTTGGAGTTCACCTTCCCGGCCGAATTCACCAGCAGTGGCGAGGCCTTCACGATCTTCCGCAGTGATGCGGGTGAGACCTTCGTGCGCAAGGCTGCCGTGCGCCCGGGCCTGACCACCGCCTATCGCGGCGAGATCGTGCTGCGCCCAGGCAAGTGGACCGTGGAAGCGGTCTCGGGGAATTGGCACACCGTCACTTCATTCGAAGTGCCGAGCAGCCAGGTCTCTAGCGGAGCAACTGTCTACGTCGGTGTGCTTCCGTGGGAGCCATCGGATGCCGCGGCCGCCTTCGGCGAGGCCGGCAATGCTGGGTTCAGGGCGATGCTCGAGTACGCCCTCGAGTAATCCTAGAGTCGCAGGCGCCAGATGGACTCGAGCTCTTCGTAGCTCGGCCACTGCTCGGAGGCCACCGACAGGTAGAGCGTGACGTCGTCCGGGTCGTAGGTCTTGTCGAGCTCGGCCACACAGGGGCCCAGCTTCTCGACCTCGGGCTTGGCGGTGTCGGGGTTCTTAAGCATGCCCTCTTCGTGCTCGACGCCGGTGCCGTCGAGGAAGTCGATCACGAGCTGCTTGTGGCCGCTCATAAGGTAGGTGCCGAAGAGCTCGTAGCACATGTCGGCCATGCCGCCCACGTCCACGAGGCGCCGGGCGCGTTTGGCCCGCTGGGCCATGGGGAGCTTGCGGATGGCCTGGGGGCGGAACTTAATAGCCTTGGCAACCTCACCGTCCAGGGGGCCGTAGCCGTCCTGGGCAAGGGTTTCGTAGATGGCGCAGAAGCGCTCGTCCGACAGGGCTCGAAGTTGCTCGATGACTTTCATGGCTGATGGGGACGGCTCCGGAAGGGGGCCGTGGCGGGGAGTGTAGAGGGGAGTCGTGGGACAGGGAAGGGGTGGACCGTTGCGAGGTTCGAGCAAGGACCCCAAGATCCACTCCCATGGGTTCCGCTACTCCCGAGGCCAGGGCCGGTTTTCACCGCTCCGAGGCCGCCTACGCCTTCTGTGCCGCCCTCTTCGTGGTGGTTTTGGTGCTGACCAATGTGATCGGCACCAAGCTCTTCGTGCTCTTTCCGGAGGGGGGACCTAGCTTCCTCTTCGACGGGCGGCCCTGGACCCTGACCACGGGCATCATCACCTACCCGCTGACCTTCCTGCTCACGGACCTGGTCTCGGAGATCTGGGGGGCCAAGCGCGCCAATTTTATGGTGCTCATGGGGTTCCTGATGAGCGTGCTGATGCTGCTCATCCTGAACATGGCTGTGGCCCTGCCACCGGCTGCTATCTGGGCTCAACCGGGCCTTGGTTTCGAGGACGCCACGGCCATGCAGGGGGCCTTCGAGGCCACCTTCTCCAACCCGCGCATTCTGCTACTCGCATCCATGCTGGCTTACTTGGTGGCCCAGCTCTTTGACGTGCGTCTCTATCACTTCTGGCGGCGCGTTACCGGTGGCAGGCACATGTGGCTGCGCAACAATGGCTCGACCATGATCAGTCAGCTGGTGGACACGGCCATCGTCAACGGCATCTTCCTGCACTTCAGCTTCGGCATGCAACCGGGCCAGATCTTCGAAGTGATCCTGGCCGTTTACCTGTGCAAGCTCGTACTCGCGCTGATCGACACGCCCTTGATCTACTTCGCGCGCAATCGCATGGAGCGCTTCCTCGGCATACCCCCGGACGCAGCTCGTCCGAGGGCACCCTTGGCGTAGCTACTCGCTCGACTCTTCCGGTTCGCCGACGGAGACGATGCGGAGTCGGAAGGTGACGATCTCGCCAGCGAGGGGGTGGTTGGCGTCGAGTACGACGGCTTCGGCGTTGACTTCGACTACGCGGGTTTCGAGGACTTCTGGTTGGCCTTCCTCGTCGGTGACTTCGAGCTCGACGAAGAGACCCTGTTCGAGCTCAGCGTCCTCGGGGAATTCCACTCGCGGAACGGTAACGATGCCCTCTGCGTTGAACTCACCGAAGGCGTCTTCGGGTTGCAGGGTGATCTCGAATACGTCCCCGGCCTTACGGCCGACGAGGGCTTCTTCGATGGCGTCGGGAAGGTCGCCGTCGCCTACGTTGAGCTCCATCGGGCCGTCCTCTTCGCTGGACTCCAAGGGCTCGCCCTTGGTGTTGAAGAGGTGGTACTCGAGTTGGAGGAAGGTGCCTTTTTGAATCATCGGGCGGAGGTACTGTCGAGGCCTTAGGCCTCAGGGGATTGTTGGCTCGTCCCAGGGAGGGTGCGAGTGAGGTAGGTGTAGCCGTGCAGGCCTTGCTCGTAGCGGGACCAGAAGAGAGCGGACTCTTCGTAGCTCATGCGGCCCGCATCCAGCGCATTCTCCACGTGGGAGCGCAGGCTGCGTAGCAGGTCGTCTTCGAAGTACTCCACATGGGAGAGCACTTCCTTGACCCGATCGCCGCGCAGCACATGGGCGAGGCGCACGCGACCATCGGCATCCACGTCCACGTGGACGGTGTTTGTGTCGCCAAAGAGGTTGTGCATGTCGCCCAGGATCTCCTGGTAGGCGCCCACCAGGCAGAACCCCAGATAGTAGGGTTCGTCCGCGGTCGGGAGGTGCAGGGCGAGGGTTTCGCGCGGTCCCGTGGGGTCGATGAAGTTGCAGATCTTGCCGTCTGAGTCGCAGGTTAGATCGGCGATGACTGCCTGGCGAGTAGGCTTCTCGTCGTGTCGGCTGAGGGGCAACACGGGGAAGAGTTGGCCGATGGCCCAGGCATCGGGCATGGACTGGAACACCGAAATATTCACGAAGTAGGTGTCCGATAGCGCGCGTTCCAGGTGCTTGAACTCCTCGGGCACGAACTCCAGTTCGCGAGTTGTGAGCAGCACCAAGCGGGCCACGTGCCAGTAGGCGTCCTCGAGTCGGGCACGGTCCTCGAGGCTCAGCTGTCCGGTGTCGAACAGCATGCTGGCCTTCTCGCGCAGGTCCTGGGCATCGTGGTAGCACTCGGCGAAGTTCTTCGGAGTGAGGTCTTCGCCAAAGGAGACCATCTCCATGACTAGGTCCGACGTGGCGCCGGTGATGTCTGGGGGACCGTTGACTCCGAGGGATGTGACGCCGACGACCTCTCCCACCAGCATAGCGTGGTGGGCGGCTAGGCCGCGCCCCGACTCCGACAGGATCGTCGGCATGGGGA
>JBLIOL010000103.1:0-15481 GCA_047639615.1 Planctomycetota bacterium | reverse complement strand
TGTCCGTCGCTGGATCGCCGTCGCTGCGCCGCACCAACCGATTGCGCCCATCCAGTCCCGTCAGCACCAGATAGCTCTGCGCCTCATGTCGCCAGAGCAAGCCGCTCAAGGGATCGACCGTATTGGCAAGCGGGTCCCAGATGCCAGCCAGGTCCGTGGCATCCTCACTGCGCAGGCCATCCCCATCGCCGTCCAACTCCGGCGTACCGTTGCGGTCCAGGTCCATGTCCGGACGATCGTCGCCGTCCAAGTCCGCGGGCAGCACGAAGACCACGCAGTGCGCCGCGCCGAAGTCCGTGTCGCCCAGCTGCGCCTCCTGCGCGGCCGGCACATAGGCGTGCTCACCAAAGGCCGGATCCGGCGCCCCGTCCTCAAAGATGTAGGGGTAGCGGCGCCCCTCCAGGTCCCAAATCCCCGAGCGCCGCAGATCCCCAAGGATCGCGCGCTGGGCCCGATCACCCTGCTCCTGCAGCAGAGCGATGGTGTTTCCCGTCGCCGTCAAGCGCGCCATGTTCTGGCTCGATTCCAAGAGCGTCAGTGCCATGACGGCCAGCATCGAAAGCACCAAGATCACCTCGATCAATGTGAAGCCCGCGCGCCTCATCGCACACGCATCCCGCGCAAGCGCTGGCTGTAGGAGCGCCCCAAGCGATCCTCCCAGGTAGCCGTAAGCACCACCTGCAAGGGATCGGGAACCTCGAGCGCCGGATCAAACTCCGGATAGGTCACCACGATGCGCTGCTCCGATAGGTGCAGGCCCTCGTACATGGCCACGGGCACACCGTGCTCGAAGCTGCTGCCCGCCACGGGCAAGGACGCACTCGGCAGCAACACCACTTGCTCCATGCACGCCTCCAAGTCCATCAGCGCCTGCGCCCGATCACGACTCTGCTCGATTACCCCCATGGAAGTCAGCTGACTTACATAGGAGCCCCCTACCGCCACAAGCAAGACACCGATCGCAATCAGCATCTCAATCATGCTCACCCCCGCCCGCCGTTGCCCACGGCGGCGGAGGGTTCCCACACGTCTAATCATCCAGCTACCCCCTAGCCACAGCACTTCTCGCCCGGGAGCCGACTCGTTCCAGAGGGAAACCCCAAGACAATGAACGCAGTATTTTTCTCTCGGATTAGGTCGACCCTAAACGGCCCAAACGCATCGCCTTAACCCAACTGCACCAAGCTGCGACTTGACAAAAAAACAGCACGCCAAGCGGCGCGCGCGGCCTCCTCAGGAACCAGGCGCGCGGTAGGCGTGCAACTCGAAGCGCTCGAAACCCGCTTGCGTCAGTGCCTCATGCAACTCTGCCTGCATGCCTTCGGCGCGAGCCAGTTCATCGGCGCCGACCTCCACCCGCGCGAGCTTGCCATGGTGGCGCACGCGCACCTGACGCAGGCCCAACCCGAGGAGCGCATCCTCCGCGCCTTCCACCCGCGCCAAGCGTTCCGTAGTCACCACCGTGCCCACCGGGAGCCTCGACGCGAGACATGCGGAAGCCGGCTTGTCCGCCACATCCAGCCCAGCCTCGCGCGCATAGCGGCGCACGTCCTGCTTATCGAAGCCCGCCGCCGAGAGCGGCGCCACCACCTGGGCCTCCGCCGCCGCGCGCGCTCCGGGCCGATCGTCGGACCAATCGTCCGTCACCTCGCCGAAGGCCATCCACGGAATCTCGTGCTCGGCGCAGAGCGTCCCCATGGCGCGGAACAGCGCGGCCTTACAGAAGTAGCAGCGCTGCCCCAGGTTGGCCTGATAGTCAGGATCCTGCTGCTCATCCGTAGGCACTTCCAGGAGCTCCGCTCCCATGGCCTGCGCCACTTCCCGAGCCGCAAGCAACTCACGCCGCGGCAGGGATGCCGAGTCCGCCAGGATCGCCACAGCCTGATCCCCCAGCACGCGCCGCGCCGCATGCAGCAGCGCACTCGAATCCACCCCGCCCGAGAAGGCCACCGCCAGGCGGCCCAACTCGCGCAAGTGCGCATCCAATCGCGCCAGCTTCTCAGGGTAGGTGTCCATAGGTAGGGCCAGCCCCCAGCCTACAGGTAGAGCCGGATCTGTTGCACGTAGCCTTCAGCGCTCTCCTTGAAGTGCGCCACCTGCTCCGCTGAAACCTCACGAACGATCTTGCCGGGCACCCCCACCACCAGGGAGCGAGGCGGCACGATCATGCCCTCCTTGACCACCGCGCCAGCGGCGATGATCGACTCCTCGCCGATCTCGCAGCCAGCGAGCAAGATCGCGCCCATGCCGATCAGCGCGCGATCGCCGACCTTCGCTCCGTGCAAGACGCAGCGATGCCCGATAGTGACCTCCTCACCGATGATGTTCGGCACGCCCGGATCCGCATGGATCATGGTCAGGTCCTGCACATTCGTGCGCCGACCGACCACCAGCGGCGCATCATCCCCGCGCAGCACGCAACCGAACCAAACGCCGACGTCTTCGCCCAAAGTCACGTCGCCGGTAACGACGGCTCCCTGAGCCACGAAGGCACCTCCTGCTACGGGACGGAAGAGACCCTTGCGCGGGAAGGGCAGGTTTTCTGAATCGGTCATGGCAGGAAGCTCAAGAGACTGGCAGCGGTCACGTCCGGCTGAAAATACAGCAGGAAGAATATCTGAATGCCGTTGTGCAGGGCGTGCATGGCGAACACAGGTGCTAATCGCTCGGTGCGCTGACGCACGACGCCCAACAATAGCGCCAGCACAAAGATTGGAAGGAGTACGGCTGCCCCATGCATCAACGCGAATAGCGCAGCAGGGATCACAATTCCATGCACAGGAGAAAGCCTGTGACTGATCCACCCCTGTAGCCAACCGCGAAAAATGACTTCCTCTAGGAACGGAACCACGACCACGGCTAGCGCCACGGCTAGGGGAACTTCCGCGCCTACGGTACGCAGAATCATCTCCTGCACGGCCTGGGTTTCGCCACCGCGCCCCATGAACTCCAACACTTGGCTCCACAGCAAGCTCGAACCAAATAGCGCCGGCAGGGCCACAAGGTACATGCCCATTCCAACCAAGATCGCGCGTGGACGCGTACTGCTGAGCCCGAGACTAGCGAAGCCCCGTGGGGACTTGCGGGCCACGAGAACCAACACCACCACCAGCGCGCCTTGCCAAAAGGCTGCCGCCAAGAGTGCTACGCCCGCACTCAACTCAGCAATCTCCACGCCGCGACTGCGGGCAAAAATAGCGACTAGGGAACCCGCCAGAATCTGCAGCATGACGCCCAGCAGGACGACGATCACCAGATGCGCTGTGTTCCACGGCCCCGGCAGGGATTCCTCCTGCGGCAGAGAGCTCTGCAACCACCCTCCAGCAAAGCGCCTGAGCAACAGCACACTGAGCACGCACATGGCGAGTCCGTACGCCACCACAGCCGTGGCCGGCGGCAGCTCAATCTCGCTCAAGGGCTCCTCCTGAAGGAACCCGAGCAGAGCCATACTCAAGCCTCACCGGGCGGCTGCGCCGGCCCGGCCTCCTCGATCAAGCCTTCCTCAGGAGAGGAAGCACTCGCGTGCAGTCGCCGGGGAATGCGCCCAGCCAAGAACGAGTTTCGCCCCGCCGCCACCGCCTGCCCCATGGCGCGCGCCATGCGCAAGGGATCGTAGGCCCCGGCGATGGCCGAGTTGAGCAGCACCCCATCGGCGCCCGTCTCCATGGCCAAAGCCGCATCCGAAGCGGTACCGATGCCCGCGTCCACGATCACAGGCACCTCCGCCGGCAGCAGCTCGCGCACGATGCGAATCGCGTCTGGGTTGGCCACCCCACGGCCGGATCCGATGGGCGAACCGGCGGGCATGACCGCCGCGCAACCGAGTTCCGCCAAGCGCATACACAAGCGCGGATCGTCCGATGTATAGACGTAGACCTCGAAGCCATCCTTGACCAATTCCTCGGCCGCTTCCAAGGTCCCGATGGGATCGGGTAATAGCGTGCGCGGATCGCCGAGCACCTCGAGCTTCACGCGCGCCGTCTCCAAGAGATCGCGACCCAGCCGCGCCGTACGCACCGCATCGCGCGCGTCGTAGCAACCCGCCGTGTTGGGCAGCAGCGCATAGCGCTCCAGATCCACATGATCCAGCAGGCTCGTACCACTGCGCGTGTCATGATTGACGCGCCGCAAGGCCACGGTCACGAGCTGCGTGCCGGAGGCTTCCAAGCAGCTGGCCATCTCGGCGTAGCTCGCGTATTTGCCCGTGCCCACCATCAGGCGCGAGCTCAGGCGCAGGTCGCCGATAGTAAGCAAGTCTTCAGAGGCCACCGATCAGCCCCCGCCCACCATGGTCACCAGCTCGACCCCATCGCCGCTCTCAAGCACCCGTTCCGCGCGCGCTGCGCGCGGAACAAGCACTTGGTTGAGCTCCACCGCCACCTGGTTCGGCGCCAGTCCTTCCGCGCTCACCAAGTCGGCCACGGTAGAGCCAAGCTCCACCTCACGTTCCACGCCGTTGACCTTGATGACGAGCGGCATGGGCCGAACCTTGGGTGAGCTGTCTGGAGAACCTAGAAGACCCGCAGGAAGGCGCACTTCAAGTAGCGCGATTCCGGCAGGGCAAGCAGTTGGGGGTGATCCGGGGAAGCGCTAGCCAAGTTCATCATGACGGTCTGGCGCTCGGCCAAGTTGGCAGACTTGCGCAGGAAGTCGATGAACTCCTCGGGACGCACATTGTAGGAGCACGAGGCGCTCACTACCACGCCGCCGGGGTCGGCCATGATCATGGCGCGCTTGTTGAGCTCCACGTAGCCGCGTTCGGCACCAGCGGCCTCACGACGGTTGCGCGCGAAGGCCGGCGGGTCGACGATGATCAGGCCAAACTTACGCTCGGCATCAGCCAAGTCGCGCATGGCCTGCATGCAGTTGGTGCGCTCGATGGTGACCTTATCCGCCACCCCGTTGCGCTCAGCGTGATCCTGAATGCGCTCGATAGCGGCCTTGTTCTGCTCGAGGAAGAGCACCTCGCTAGCGCCAGCAAGCGCCGCGCGAATACCGAACAAGCCGTCGTAGGCGAAGGCATCCAGCACCTTGCGACCCTTGGCCCAGCGCGCCGCATCCTTGCGGTTCTGGCTCTGGTCCAAGTAGGCGCCGGTCTTGTGACCGCCGAGCACATCCACGGTGTACTCCAGGCCGTCATCGGTCAGCACGATCGGGCTCGCCGGCTCACCCTTGAGCACTTCAACGCGCGGCTGCAAGCCTTCCAGCTTGCGCACGGAAACGTCGGAGCGGTCGACGATGCACTCGACCTCATAGGGCAAAGCCTCCTCCAAGCACTCCACCAGGAAGTCGCGCATACGGTCCGCGCCCTGACTGCTGCACTGCAGTACCAAGGTCTTGCCGTAGCGATCCACCACCAGTCCCGGCAAGCCATCGGCATCGCCAGAGACCAAGCGGCAAGCGCCTTCCGGATCCATCATCCCATGGTCCTCGCGCAACTGAATCGCGCGGCCGAAGCGCTCCACCCAGAACGCCCGGTTGGGCTGTTCCGTGGTGCGCGTCACCAGACGCACGCGAATGCGACTCTTATCGCTGTGAAGACCCCAGCCGACCACCTTGCCAGTGGGATCTTCCACCGGCAGGAGCTCGCCTGCGTCGCCTTCCCCGTCTGCCACGTCGTCGTGGTAAACCCAAGGATGCCCGTTCTGGACCCAACGACGGCCCTTTCCTGTCAAAGTGATTTTGCCCATGTCTTTAGCGCCGCGCAGGGTACGGCCAAGGCCCGCCGGGGGGGTCATCCATTGGCGGTGTTTCTTAATTCCTGTCGGATTGGCCTATTGCGAGCCGACCAGGCGCTGGAAACGCGGGTCTTCGCGCAGGCTGGCCAAGTCCGGATCCTCGGCCGCCCAAGCCTGCTGGCGCGCCAGGGAGGCGGGGGTCGGATGGTTGCCCTCCAGCTCGGTCTCGAGCCAGCGCAGGGCCTCCTCCGTATCCCCTAGCAGGGCGTAGGTGCAGGCCAGGTTGTACCAGCTGCCCGGTCCAGGCCGGATCTCGCGCAGCAGGGCGCGGGCCTCCACCTCCCTACCGAAACGTGCCCGGTAGCAGGCCAGCAGCACGCGCATGAAGTCATCCTGGCGCAGCTCGTAGGCCTGCTCATAGAACTCCAAAGCGCGCTCCGGCTGGGCCAACTTCACATTGGCATTCACCGCCAAGGAGACCAAGGCCGTGGAACGCAGGGCCCTGTAGGGAGCCAGAGCCTGGGGCCCAGCACCCCTCTCCAGCAACTGATCCTCGATCGAGCGCAAGCGTTCCGTCGCGCGCAGCAAAGCCGCCTGAGCCTTCAAGGGCTCATCGTCATCGGTCCACGAGGACCCGATCGCAATGTCCGCCCGAGCCAAGCGCTCCTGCCCCAGGTAGTACCACCAGTTCGAGATACCCGTGCGCTGCAGATCGTCCTGATACCGGCGGCAGGTAGCGCGCGCTTCCTCCCCGCGCCCTTCGCGCTGCAAATCGCGCGACAACCAGAGCGCGATGGACGCAGGCAAGCGCAGCTCGAGCAGCACATCGCCATCCTCCCCTTCCTTCTGATTCATCTCGAAGAGCATCATCCGACGCCGCCGATCGAGCAGTTGCAGGCGCACGAGCGCATCCTGCGGCACCTCCCAAAGCGGACTCGACTGCAAGCGCAGCACACGCGTACGTTGCTGTTCCAAATCCTCTTGAACGCCATCCAAGCGACCGATCTGAATGCTCTCAAGTAGCGCCAGCCGATCAGGATCCTCCAGAGGATCAGCCAGTTCCGGCGGCAGACCATCGTAGGGCCGGAAGCCCGGCATCTCGCCCGGCGAAACCGAGGCGAGCACGCGCGCCACACCCAACTGCAAGACCAGCTGCTGCTGCAGGTCCATGCCCACATGCGGCAAGCCCGTGAACAACAAACGGTAGGGCGAGATGTTCGCATCCAAGAGCGAGTCCCAGCCGCCCATGGCCTCCCCCTGCAACTCCGCGTAGAGCGCCTGCGCCTCCAAGCTGGCCGTATGCGCGCTGCGCGCCAAGGCCAGGCAAATGCCGTCTTTAGCCCCCCCTGGCGCCCCAGCGGCCAATTCCGCCAGAATGCGACTGATCTGAACCAGCGCAAATTCCTGCAAGACCTCCACGTGCGCTTCGCGCCCACGCCCGACGCCGCGGTCCATCCGTTTAGCCAGGCGCGCCTCCACGCTCGCCGCCGCTAGGATCAATGCGCCGCGTGCTTCCTGCGCGCGACCGAGCGAGACCAGAGCTAAGCCCTCCAGCAACTGCCCGCGCGCCAACCAACGATCCCCCGCCATTTGCGGATCATCATCCAAGGGCGCGCGACTGATCGAAGCCGCCACCAGCGCACGCGCTGCAAGCAAGGCAGCCTCACCATCTCCGGCAGGAAAAAACGCAAAGCGTGCGCGCTGAAACTGCACCAAGCGCGGATCGAATCCTTGCTCCAACAAGCCGTTCAGCAGGTGTTCCGTACGCTCCGCCTCACCCAGCGCGCGCAAGCTATCCATGAGCGTTTCGTAGGCAGCGATACCCGCCAAGCGCACGCGCCGCGAAGGATGCCGCAGGGCCAACACCAACGGCGCGCGCACATGCGGCAGGTCTCCACCGTCCTCGCGCTCGGCCAAGCGCTTGCCCAGTCGCGGCAGCAAGACCGCCAACACGTCGGCAGGTGTACGTTGATCCACGGGGCCGGCAAAACCGGCGCGCAGCAGTCGCTCCAAGCTCCCGTCCGCGCGCGGAGTGCTGGGCAAAGCCTGCGCCGCCCAAACCCGTGCACCTCGCGGTAGATCGCCTACCAGACGCTCCAGTCGTTCCGCCGCGGACAATCGGTCGAGACTCCCGAGTGCCTGCAAGGCGCCCCGCCGCAGCTCGCCCGATCCCGAGCGCGCCGTTTGCTCGAGCAGCTCCATACGCTCCTCTAAAGCCTCGTCCCCGAAGGCCGCTCGGCCAGCGAAGGAGATCATGGCGCGCAACACCTCCGGATCCGACTCGGCCCCGCACAATGCCAGCAAGCGCGGGACCTGCTCGGGCCCAGCGAAACGGGCCAGTAGCCTGCCGCGAGCCACCCGCCCGGGTACGGAGGCCTGCTCAAAGCCCTCGAGCAAGGAACCGACCCCCTGGGCCCCCGCCTGCTCGAACTGGGCCCAGGCCTGCACGGCCCGCGCCCCATCCACAGCCCCCAAAGCCCCTGCATCCAGTTCCTGTCCCCCAGCGGTGGTCCCCAGACACCCTAGTAATAAGGTAAGACGCACCCATATCGCAACGATTCGTAGCGCGCCAGCCGGGGCCCTATTCATGCTCGTCCTCCCCGGACTCCCCACCGGCCAGCTTGCGCCGACGATACTCCAGGGCCCGGCGCGAAAGCCCCAAGCGCCTTGCGGCCGCCGAGGCGTTGCCGCGCTCCTCCTGCAAGGCCCGCTCGATGCAGGCCGCGCTCAATTCATCCAGCTCCAGCCCCTGGGCCAGGGCCAAGCGAGCCAGCTCACCAGCTGCTCCGGCCACGGCTTCCCCCAGGAAAGCGAACTCCTCGACACTCACCGCCCGCTGGCGATTCCCATCGGGAGCGAGTACCTGTACCCGCTCCAGGGCGTTCTCCAACTCGCGCACGTTGCCCGGCCAGGGGTGCTCCTCCAGGCAGCTGAGAACTCCCTCCTCCAGGGCACGTTCCTGCACCCCGAGCCGCTCGGCCGCCTGGCGGCTGAGGTGTGTCACCAAGCCCGCCAGGTCCCCAGCGCGAGCTCGTAAAGGCGGCACCTGCAGCACCACCACGGCCAGCCGGTAATAGAGGTCCTCCCGGAAGAGCCCCTCGCGTACCAATCCCTGCAGGGGCTTGGAGCTGGTGGCGACGACCCTCACGTCCACAGCGATAGGCGCCTCCCCCCCCAGGGGTTCAACCACCCGCTCCTGGAGCACCCGCAGCAGCTTGACCTGGGTCTCCAGGGGCAAATCCTCGATGCCCTCGAGTACCAAGGTACCCCCGTCAGCACGCCGAAAACGGCCCTCGCGCGCACGATCAGCGCCCGTGTAGGCACCCGCCTCGTGCCCGAACAATTCAGCTTCGATCAAAGTCGGGCCCAGCGCTCCTAGATCCACCGTGACCAGAGGTCCTTCCCGGCGCTCGCTGTGGCGGTGCAAGTAAGCTGCTGCCAGGGTCTTTCCGGTCCCCGGTTCGCCCTCGAGAAGCACCGTAACGGGCCTATCGGAGGCTGCTACCCGCTGCAGCTCCTCCCTAAATAGGTGGAAGGTACGGCCCTCGCCGATCAGTTCAGAACTCGAGTCTTGGTGCATGGATTTGGGTGGCTCCCAAGGAGTGTAGGGCCGAAAGCGCAGGCCGCGGCCACCCGAGTCTGAGCGATACCCACAATTCGTCTTGGCAGAGCTGGCTTCCGCCGGTTGACTCCCCCCCCCGCTTCGATCAAGATACGCGTTCGACAAACCTCGACTACGTATGCGAGAGCCCCTGGGAAATTCCCCGGCGCCGACGCACGACGCCGATGGAAGTGGGGCCCCGACGCAAGTGGGGCCGCCCCGCTTCCATCGTGTGTTATCTGCCCCGCCCTCCCTTCCCAAACCTGCCCCGGATCGCTCCGCCCCGCCTCGGATGAACCCCGAAGAGCTGCTCCGCACAATCGAAATAATCCACGCCAACAAGGACATCCCCCGCGAAGTGCTATTCAGAGCACTCGAGGAGTCCTTGGCGGGTGGTGTACGCAAACGCCTCGGCGTCGGCGAAGACCTCGTGGTCACCATCGCCCGGGAAACCGGCGAGGTGAGCATGGAGGATGACGAGGGTGAGTACGAATTCGAGATGGAGGAGCTCGGCCGCATCGCTGCACAAGCGGTCAAGCAAGGCTTCATGCAACGGATTCGAGAAGCCGAACGGGACGTGCTCTACGAAGAGTACGAGACCCGCGTCGGCTCCCTGGTCAACGGCGTAGTCCAGCGCTACGAGGGTCAAGACCTCGTGGTCAACCTGGGCAAGGTCGAAGCCGTCGTCACCCGCGACGATCGCGTGCGCGGCGAAACCTACGCACCCGGCGATCGCATCCGCGGCATCGTGGTCGAAGTTGGCAAGGACGGCAGCCGCGTGCGCATCCAAGTCAGCCGCACCCACCCCGACCTCGTGCGTCGTCTCTTCGAGCTCGAAGTGCCCGAGATCGCGGATGAAATCATCGAGATCAAGCGCGTCGTTCGCGAGCCCGGCTATCGCACCAAGATGGCCGTGCAGAGTTCCGACCCGCGCATCGATTGCATCGGCGCCTGCGTCGGCGTTCGCGGCTCGCGCATCAAGGCCGTAATCGACGAGCTGCGCGGTGAGCGCATCGACATCATCCGCTGGAGCGACTCGCTCGAGACCCTGGTGATGAACGGCCTCAAGCCCGCCACCATCCACCTGGACAACATCTATCCCGACGAAGCCGCCCACTCAGCAGTGGTGCTCGTCGACGAAGACCAACAGTCCTTGGCCATCGGTAAACGTGGCCAGAACGTGAGACTTGCCAGCCGCCTCTGCGGCTGGGAAATCGAGATCAAGACCCGCGAGGAATACTTCGGTAAGGAGGGCGAGGCCAAACCGGCCGAACCCGACACCCCCACCGAAGGGGAAGCCCCCGCGGAGACCAACGAACGAATCGCCGAAGAATCCCCCTCGGAGGAGCAGGCATGAGCGCTGCGCGGATGACGGCAAGGGCGGCCCGATGAGGCCCCCTGACCATCACCCTCGCCTCTCGTTGACGCCAGCCCCACCCTCCTACCCACGACGACCCAGCTTTGAGCACGAAGAAGGTACGCATCCACGACCTAGCGAAGCAGTACGGCATGTCAGGCAAAGACCTGGCCGCCAAACTGCGAGACTACGGTTTCAGCAAAGCCAAGAGCCACATGTCGGCTCTGGACGAGTTTGAGGTCATGCAGGCCAACGGTGTCCTGGAGGCCAATGGTCTCCAGTCCGCTGTAGCCGAGGCCCCGAAAGAGCCTCAAGTGGCCGAGGCGGAAGCCCTCGGCGACGGATTCATCCGGCGCAAGAGAAAGAAGCTGCCCGTCGAGGCTACCGTGGAAGCCACGGTGCCACCGGCTGCTCCCCCGGAGCCTGCTCCGGTCGCCGTCGAGCCGATCGCGCCGGAGGCCACCATCAGTGCGCCGATCGCGCCCTTGGACCCCGCACCGGTCGCTGCTCCTGGGCCGACTGTCGAAGCGACGGTGGAGCCCGCGCCCGTGCAAGAGCCGTTTGCTGAGGAGCCGGCTGTACCAGCCCCGAAACCCGCGCCGCTTCCCTCGGGACGCATCGCGCGCGCCATCGCCGAAAAACAAGCTGCGGCGGATGCCGCGGCCGCAGCTCCAGAAGCTGCGCCGCAGCCCGCCGCCGTAGAGCCCGCTGCCGTAGAGCCCGCTCCCCCTGTGGAGCCGAGCCCCGAGCCGCAGGCTGAGCCGGCCCCCGCCCCCAGTGCGGCGACCGAAGTGCCTGTCCAGGCGCCTGTCGAAGCAGCCGCTGGAGCCCCCGCCGAAGCGTCGGCCGAGGCCCCCGCCGAGACAACAGCCGAGGCTTCGACCGAAGCACCCGCCGCAGCCGCAGCAGCCGCAGCCGCAGCAGCACCCGCCAAAGCACCTGCGGGAGCCGCCGACGACAAGGCCGTCAGCCCCAAGGGCAAGGTGATCGGCTTCATCGATCCGTCCAGCTTCCAAAGCGCTCCCAATCGCCAACGCCCGCAGTCCCGACGACTGCAGTCGAGCAATGACGCGACTTCCAATGTGCGGCCCACCTTCGGGCGGGGACCCGCCGGAGTGGCCGGCCAAGCCGGTGGCCCCCGTGGCGACCTGACCGCAGCCCAGCTGCGCGAGCGCGAGCAAGGCAGATTCCTGCGTCGCAACCGCGCCCCGGGTCCGAGCGGCGGTGGCCGTGGACGTGGTGGCGGCGGCCGTGGCCGTGGCCGTGGCCGCGGACGTGGACGTGGACGCATGGGCTTCCAGGACGCCGTCATCGCCTCGCCCTTGGCGGGCATGGCTGCCGTGGTCGAGGCGCCCGTCACCGTGGTCAAGCTGGCCGAGGTGCTCAAGCTCAAGTCCTCCGTGGTCCAGAAGATGGCCATGCAGGCGGAGTTCGGCATGTTCACCCTCAACTCGGTCATCGATGAGGACACCGCGATCCTGCTCGCCGGCGAGTACGAGGTGGAGCTCGAGGTCCGCCACGCGGTCACCGCTGAGGATACTCACCTGGACGAGGTGCGCAGCAAGCGCAGCGAGATCGAGGATCAAGAGCTCGTCGACCGTGCGCCCACCGTGGCCTTCCTGGGCCACGTGGACCACGGCAAGACGACCCTGATCGACAAGATCCGTGAGACCAGCATCGCCGACGGCGAAGCCGGTGGCATTACCCAACACATCGCTGCCTACCAGGTAGAGACCTCCCACGGTCACTCCCTGACGGTCATCGATACGCCGGGCCACGCCGCTTTCACCTCCATGCGCGCCCGTGGCGCCAATGCGGTGGACGTGGTGATCCTGGTGGTCGCCGGTGATGACGGCGTCAAGCCCAGTACCGAAGAGGCCGTGGCTCACGCCCGCGCCGCTGGTACGCCCATCGTCGTGGCCATCAACAAGAAGGACAAGCCCGGCTTCAACCCGGCGCAAGTCATTCAACAACTCATGGGTCAGGAATTGGTTCCCGAGCAGTACGGCGGCAACACCGCCATGTTCGAGACCAGCGGCATGACCGGCGAGGGCATCGACGAGTTGCTCGAGCACGTGTTCCTGATGGCCGAGGCCGAACTAGGCCTCAAGGCTCACCCCCGCGGACCCGCCAGCGGCGTGGTGCTCGAGGCTGAGATCCAGCAGGGTCGCGGTATCGTCGCCCAGCTTCTGGTACAGGACGGCACGCTCAACAAGGGCGACGTCATCCTGGCTGGTCAGGGCTACGGCAAAGTCAAGTCCATCCAGGACCACAACGGCCAGACCATCACCGAAGCTGGGCCCTCAGCCCCCGTGGCCGTCACCGGCCTCGACGCCCTCCCGGGCGTTGGCGATGAGTTCTTCGTGATCGACAAGCTGGCCAAGGCCAAGGAGATCGCCCAGGAGCGTGACCGCACCAACCGTGCGATCGCTCTGGCAGCAGCCTCCGGCAACAGCCGCGCCCTCGACACGCTCATGGGTAAGCCGCTCACCAACGTATCCACGATCAACCTGATCGTGCGCTGCGATGTGCAGGGCACCGTGGAAGTGTTGCGCAGCCAGATCGCGGATCTCAAGCACGAGGAAGTCGAATTCAAGCTGGTGCACTCCGGCGTGGGTCCGGTCACCGAAAGCGACGCCGCTCTGGCGATCACTTCCGGCGCGACCATGATCGCCTTCAACGTGGGTATCAACGGCAAGGCTCGTCAGGAGGCCAAGACCGCTAAGCTCCAGATTCTGCGCTTCAACATCATCTACGAGATGCTCGATGCTCTCCGCGACATGATGGAGGGTGCCCTGGCTCCCGACCTTCAGGAAGAGATCACCGGCCACGTCGAGATCAAGCGCATCTTCAAGTCGAGCCGCATCGGCTCCATCGCCGGTTGTGTCGTCCTGGACGGCACCATCTCCCGCAACAACCGTGTGCGCCTGATGCGCGACGACATCGTGGTCTACCACGGTGACCTGGCCTCCCTGAAGCGCGAAGCCGAGGACACCCGCGAGGTGCGCGAAGGCTTCGAGTGCGGCATCGTGCTGCGCGATTACCGCGACATCAAAGAAGGCGACATCATCGAGGCCTACGCGGTGCGCGAAGTGAAGCGCTACCTCGACAAGTAGAGCCTCCCCTGGAGCCGGTGCCCGTCCGACGGGCGCCGGCCTCCCAGAGGCCCCCAATAGGTACGAACTATGGCGAGCCCCAAAACCATCGCCCGCCTCGAGTCACAGATTCATCGCCGGGCAGCCCACTGCCTGCAACACGAGATGGCGGACCCCCGCCTGGCCTTCGTGACCATCACCAAGGTCGAGCTGTCCACCGACATCGCCGTGGTCAAGGTGCATTACTCCGTGCTGGGCGACCGCGCGGAGCACACCAAGACGCAGCACCTGCTCGAGCACGCGCGCGGCTTCGTGCAGCGCAAGGTGGCCTCCATCCTGCGCACGCGTAGTGCTCCGCAACTGCGCTGGGTCTACGATGCGTCTATCGAAGAGGCAGCCCGCATGGACGATGTCATTCGCGCCGCCCGCGAGCGCGACAAGGACATCAACCCGGATGTGGACACAGACGTGGACGCAGATGTGGACACAGATGTGGACACAGGGGAGCCCGGGCCAAGCACGGATTCCTCACCGGAACCCGAAGACTCCCCCACCGATTAGCCGCCCGCTCCCCTCTCACCATGGCCCGCGCGCGACGACCTTTTCAAGAACGCCGCGAACTTGGTCGCGGTGTTTCTGGGCGCGTGATTCTGGCCGACTGGCGTGAGCCCGGCGGCCATCTGCGGCGCGGCCAACAGGTGGCGGTCAAGCTGCTGCACGAGCAGCCGTCCCAGGAACTGCAAGCCAGCTTTGAAACCGAGCGTCGCCTGGGCGAGGGCCCTCAGCACCCCGCACTAACGCCGGTGCTCGCCTCAGGCGAAGGCTGGCTCGCCATGCCCTACTACCCGGGCGATGTGGACAGGCTCGTGCGGGAGCAAGGCCCTCTGGAAGGGGAGCTCCTGATCGAGATGACGCGTACCCTCGCCGCGGGGCTTGATCATCTGCACGCACGCGGCTGGCTGCATGGGGACGTGAAGCCGGAGAATATCCGACTCGACGACAACGGCGCTGCGCATTGGATCGACTTCGGCTTCGCCAGCCGCATCGACGACCAGGGAGCTAGGTCCCAGGGCAGTCCGCGCTGGCTCTCCCCGGAGGAATTACGCGGCCGACCGCGCACGGCCGCCTCAGAGATCTTCTCCCTCGGCATCCTTTGCTATGCCCTGGCCACGGGCGAGCACCCCTTCGCGCCCGAGGACGAAGCCGTCGAACTTGAACTTGGCGACCTCCTGGAACGCTTCGAGCGCGGCAACGCAACGCGGCCTTCCCTGCTCGCCCCGCTCCTCCCGGCTGGGTACGAGGCCCTGCTCGAAGCCATGCTCGATCTCGATCCAACCCGCCGCCCCAGCTCGGCGGAATTGGAACGCAAACTCAGCAAGCTCCCCGACAGCTACGAACAGCCCGCCGGTGAGTGCCCCTTCGGCCCCCCCGAACGGCTGCCCCTCGTCGGACGCGACACTGAATTTTCAGCCGTCTTCGAGGCCTGGAAGCAGACCCAAGCGCGCTCCAGCGGCAACGCGGTTTGGATCCAAGGAGCGGAAGGCGCCGGCGTCTCACGCTTCTGCGACGAGTTCGCGCGCCGCGCCCGGCGCGGTGAGGACCCGCCCACGATCATACGCGCCCGCGCCAGTCGCTTCGCCGACGCGCGCCCGCTGCAACCCATCCTCGATCTCCTGCGCGCCTGGCTGCAAGCCCCCGGCGGCCGCCCCCTCGGCAACACGGCCAAGGAGCGCCTCGCGCGTCTCATTCC
>JBLIOL010000102.1:0-15664 GCA_047639615.1 Planctomycetota bacterium | reverse complement strand
GAGCTGGTGGAAGCGCGCCGCAATGCGGCCGACGACGATCCCTATCGCGCTTGGGCCCAAGCCCAGGCCGAGCGCATCGTCGACCATGAAGAGAAGGAGGTCTGGACCGACCTCTTCGAACGCCGCGCCGGCAACATCGGTAACGGCTGGGTCGCCGCCGAGGGCTTCGGTCCCACGGTCGAACTGCGCGACGGCGCCGTGCGTATCGATGGGACGATCACCGCCAAGGGCAGCTCACGCATGCTCTCGGAATTGCCCTCGGACACCTTCCTGGCCTACGAAGGTGAGGTCACCATCGAGGCCAGCAACAACGGCGTGCGCGCCGGTTTGTTCGTGAGTCGCGAACGCCAAGGACGGGACGGTCAGTCCCAGGTGCAGGCCATGATCGCCCTGGCACGCAACCCGGATGGGTCCGTGCAGGTGGGCACGATTCGTCAGGGTGAGATCGAAGTCGAATGGGAGGACCTCTATGCGGGCAGCGAAGACTGGCCGCTTGGGGAGCCCATGCGCCTCTTGATCGAGAAGCGTGGCACCGGTAGCGACACCACTTTGAGTCTCTACTTGGACGGTGTGCCCTTGCTCGTGGGCAAGGCCATGTCGCGCCTCGGCACCTCGACCCAGATGCTGCGCTTCGGACTCTTCGCCGAAGGCGAGGTAGGTCGCCGCGCTCAGGTTTCCATTGACAATGTACGCGTGGTGCGCCGCACCCGATGATGATTCAAACGCTTCAATCACCGCGCCCTCTGCGGCAGACCGCAGTATCCCTGTCCACCGGGCGGGCTGGTTTCACCCTGATCGAAATGCTGGCGGTGCTGCTGATCATCGGCATCCTCTTCAGCTTCCTAGTTGGCTCGGTCATGCGCAGCGGGGAGGTGGTCAAGGGCAGTGCAACGCGCACCTTCCTGGAGACCATCGCGGCCTCCTTGGACGAGTACGAGAATCAGATGGGCGACTACCCGCCCTCCAGCATTCCCAGCAAACTCGACCCCAAGCCGAGCAAGACCAATATGGGCGTCGAGATGCTGGTCATCTCGCTCTGGCCCGCGGACGGCAAGTTCTCCGCCGGTGAAGTGCGTGAGGAGCGCCTTTGCAACGTGGACGGGGACAACACCAATCACAGCCTGACCAGCTATACCTCGGCCGAGTGCTTCGAGTTGGCGGACGACTGGGGCAACCCCGTGGCCTACATCCATCGCCGCGACTACGGCAAGCGCTTCACCTACCTGTCATTCGATTTGGACGTGGGCGAGGTGACCGACCAGACGGTGCAAGCACGCAAGAGCTTCAAGACCGGTGACTACTACAACCGCAGTAAGTTCCAGCTGATTTCCGCCGGTGAAGACGGCGTCTTCGGCAACCGGGACGACATCGCTAACTTCCAGCTTGAAGACGAGGAAGAGGAGTGAGACGTGGCCTGGGCCTTTTGGGCGGCGCCGGCTTCACGCTGGTGGAGTTGCTGCTGGTGATGGGCATCATCGGCGTCATGCTCGGCACGGGGCTCGGCATGGTTGCCAGCCTCAACCCTGCTGAGCGCACGGCTATTGGTCTGGTGCAGAGCACGATTCGTGCCGCCAACAATTCCGCCATCGCCAGCAGTGCGCCCGCGCGCGTGCTCCTGGATACGAAGGCGGGCACCCTGCGGGCGGAGTCCATGCAGGTGGTTGGCACCTGGCGCTTCGATACGGAAGACCTGAGCGGCGCGTTCGGACACACGGGTTCCATCCGCGGCGCGGCGGGAACCTTGCTGGGGGAGGCGGGCTACCGCGGCAAGTGCTTGGACTTCGTCGGCACTCCGCGCAGCTCCCGAGTGGAGTTTGGAGTAAGTGAAGACCCCGCCTTCAATCCGCGTCTCGGCTTCCACGTGGAGGTAGCGGTCAAGCTGGCCGGTTACGCGGCCACGACTTTAATGGACATGGGCGGCGTGCTCTTGGTGGAGGTAGGCCCGCGCGGCGAACTCGCAGCGACCTTCGTAGCCGAAGCGGTTGGTGAGACTGGCGCGCGCGCCAAGGGGCCACGTATCGCCCTGCGCACGGGTGCCGGCGCTCTGCGGCTCGAACGCTGGTCGCGCGTGAGCATTTCCTACGACCGGCGCTTCCTGGTGCTGGCTGTGGACGGCGTGGAGCTGGCGCGGCGCCCGGAGACAGCTGGTCTTTGGCGCATCCACGCACCGCTCTCCCTATCCGGCGGGGCCGTGCCCTTCCCCGGAGCCTTGGACGAGCTTGTGATCAGCGTGGTCGCTGCCTCGGAGACCTTCACCCTGGCGGGCGGCGTGCAGTTCGGTGCCGATGCGCCCGGTGAGATCCTCTTCGTGCCCGGTGGGGGCTTGGATCCGACCTTTCACAGGGGGGCGCTCACGATCCCCTTGGAGTTCCTGGATGGGTATGTGGAGGAGGTCCGCGTGGGCCGCTACGGAACCGTCGAATGATGTGCCTCCCGAATAAGTCGCGCGCAGGGGCCCAGCATTCTCGCTCGGGTTTCGTGCTGATCACGGTGCTGATGGTGCTCTTGGCACTGCTCGTGTTGACGGCGCCCTACCTGACCACCGCGCGCAACGCCGATAGGGCCAGCTCGCAGCTGGCCGATCGCGCCCAGGCGCGCGTTTCCCTGGACGCCGCCGCACGCCACGCGCGCGCCAATCTGGGCCGTTCACACCCTTCCCTAGATCCCACTCCCGATAGCGATAGCCTGGCGGAGCTGCAGATCAAAGCGCGCTTCGACCCCGCCTTCCTGGAAGCCCAAGACGCCCGCGGGGCGAGTTGGGATTTGGAGGTCGAGGACGTGGCCGGGCGCATCGACTTGGAGACCGCGCCGCCGCAGCTGCTGGCCAACCTCTGGGGGCTCGGCTCGCGTCTGACGGAAGCGGTGGCGCCTGACTCCACGGCCTTGCCCGTGGTCTCGACGCGTGGCTTGGACCCCGCCGGCATCCTGGTGGTGGAGGGCGAGTGGATCCGCTACGGCGAGCAGGAGACCGAAGACTTCCAGCAGAAGGTTACTGGCCTGACTCGCGGCTTGGGTGCCGTGGAGTTAGAGGATGCGCAGTGGACCACGGATGGTCCCTTGCCCCCGGGCAGCCACGGCGTGGGCGCGCACGCACTCGACCAGCGCACCTTCGCGCCGGTGCTTTGGCGCTTGTATGACTCCAATGTGGAGCCGCGCCAGATGGACTCCATGGAAGAGCTCCAGCGGGCCACGGACTTTGTGCTCGACGGTGAGCTCGGTCAGGATTTCCTGCGTGTGCTCCGGGATAGCTGCACCGTGCACGCGGACGTGGGCGCATCCTCGGAGTGGCAGTTGCCCACGCGCATCGTGGTGCCGATCACCGCCGGCGAGACGCTCAATGTTCAGGTGCAGGACGCGCGCTGGTTTGGCATGGGATCCACCGTGCGCATCAGCCAGGGGGGCACCTCGGAACTGCGCTACGTATCGTCACGGCCGGGCAATGGGCAGATCACTCTCAACGCTGTACTGGAGTCGGACTACGAGGCCTTCGAGGCCTTGGTCGAGGTCCAGGTACGGCGCCCGGTGAACCTGAACACGGCACGCCGGCCGGTGCTCTTGGCGCTCTTCGAGAACCTACAGATCAGCGGCCGCAACGATCGTATCACCCTGGACGAGGCTGCGGACTTGGCCGCCTTGACCATGGCCAGCCGACCCTTCAAGGGCTTTGAGGACTGGCTGCGACGGGTGGTCTTGCCCGCAGCAGGCATCGCACTCCTGGATGAGGAAGCGGAGAACGCGCCGAAGGCTGTGGCCGACTGGGAGTTCGGGGACGAGAGCCTGATCGATCCTATGGATGGGGTCGCCCTGTACCTCAACGGCCTGAACGCGAATGACGCACGTCTGGCTTTCTCAACCCTGCCCTTTTGCTTCACCAACAACGCCGTCTATCGCATGGAGCTGCGCGCTGCGGTCAGCGCGCCCAGCGGCGTGGCGCGAACCTCGGCCGTGCGCGAGCGTACGGAGCTGATCGTGCCCCAGGAGGAGTTGCTCTTCCTCTATCACCGTCAGCAAGACTTCGATGAGGCCCTGCGCCTTGGACGTCGGGCCGCGTGGATGGCTACGGGCCCCAACAACACCAGCCGTTATGACGGCACCAGCAACCCGCCTTCGCGCAGTATTCCGCACCTGGGCACGCGCAATGGTTCGCCCTACATCCCGGGTGTGTCCGAGCCGGCCCTGGACGACTCCGGTGAGGTGATCCCCGCTGAGCACGTGTTTGCGAATAGCGAAGAGGGCGGCTGGGTGCAGTTGGCTCCGGCTCGCACGTTTACGACGCCACGCATCAACGGTCACACCATGCGCTTCGACAACGAGACGCGCTCGTTGGAAGGACGCTATCTGCCCGACCAGACCATCCGGCGCGATCCCGCCAGCAACTTGCTGGAGTGGACCAGCCAGCAGGAACAGCTCCTGCTGCGCGCTGTGAACCTGGGCCTGTGGGTCAAGCCGCGCGTGGTGGGGGATTCCACCATCCTCGACCTGGGCGGCGTGCGCACCGCAGCGGACCGCGTGACCCTGGCCATCGAGGGCGCTGACTTGGTGCTGCGCGTTTTGGACGGCTTTGGCGATCACCCGAACAGCCCCATGGTGGAGCGCACGGAAGCGCGCTTCCCCTTGGCTGGAGCGAACTTGCCAGGCTTGCCCGCTGATACCTGGAGCCACATTGAAATCGATGTGTCGGGTTCGCGCCCGGACCAGATCGGCATGCGCGTGAACGGCACTGCCCACGGCGTGCGCGTGTTGGCCATGTCGCGCACCACGGGCCAGGTCCAGGGGGATTCGCAGCTGATTCCGGTGGAGTCCACCGATGGCTTCCCCGACACGGGCGTGGCGCGCATCGGCAACGAGATGTTTGAGTACACCCTCAGCGGCAACAACGCCCTGCGTGTGGACTTCCATCCCACCGGCCCCCTGGCGGGCTTCGGAGGCCGCCTGGCACGCACGCAGCACACGACCGAGTGGGACCCCACCAGCCTGCCGCTCGAGCTGGCGGCCAATGGGGTCGGTGATTCGCATCCCACGGGCACATTGGTGCAGGTCTACGGCTACAGCGCACAACTAGCCTCCAACCTGCCCGCCGGTGGCTCGATCCTGGCTCAAGACCTGGGCGATTTCCGGGTCGCGCGGGTCATGGAGGTCACCAGCGGCGTGCCGGAGAACATCACCGCGGGTCTCAGCCAAGGCGGGCACGGCCTTGGGCTTGAGGCCGACATTCCAACCGCGACCCTGCGTCTCGGCCTCGGGGATGACGGCGGCGAGAACGAGGGCTCGGATGTGATGCAGGGCTTCAATGTGGACGGCGGCTACGCACTCCTGGTGCAGAACCGCTGGTTCGTGGGGGATGCGGGCGATCCTGCCAACGGTGTCTCAGCCAAGACGAATCAGCCCCTGGGTGGCGCCGAGTTGGTGCGCTACTCCGGTTGGAGTGGGGATAGTCTCTTCGTGACCAGGCGCGCCGCTGAGACCGAGTTCCCGAACCTTGACCTGACCACTGTCGGTGACGACTTCATGGGTGGTGCGCGCGTGTTCGTCATGCAGTGGAACCCGAGTGAGACCTTCAATCTGAACAACCAGAGCGTGGTCGCCCAGACCCTGATGAGCGTCCAGACCTATCTGGTTCCAGTCTCAATCAGCGTGCCAAACGCAACCGACCTGATGTTCCTGCCCAGCATTGCGTCGGGCCAGTCAGAGTTCGCTCAGATCACCCACGTGGACTCCGGTGAGCTCACGGAGTGGGTCCGCTACGACCACGTACAGACCCAGTTCGCTCAACTGGTGCGTGGTACTTTCGGGGCATACGCAGCCGTATACGACGTGCTGACCGATGGCGCGCCCAACGAGGCCACCAACAACGACCCCAATGGGGGCGGCGGAGGCGGCGGAGGCGGCGGGGGCGGCGGGGGAGGCCAAAACGGCGGCGGGGCGCAGAACGGCGGCCTGGCAAACTCCGCCAATTCCGGTGGCTCCACCTACGCTAGCGAGGCGGCTCTCAGCGCTCCCGAGTCCAGTGCGGCCGCAGTCTTGGGCGCTTACTGGGAACCGAACCTCGGCGTCAACGAGATCATCGGCATGCCGCTCACCCGTGCGGTCGCATCCGTGCTGCACTTCCGCGGTGTGCTCGGCACCTTCAGCCATGCGCACCCCGCAGGTACGCAGGTGCTGCCCGTGTTCCAAGTGCCCCGCGGCTCCCTGGGCTACGGCGCGGATCAGGGTCGTCCGGGTTCCGGCGATCACATCTTCTTGTCGGATTCGGACCCTGGCAATCCCGGCCTGCCGGCCACGATTCACCGCGCGCACACGCCCGCGATCAGTCGTCCGCTATTCGATTGGCAGCAGCCCGACTTCGACGAGTTCATCGCCACGGACCAGTCCGCGGGAAGCGCGCAAGCAGGTCAGGCTCAATTCGCGGGCCGCACCTATGTGGCCCTGCGCGAACCCTCGCCCCTGCTGCTCCCGGCCAACGAATCTGGTGGCGGCGCACCCAACACTGCCGGCGGCGGTGGCAACGGAGCTCCGACCAACATCGCGAGCGCTTTCACCGACACGCGCCTGCGCGGGCGACTATCGAAGTGGCCTTCCGGCGAGCGTCCACGCCAGGTGCGCGTACTCTCTATCGGTGGCTCTGCAGCCACCCAGAGCACGGGCCCCAGTGGTGGCGGGGACATCCCTTCTATGGAGGTCGATGAGATCATCTTCGGCTCCAGCAGGTTTGGAATCGGTGTTGGCGTAGCCAATCCCAGGTACGCGACCCAGGGCGGATCTCTGGTGTTGGTGAGCCCCCTCGGTGAAGGGGATTCGGACCTGCGAGTGGGCGCTAGCTTTGTGCGCACAGTCGGCCTCACCGGGCAGCAGGGTAGTGTGCTCGGCGGTGGTGATGGCCTACCCGAGGACGCGGGACTCATGCGTATCGGCGAAGAGATCCTGTGCTACGACGCGCGCGATGTGGACGGTGGCGTGCTGCGCATCGCTGTCGATGCTCGCGGACTCTTAGGTACGCGTCAGCACCACCACGCGGCCGGCGACAGCGCCCAGTTCCTGGATCACATCCCGGTCAGCGTGCTGTCCGGAGACATTGGACCGGGCGAGGCGCTCTTGCCCCTGGCCTCTACGGCGGACTTCCCTGCGGAGGGCTTGGTGTTGATCGGTACGGAGCTGATTCACTACACGCGTCTGCGTAGCGGCGGCTTGGAGATGCCGCGTGGAACGGCTGAGGCCGGACTTGGGGACGAGGAAGGCGCGGGCATCTTCCGCGGCCGCTTCGGCACTAGCCCCCAAAGCCACATAGCCGGCACGCCGGTAATCCTCTTCCCCTTCCGCTACTGGGACCGTTGGACAGACCAAACCGACGCGCCTGAGCTTGCCTACTTCGGCTTGGAACTCAATCAACCCGGCGCTCTGTGGGAGGGACTGTTCTTCGAGACCGAGCCTAGCACCCACGGTCAGGCCCAGCTGGGCGTCTTGCAGCGCAGCAACCCGTTCGCGGCTTGGGACGCGGACCCCAGTTCGGAAGATGGCCTGGACCTCTTCTATCAAGGGGATGCCAACGGCCAGCCCCTGCCCTTGGGTCTGCGTTCGGACCGCATTGAATGGCGCGTCTTTGTGCGCTACGACCCGGGCGCCTTCGACCCGGTCCTGGGCCTGACCCACGGCTGGAAGGAAACCCCGCGCCTCAAGCAGTTGGCGGCGACCTACTTGGCTCCTGGCCGCGTTCTGCGGAGTGTGGACCGATGAGGTATTCCATGCAGAGTCATTCGCGCCGCGGTATGACCATGGTCGAGCTGGTGCTGGCAGCTTTCCTGAGCATCCTGGTCATGACCGGCGTCTTCAGTTTGCTGGACACGAGTCTCGACCTGTGGACCAAGGGCGAGAAGCGTCGCGCCCAGGTCGAGCGTTCGGGCGCCATTCTCGAGCTCTTGACCCGCGACCTGCGCGGCATGTCCGGCGGCGAACGCGGCGATCTACTGGTGGATTGGCAGCCCTTCGATGTGGATGGGGACAAAGCCGAGGATCGCGTTTGGCCGCGCCTGCGATTCGTGCGCCAGGCCAGTGAGGCGGAGCTGGCTAGGCTGTACTTGGAGGGCCTCTCGCCCGAGGTGGCTGAGCAGTTGCGCGAGGAGGGTTTCCTGCCCGCTGAAGGTGGGGCGGGCCTGCAGCTCGATCCGCCGCCGGCCACGGGGCTGGTGGAGGTCTGCTGGGCGGTGGTTCCCGCGGGCAAGGGCGATGCGGCCATGGAAGGTCTGCTCATGCGCGGGGTGCGCAAAGTGGGCGGGGGCCTCGGGTCCTTCCTGGAGCCGGGCTTCTTCGCACGCAACGGCATGCCCCCTGTGGATGCCCTCACGGAGGTCACCGGCGGTGTGCTTTGGTTCCAGCCCATGATGGCCACGCGTGACAGTTTAATCCGCGAGGGTTGGGAGTTGGGATCGCGCTCACAGGATGTGGCCAGTGCCTGGGACGCGCGCGGTTTGGGCCGGCCCGACAAGCTGCTGCATCCCTACAACGAAGTGGCCCGAGGCCAGACGCGGCCCACTGGGGGCAGCTTGCTGCCGCGCAGTGTCTTAATTCAACTGGAGTTCGAGTCCGAGCGTGAGCGCGAGCGTCGCCCGCGACTCTTGAGCCCCATCGACCGCAGCATCCAGCGCTTCGAAGTGACCCGCGGCGAGTTGCTACCGCGCAGCAAGGGCAATCACGTGCTGATCGGCGGCGAGTGGATGGTGTTGGTTGCGGTGGAAGGCGACTTCATCAAGGTCCAGCGCGGCGCACGAGCGACTTTGCCCGCGGCCCATGCCGACGGCGAGATGGTGCATTTCGGCCAACGAGTGGTCACTGAAGTGCCCATCCCCATGTACACCGAGGACTGGAACCAGTGATGCAGACACGCTCCTCGAAACGACGCCGCCATAGGGCCGGCGAGCAGCGCGCGGGCTTCACCATCCTCGAGGTGGTGCTGGCCATGGGCATCCTCGTGCTTGGGCTCTCGTCCTTGCTGGGCCTGTTTACCTTTGGCGCGGCACTTACGCGCCAGGCGGGTTTGCGCTCGGTCTCGGCCACTGCCGTGGATTCGATCATGGCCGACCTAGAGGCCTCGCTCTTTCCGCTGCAGTCCGACGGCACCGCTGGCGAACCGGCCCTGTTCGAGAACCGGGACGTGCCCGGTGCTCCGGGCGTGGTCTATAGCGCCAAAGCCGAACCCCACATCGACGGCCCGCTCAACCGTGCCGGCGAACCCCTCGAGTATCGCGTGGACATCGAACTAGCCTGGCGCACCCAAGGTGTGCGCCGCACGAAGTCCTTCACAACCCTCATGCTGCGTGAGGTTCCCTTCGGGGAGCGCATGCGGCGTCGACGTAGGTAGTCCTGCTAGACCGGACGAATCATGAGAAGCCAACTTACTACCACCCTCGCTCTAGCTAGCGCTCTGCTGCTGGGCTCCGCCATCGCTCAGGATTCCGCACCTGCGGATGCATCCGGCGCCGGCCCTCTGGAGTCCGCCGTGCCCGCCGTTCCGACTACGGCGCTGCTCCTGCGCTTGCGTGACGGCGGCATCCGCTGGGGTGAGATCGTCGAGCACGATGCCACCGGTTTGCGCTTCCGCTTGCTGTCCCATGGGGGCGAAGTGAGCCTGCCCTGGGAGTTCCTCGATCCGGCTCAGGAAGAGGAGCTTCGCACCGACTTCGGCTATGTGGATGTGACCAGTGAGGAGCTGATGATCGCAGCCGATCGCTTGGTTCTGACCGATGGCCGCGAGATCGTCGGCGTGATTCTCTTGCGCGAGGGCCCGAACTTCCTGGTCAAGGTGGACGGCAACGAGTTGGCCATCCCGAAGCGGCGCGTCACGAGTCTGACCGGCGGTCAGTTGATCCCGGCCCTCGACGTCTACAGCCGCGAGGAACTCTACGGCCAGTACCTGGCTACCTTGGACGAGTCCGATCCCGTGGCACAGACCGAGCTGGCGGAGCTCTGCGAGCGCATCCTGGATTTCGTGGCTGCGGAGGAGCACTACCAAGCGGCCCTGGATCTGGAGCCCACCGAAGGCGTGGAGGCGATTCGATTCAGCCTTGAGCGCGCGGCCGTGAAGGCCAAGCAGCAGCTGCAGATCGATTTTCTGCATGCGAGTGAGGTGATGCGTAAGCGCGGTCACTTCGACGAGGCGCTCAAGCGTCTTGCCGCCTTCCCGGAGATGTTCCCGGGTAGCCCCCTGATTCTGAATGCAGCCAAGCAAGAAGTGCGCACGGCTGAGTTGCGCGACGTGGCCGCCAGCAAGCTGGTGCAACGTCGGTGGAACTACTGGGCCAAGCGCTTGCTGCGTACCGCCGCCAAGGAAATGGACTTGGACGCAGCCCAGGCCTTCGCCGCTGGCGAGCTCTCGGAACAAATTAAGAAGGGCGTGCACTTGGACTTGCTGAAGCACGTTAGCGAGGCGATTCCCTTGGAAGCTGTGAGCGACTACTGGGGCATGCGCCGCAAGGTTCGCTACACCACCGCTAGCTACGGACAGGCCACTTGGCTGCTCGGCAAGGAGCGCGCCAACGCTGGCACCACGGCGGATCCTAAGGAGGCAAAGAAGGCTCCCGAAACCGCTATGAGTAAGGAACGCGCCGCCTTCGCGGAGAAGATGAAGCGCTTCCAGCAGAACCAGCAGCGCGCTGCCCGCGCGCGCGGTGGCGCATCCGACGCTGAACTAGCAGAGACCTTCTGGCTGGGCCTGTCCGGTGGCTTGCGGGCCAATTGGATGTTCGCCTACTACGTGGAGTTTGGTGGCGACCATGAACTGCGCGATCATCAGTACACGCCGAATTGCTCCTTCTGCGGTGGCACAGGCGGGCGCGAAGTGATTTCGCTGGGGGGAACTAGTGGCGCCAAGGGCACTAACGGTTCCCGCGGTAGTGGCGGCGGCCGGGCCAAACTCTCCAGCGGCATGCAGGTGGTCAAGTGTCCTACCTGCCAAGGCATCGGCGTCACGCGCCGGATCTACTACCGATGAGAAGCAGACTGTCCCTGTTCGCGGGCGCGCTTGGATTCGTCCTCGGTGCCTGCGGCAGCGCGCCCAACCGTCAGCCCGAGACCGAGCCGCGCTTGGATGCTGCGCTGATCCCGGCGGCTCCGGTCGAGTTGGAGTCAGCCGAGGATGTGAGCCCCGAGCAGGTCTCCCAGCCTGAGCAGACTCCCGCGCCGGTGGTGTCCGCCTTCGTGCCCCGCGATCTTCTGGGTCATGTGGCCGGTTCGCCGGTCTTCGCGGCCGAGCTGCTGCAGGCCTGGCTGCACCGAGATAGCCGCGAGGTGAGCCGCTATCTGGACAAGCTGGTCCTAGATAAGCTGGTGGTGGCGGAGGCCAAGCGTCTCGGCATCCAGCTGCCCCCGGCGGCTTTGAGTGGGGCCCTGGCTGAGACAAGGCGGGTGCTCGAAGCTGAGATCGCCAAGCTCGGCGGCGGCACGGTGGAGCAATTCATCGAGGAGCGCCTGGGCTTGGACGCCACCAACTACCTGCGGCATGTGCAGGAGGCGAAGACCATCGACCTCTTGGCCAGTCGCTGTGTGCGGGCCTTTCTGATGGAGAACGACCGCATCCGCGCGCGCATGCTCGTGGTCACGGAGAGTTCCGCCAAGGATCTAGTGGAGGCCGGGCTGGCCCAGGGGAAGGATTTTTCCGAGCTGGCGAAGGAATTCTCCAAGGACGCCTCGGGCGCTGAAGGTGGCCATATCGCGGATCTCGTGCGGGCCACTTCGGGCATCTCCCGGCTGGCCTTCACGACCCCCGTGGGGGAGGTGGGTGGACCGCTCTTCGAGGGTGGCCGTTGGCTCTTCCTGCGGGTTGACGGGCGCATACCGGGCCGTCCTGGCACCTGGAAGGAGCTTGGGCCTGATGTGGAGGCCAGCTTGCTCAAAGGTGATCTGGATGACCTCGAATACCTCCAGTGGCAGGCCGATGTGCTGGCTCGATATGAGGTGGATACGGGCCCTTTCTTGAAGCTTGTGGGTGAGCCGGTTCAGACCGACTCTTGATTGCGAGCCCGCCTCGGTGGATGCTTGGAGCATGCCCGAGGAGCTCGAAACAGGCGAAGTGCTAGAAGTGGACCCCACCCAGGTGCAAGCAGGCCCGGAGGTGGAGCCCACGGCTGCGGGCGGTGACCCCGAGAAGGGTGCCGAAGAGGCCCCGGATGAGAGCCCGGATGAGAGCCCGGATGAGAGCCCGGATGAGAGCCCGGATGAGAGCTGCGCGCCGGCGGATGTGCCCGACGACGACGATGGGGCTGAGGTCTCATCGCGACTGGGCCCGGGAGCTGATCTGGACGATGAGGAGCTCATGCGCCGACTGGCGGCCCTGCTCTTCGCTTCGCCGGAGCCCCTGAGCCTGGGAAAGCTGGTGGTGCTCCTGGAGCGGCCCCAGCGCCCGCGGGTCAAGGCGGCCCTGGAGAGCCTGGCCCAGCGTTTCGAGCAGGCCGGCTTGCCCATGCAGGTGCGCGGTCTGAAGGGCGGCTACACCCTGCTCAGCACCCCTGACGCGGGCCCGACCCTGTCGCGCCTGGCGAAGGGCGGCACGGTGGAGCGTGTCAGCGCCGCGGCTTTGGAGACGCTTTATGTGGTGGCCTACCGCCAGCCTGTGACCAAGGCTGAGATCGAGGCCATTCGCGGCGTCCAGGCAGGTCCCATCCTGCGTTCCCTGGTGGATCGGGGCCTGATCAAGGTCTCAGGCCGGGCGGATGTGCCCGGACACCCCCTGGAATACGCTACCACCAAGGAATTCTTGGACCGCTTCGGCCTGCTGAACCTGGGCGAGTTGCCCCGGGACGCAGAGCTTACTCAGGACTGAGCCGGCGGGGCAGGCTTCCAAGTCTGAGCCTGGACGTAGGAAAGACGTCTCTAGACGAGGCTACTGCCGAGCGTTGCTTGCGCCGGGGAACCGGGTGGGAATACACTCCTCGGCTGTCTATTTCCGTCCGACCCCGCTCTACGCGCGCCTCCGGAGGCCGCTGCGATGTCCGCTAAGAAAAACCCGTCCAAGGGCCAAGGCCCGAACGAGTCCGCCGAGTCGCAGCCTGAGGAACATCACTTCCTCGAGGACGAATTCCACGTCCCCACAGGCACCAGCAGGAAGACCTTCCTGCTGACTCTGGCGTTGACCATTTTCCTGCTCGTGATCTTCACCGTGGGTGGGCTGTTCCAGTCCGTCCTCAGCGGTGGTGGAGGGGTGGATGAGGTCTACCTTTCCTGGACCGACCCCGAGACCGGGGTTCAGCACGATGTGCTGGGCGCCGACTTCATGCAGTCCAAGCGCTCCCTGGATCGCCTCTGGCGCGCCGGCGTGTACGCGCCCCTCAACCGCAATCTCGGTCGTAAGGCCAAGATCACGGAGGAGGACGTGGTGCTCCAGACGGTGCTCGATGGCATCGCCGTGCGTGAGGGCGTGGATGTCTCCCTGGACGAGTTCACCTCGAACCTGCGCAACAACGGTTGGACCAGTGACCTGCTTCGTCAGGAAGCCGACCGCAACCGCATGAACAACCGCGACTTTGAAGCAGAACTGCGTGCCGGCATGCGTCCGGGCAAGTTGCGCTTCCTGCTCTTGAACGCCGCCAGCATGGTTGCGGATCCCGAGCAGGTGGTCAGCGACTGGCAGGAACAGAACCCCCAGTACACCTTCGAGTACGTGACCCTAGCCGCAGCTGACATGGAAGCAGCTGCTGTGGCCGCTACGCCTGACGACGAAGCCCTCGAGGCTTGGTACGGCGAGTTGCCCGCCTGGGACCAGCAGAAGTACTTCAGCGATGAGAAGGTGCTAGCCACCGTGGCCTACTTGCCCCTGGACGGTCAGTTCGATGCCACGAAGCTCTTCGAGAAGTACCCGCTGCCCGAGGACTGGGTCGCCGAAGATCAGGCGCGCAGTTACTACAACCGCTACGCCTCCACGCGCTTCAAGAACCCTGAAGCCGAGAAGGACGAGGAAGCTACCGACGAGGAAGCTACCGACGACGGAGCAACCGACGAGGAAGCTACCGACGACGGAGCAACCGAAGAGGAAGCTACCGACGACGGAGCAACCGAAGAGGAAGCTACCGACGAGCAGGTTCCCGAGGTGCCCGAGGTGCCCGTGCCCCTCTACCTCGAATTCGAAGCGGTCGCTGAACGCGCCGCTGAGGAAGCTCGCCTGAACGAGGCTATGACGGCTTTCCTGACGGACATCCGCGGGCGTCACGCTGAGGACGGCGTCGAGGCTGACCTCGCTAGCGAAGCTGTTGCCCTGGGCCTGTCCCTTTGGCACGGCGACGACGCGTTGCCCAAGACCGACTTCGAGACCGTGGAGTCTTGGGGTGGTCCTCAGATCGCGACCCACTTGGGCTTCGGCATCGCCGATTCCTACTTGGCTCGCGTGGTTGCCGAACAAGAGGCTCTGATCGTCGCCTTCGTGCGCGAGAAGACCCCGCGCGAGGCTAAGCCCTTCGCTGAGGTCCGTGACGAGATCGCCACGCGCTGGTCCGATGACCACGCCATCGATCTGGCCGTGGAGACCCTCGAGGCCCTGCGCGATAGCTTCGGCGAGCGCCCGGTAGAGGAGTCCGACGAGGGCGAGGAAGGCGAGGAAAACGAGGAGGCTGACGACCAGCTAGCCCTCGACGAGCCCGAGGCCGACTGGGCTCCTGTCACCGACAGTGAGGCCTTCCGCGCCGCGGTTGCCAAGCTCTCTGGCGAGCTCACTCTCGAAAGCGCTCTTGAGGTCACCACCCGTGGCCCCCTCGGACGCCGTGAGTTCCCGGACGACGACGCGATCAACGCCACCCCGGCCGATCGCTACATCGTCTCCCAGCAGGTCCTCTTCGATCTCGAAGCAGGCCAAGTCAGCGCCGCAGGCAAGGACGGCACCGGCACCATCGCCGTGCTCGTGCGCCTCGTCGAGGAAGCCGCCCCGGACGCCGGCAGCATCAAAGCTGCTGAACTCCTTTCCGCTCGCTCCCGTTTGGTGAACGAGTCCTTCCGCAACTTCGAAGCCGAAGTCCTGAACCCGTCCAGCGACTGGTTCAAGGAACGCTACAAGATCGACCTGCGCTCCTGGCGCGAGGCCGAGGAGAACGGCGAGGAAGAAGGCGAGACTGAGACCGAGACCTCCGGCATGTGAGCCTCACGGCTCTCCATGTAGACGGGCCGCCCCCGGGAGAGATCCCAGGGGCGGCCCGTTTGCGTTGGGGCGAGCAGGTCTGGTGGTGGAGGGGATAGTCGTGACCCCATACGTAACAACTAGGCGTCAGTCACTTTCCTCCGGCCAAGGCAGCCTTCCCGGATTGGTAGCGAGGCGTAGTCCGGGGGGGTAGGTCGCAGCCGCCGGCGCCTGGCCGCAGGCCGGAGGCTGGCGACGGGAAGGTCGGGAAGGTCGGGGAGGGAGGGGAGGGAGGGGAGCGGCAGGGCGGTCCGCGGGTGCCGAGGCTCCGTCGCGTCCAACCCGCAGCACCCGCGAACAGCCTTCCCGCTCCCAGCAATCCCGACCCCCCTTCGCCAGCCCCGGCCAGCGGCCGGTTCCGTCGCGTCCAACCCTCAGGCCTCCCGCTTCCCCCCCCGAATCCGCGCTCCGCTAACGGGCGGTCTTAAACGTGACTTGGAAGCGGGTGCCGCCCTTGTCGCGGGCGTGGACGTGGACCTTGCCCTTGAGGGTCTTGGCGTACTGGGCGACTAGGTG
>JBLIOL010000101.1:0-15704 GCA_047639615.1 Planctomycetota bacterium | reverse complement strand
TCACATCTTCGGAGTCGAGCCGCAGGACCCTATCCAAGGCCGCAATCGCGGCCTCCGGCTGCCCGAAAACCCCGTACCAACGCGCCACCCTGCGCAGCACATCCGGCTGCTTCCAACCCAGCTTGCTGAGTTCCTCTAGTAGTACGATCGCCTCCGAATTGCGGCGCAGGCGCGAGAGCAGGGAAACGCGCTCGAAGGCTGCCTCCTGACGCGCGGCGCGACCGAAGCTAGCCATGCCTTCAAGGACCGACAGGGCCTCGTCGTACTTACGCCTGCGCGCAAGCAAGGCGGCCAAACTGCGAGTGACCTCCAAGTCCTGTTCGACTTCTTCGAGGAAAGCCACATAGAGCTGCGTAGCCTCCGCCGGCGACGAACTCTCCAGCAGCCGCGCCTGAATCAGAAGGGGCAGAGGCTCGTCGGAATCATCTTCCCAGAGCCGAGCTTCCTGCTCGCACCAAGCACGCAACTCCTCGTGGGAACCGAATAAGCGCTGCAGCTGGCGCAGGATATCCAAGCGAGTTTCTCCCTGAGCACGTGCAACCGCCGCGCGCAAGAGGGGCCGCGCGCTGCCGAAGCGGTCCGCTCCGATCAGAAGCTCCGCATGGGCCAGCAACGGTGTGGGCGAATTCGCATCCAATTGCGCCGCCTGCTCCAACAGGGCCAGCGCCCCACCCAGGTCGCCCAAGTCCCAGTGCAGTTCGGCGAAGGTCAGCATGAAGGCAGCTTCTTCGGGCTTCCCGCGCGCCAGGATAGCCAAGGCCTCAGCCTTCCCATCCGCCGAGCCCGTCTCAGCTGCCAAGCGCGCGCGTTCCAACACGAGCGTCGGCGAAGGCTCCTGCGCGAGAGCTGAGTCGAGCACCTGCGCCGCTCGCTGAGGATCTTCCAAGCGGACCCAGGCCCCGGCCAACTGCGCCGCCCATGCGGCCTGCCCCTGGGCCAAACGACTGGCCTGCACCAAGCGCGTTCGCGCGCCCGCGGATTCCCCCGCCCGACCCAAGCTATCCGCTAGGCGCAAGAGCAAGCCCGGGCTGTCAGGTTCCAGGCTTAGGCGCCGCTCCAGTTCCGCCTGCACCTCCAGGGCCTTCCCCGCGCGCTCCGCCACACCGATCAGCAGTTCGGAAACGCGCTCGTTCCTTGGCGCGCGTTCGCTAGCCAAGCGCAGAGCCTCCAGAGCCTGCGGCAGACGATTGCGGCTCTCCTCCAGGCGCGCCAGGGTGAGCAGCGGCCCCGCACCCGAGTTGGGCTGCGCACCTTCGTCGTTCAAAGCCTGCGCCAACACCTCAAGGGTGCCCGCGGTCGTGTGCAACACGAGCCTGCGCTCAGCTAGCTCCTGAGCCAGCCAATGGTCTCCACGCAAGAGCCCCAGCGCCTCGCGGTAGTAGGCCAAGGCCTGATCCCCCTCGAACAGGCGCTGATGGCACGCGCCCAAATCCGCCAGGGTCTGCGTGCGACGCGGCACGTCATCGGGCACCAACTCCAGCGCCACTCGGTAAGCCTGAGCCGCTGCCTCCAGGAGTTCGCCCTGCAAGAGGAGCTGGGCAGCCTCCACCTGCAGCGGGTAATCGGCAGAATCCAAAGCTCCCAAAGACTCGGCCCGTTTCAAGAGCTGCTGCTCATCTCCGGAGTCCAAAGCCAACTCGCACAGGCGCCGCAGCACTCGCCGCCTGTCGTCCAAGCGCGGGCTGGCCTGCAGCGCGCTCTCGAACAATTCAGCGGCCCGCTCCACTTCACCCAAACGCAGCTCCAGGTCGCCAATCAAGAGCCGCCCGGCAACTCCATCGCCGTCCAACTCGCGCCCTGCTTCACGCGCCGCCTGCAGCTCACCACGACGCACCAGCAGGCGCGTGAGCAACACCGCAGCCGCACGGTCGGTTGCGTCCTGTGCCTTACGCGCGCGGTAGTGTTCCAGCAAGGGATCCAACCCGCCCTGCCCCATAGCGCGCTCACACAGATCGTTGAACACATCCACGTGATAGGGCCGACGGTCCAGGTACTGCCGTTGTCGCGCCGTGGACTCCAGGGTCTTGCCCTCCGCCGCCTGCAAAGCACTGACCGGCTCGGCATGCACCACACCAACAAAGGCGAGCAAACAGAGGGATAGGGTCCGGCGCAGGCAGCGAGTCAGCATGAAGTGCCTACGCTAACCCCTCAAGCCAAGTCAGGAGCCATCGAAACCAAAGCGTGAAGACAAGGTATGGTCTGAATGTGCACAGACTCACTCCATTCATCGCTCTCGCCGCAAGCCTCGCCGCAATCCTCGCCCTAGCCCTCCCCACTCTCGGCGGCCCGGCGCAGGAGATCGAGACCGTCAAGGTCACCCTGCGCGGCACCCTGCTGATGCCCGACGGCACGCCCGCAAGTCAGGCCACGCTGGAACTGCGCGGATCCCCGCGGCAGAACAGGGTGATCGGCGCCCGCCGGGCCGCAAAGAGCTTCTCCCTAGGACCAGAAGCCTGCGATGCGGACGGCCGCGTCGCCATGGAGTTCGAGTCACCCTTGGACTTCCGCTTCTACGCCACAGCGCGGGTAGCCGGCCTGCCGGAGATGCGCTTCCGCTGGGACATGTCGACAATGCCGACCGAGTTAGACCTGGGCAAGGCATCTTTCGAGCCCGCCTGTTTCCTAGTGGGCCATGTGGAGGACACCGACGGCGAGTTGCTGGTAGAGGGCTGGGCGATCAGCGCGATCCGTCAGGAAAAGCGCTCCCGACCACACTCCGGTAACTTCCTGCGCGCCAACCCGGATCCTGCCACCGGCCAGTTTCGCATCGGCCCCTTGCCCCCCGGGGAGATCCAGCTCGGCGCCCGCCACGACGGCGGCATGCGCATCCCCGATCGACACGTGCAACTGAAAGCCGGCCAGGAACTCCCGGTGACTCTCGTGTACGAAGGCCCGGACATGCGCCGTCGCATTGGCATCAATGTCAGAGCCGCACCCCTGGACTTCTTCGTCATGTTCAGCGGTGGTCTGCGCTTCTACCTCATGAGTGAATCCGGTGAGCAGCTGCAGGTCAGTCAAGGAGTGCTGCGGCGACCCTGGGACCAGTACTTCGCGGACGTCCCGCCCGGGACTTACACCATCGAGATGCGCGACCCCAGATTTGAATTCCAACGCATCGCAGATGTCCATCCTGGGCAGACCTACACCGTGAAGCCACGCGGCAGCGCAGCTCTCCTGCTGCGGGTGATTGACGACCAAGGGCAGCCCGTAGAGGGCTGGGGTCTAAACGTTGATAACCAATCGGCCGGCCAGTCGTCGAGTGATGTCCAGTTGCACGCACAGAGCGCCAAGCTTCCCGGGCACGGCCGCATCGACGGCATCATTCCAGGTTCCGTGGTCCTGACCTTGCTGCTTCCCGGCGGCGGCCGCCTCCTAAAGCACGTGACCTTCGTCGAGGGCGAGACGCTCGAGATCACTTGGGAGCAACCCGGCGTGGGCAACCTATCCGTGCGTGTACTGGACGGTCGCGGCCAGCCCGCGGTGGGTGCACGGGTCGAAGTCAAAGCCCCGGGCAAGGACGGCTTCGGTGTGCACGTACGGCAAACGGATGCGGAGGGACGCTGCAGCTTCGAGGGCTTGCAAGCTGAACAGGCCCGCATCCAAGCCCGAGTCGGAGAATTCCTCGCGGTGCACCAGGCACTTCAAATCCGGCCGCGTGCTACCGATGATGTACTCCTCAGCCTGCCTTTGCCTTGCTCGATCAAAGTACAGGCGCTGCTCCCCAGCGGAGTCAATTCCGCCAAGGCTCGCATCCAAGTGAGCTGTGCAGCCTCCCTCGAGGGCGAGCCGTCCTGGTTGTTCCTAGGCCATGCTCCGTTAGACAAGCAAGGCCAAGCTCACGTGCAGGGCCTACCCAGCGCCGCCTTGAAATTGGTGCTCGTACCCTACGAGGAGAAGGCCTTCCTTCCAGCCTGGAGCGCTCCGCCGGAAGGCCGCGCCCAACTCATGATCGGAGCCGGGGAAACGCGCAGCTTGTCCTTGGACGCGCGCGAGGCCGCTACCACCGGCACATTGGTGGTAACCGCCGGGCTCGCCTTAGAATTGGTTCTAGAGCGCATGGGCCCTAGCGGAGTGATTCTCGGAGGTAAGGGAGAACACACACCGCCCCCAGGTAAACGATGGATCTGTGCAGTTGGTGAAACACGTCTAGAGATGGCTCCAGGCATGTACAGAGTATTGGCCTTGGATCCTGGAGGCGGGTGGCTGCAACGCGTTACTGGCATGGGCTTCGTTCAGGCTGGGCAGGAATCAGAGCTCAGCGCCAAACTCGCCCTGCATGTGGGTGAGCTGCTCCTGATGGACGAAGCAGGCGCGCTCCTTCCGAATACCAAGCTCACCTGGAGTGCCTCCGGCTACAGCCTCGAGGGCTGCTCCGGTCTCTCCGACGCCCGAGGTATCCTTCGCATAGCCCTGCCGAACGGCACCTACCAGCTCGATATCCCGGACCGCAAGACCGTCAATCTGGTCTGGCCTGCCCCCTCCGCTGATCCATCCCAACCGCACAGAGTCGTCTTCAAGTAACCCGCGTCGATCACGCGCCAGAACTGCTATCGACCAGACCATGCTCGGAGTTCGCGATAGGACACATCCCTAGCGCACGGCCCCACTCCTCAATGCCCGCCTAGACGAACACCTTGAACAACAAGGCCCAGAGGCTGCCGTAGGTGAATCCGATGGCGAGCACCCCTAGGAAGAACACCACGAGCTCACCCCGGGTGAAGTTGTTGCTGCCCTGATTGCGGTACGGAATGAAGAGCCAACGGTCATGCAACACCTTGGCGAGGATGGCACATGCTAGATGCACGACGATTGCGCTGGGTCCACCTAAACCGATGGCCACGACCAACCATTGAATCGTGGTTGCGACGAAGGTGATCAGCAGGACCTTCTTGACGAGGTCCGCGCGTCCAATCCGGTTTGCTGACAAGGCCAGGGACAGGCCCAGACCAAGTGGCCCTTGGAAGAATCCGAGGAAGGCCAGCTGCTCCATGCGGAATACGGGCTTGGCGGGGATGTCAGCTGCGAGGCTCGTGGGCCCAAGAATGGGCTCAACGAATGACCCGCGCAAGGGCCGCTGTGCGAACCCTAGTTCCCCTCGGCCTCGTCGGGGATGTTGTTGAGGTTCTCGTCGAGGGAGGTGCCCGTGGCGATGTCGACGCTGTCGTCGATGCCGTTGCAATTGCTGTCGTCCGCTGGAGCTGAGCAGCTCCTGACCGGGTTCTTAGTAGACCGCCCGGCCCCGGAGGGCAGGCAGGAGGCCAGGGCGCAGGCGAGGGCTAGGCTGACGAGGAGTTGCTTTAAGTAGGTCATGGCAGGTTCTCTACAGCTACATGCGCCCATAACGAGCGCGAGGACATGTATTCGGGATCCTTCGATTCCGAATACATGTCCTCGCGCGGGCAGACCCCGGGAAGGCTAGTTGATCAGGCTCTTGAGCTGCTTGAGGCGCACCGGGCCGGCGGCCGCTAGGCAGCAATTGTCGGGGTGCAGGTGCGCCCGAGCGGCGGCCTGGACGTCGGCGGGGGTGACGGCGGCGTAGGCCTTGGGCAGCAGCTCGAGGTGGTCCTCGGGGTGCTTGTGGAGCTCGGCCCCGACCAGATAGGCGGCCCGGCGACTAGCGCGTTCGTAGCCCATGGGGAAGGAACCGATCAGGTAGTCCTTGGCCATCTCGAGCTCGTCCTTGGGCACGCGCTCATCTTGGATGCGACTGATCTCGCTGCGGAAGCCAGCCACGGCTGTGCCGACGTTTTCAGGGGAAGTCCCGATGTACGCGGTGAAGGCGCCGGGCAAGAGACCCGCGGAACCGTGCAGGTCCGCGTGCACGGAATAGGCCAAGCCCTGCTCGTCGCGCAGGATGCGGCTGATGCGGTTGGTGAAGCCAGGACCTGAACCGAGCACGTGATCCATGACCACGATCGCGGCCCAGTCCGGGGTCTTGCGGCGCACGCCGAGATGACCCAAGTAGACGTGGGCTTGCTCGCGGTCGCGGGTGAAGGCTGCCGTGCGGCGGCCGAGCTTGGGGAAGCTCGAGCTGCTGGCCTGGTAGGCGCTGCCCGGCTTGACACCGCTCAGTAACTTGTCCAGGTGACGGCGCACCTTGAGCGGGTCCACGTCACCGCAGATCGAGATCCACAGGCGCTTGCCGGTCCAGTTCTTCTTGCGGAACGAGCGCAAGTCCTTGGGAGCGATGCCAGCCACGCTGGTAGCCGTGCCGTAGTGGCTGCGACCGAGATGGTGATCGCCGTAGACCAGCTCGCGGAAGAGCCGTGCGCCTTGGCTGCGCGGGTCGTCCTCTTGGATGCTGAGACGGTCCACAAAACGGCTGCGCTGCGCGAGCACGGCTTGGGTCGGGTAGGAGGCCTGGGTGAAGAGCTCACCCATAAGCTCGAGCAGGAGCTTCCAAGAGTCCCCAGCGATGGAGCCGGTCAAGCCACTGGAGGAGCCGGAAATCTCGCCGCCGGCGGGTTCGATCTCGGCGGCGAAGTCAGCCTCGCCTCGGCCGGGCGTGCCCTGATCCGTCAGGCGCCCCGTGAGATAGGCCAAGCCTTCCATGCCATCGGGATCGAGAGCGGACCCGCCGCGCACATGGAAGCGCGCGGCCGTGACCGGCGCGCCGGGACGCGGCGAAACAAGCAACTGCGCACCGCAGGCCAACTCAAAACGGATTCGCGGCACCTCGAGGGTGCTCGTCTTCTTCGGACTCATGCGCGCGCTTCCCTGGGGATACTCCATCCAACGATGCGACGCTCATCGGTGAGCATCGATGCCATGCTGCGACGCAGGCGTGCGGCGCTGACTTTGCCGCGTAGTTTGGTCAGTTCAAAGGCCATGGGCCAATCAAGGTCCACGGCGTACTCGCCCACGTGCTCGCCCAGGTCGGAGATGGTCTCGGTGCCATAGGCCTCGCCAGCGGCCAAGACCTTGCGCGCGCGGCGCACATCGGCGGGGTCGAGGCCCTCGGTGCGCAGCTTGTGCAGCTCCTTGTCGATCGCCGCTTCCAGAGCTTCGGGGGCTACGCCCTGGGCTGCTTCCGCGTAGAGCCAGAAGCCGCCGCCGTCCAGGCGCGCGTCGTTCTGGGTGGAGATCGAGGTAGCCAGTTGCTGCTCCACCACCAAGCTGCGGTAGAGCAGCGCCAGGCGTCCGGCGCTGAGGGCCGTGGAGACGATGTCTAGATCGAAGTCGGCGTCGCTGCCGACTTTGGCGCCGGGCCAGGCGATCAAGAGCCGCGAAGCATTGTCATCCCAACGCTGCACCAGGCGGCGCTCGGCCGTGGGCTGCGGCAACTCGGGGCGCCAGGGATCGGCGGCCTCAAAGTTCGGCCCGGCCTTGATCGAGCCAAAGCGCTCTTTGACGGCCTTGAAGGCAGCCGTGGGCTTGATGTCGCCAGCGATCACCAGGGTCGCGTTGCCCGGGTGATAGAAACGGTCGTAGTACTCGCGCATGTCCTCGGGCGTCATGCGCTCGAGCACGTCCGGATAGCCGATGATCGGGCGCCGGTACGGATGACGCTCGAAGAGCATCTCGTTGATGCCCTGAGAGAGCGCGCGCCAGGGATCGTCGAGACCCATGGAGAGCTCCTCGAGTACGACCGCCTTCTCGGAGGCGAACTCGGCCGGATCCAGCAGCAGGTTGCGCATGCGGTCGGCCTCCAAATCCAAGGCGGCCTCCCAACGGTCGCTGGCCAGCTCGAACCAATAGCCCGTGTGGTCGTAGGACGTGAAGGCGTTGTTCTGCCCGCCCAGCCGCGTGGTTGTGCGATCCACCTCGCCCTTGCCATGGCGCTTGGTGCCCTTAAACATCATGTGCTCGAGGAAGTGGCTTACGCCAGCTTCGTCCTCGAGCTCGTTGCGCGCGCCAACCCGGTACCAGCACGTGACGGCAACCACGGGATCAAGGTGACGCTCCACCAAGATCACGCGCAGGCCATTGGCTAGGCGACGTTCGTGGATACGGGCCTGGGCCTCTTCGATGTCAACGGCAGCGGGACTCACTAACGCCTCCTTTGGGAACGACGGGCACCGCCGCGGCTCGGACCGCCACGGCTGGAACGACTAGCACCGCCACGACTAGCACCGCCGCGGCTGGAACGACTGGCACCGCCACGGCTCGGACCGCCACGGCTGGAACGACTGGCACCGCCGCGGCTCGGACCGCCGCGGCTGGAACGGCTGGAACGGCTGGAACCGCTCGAACGGCTAGGACGACTGGAACGGCTGCTCTCGACCGCTTCGAGCGCGTCCAAGGGCGAGAACTGACTGCGACCGCGGGCAGGCTTGGAGCCACGCGCGCGGCGGGCAGCAGTACGGTGTGCGGCCTCGCGGTCGCCCTGACGCGGCGCTTCACCGCGAACGGTCCCACGACGTGCGCCGCCACGGCCTGCGCCACGACGTGCTCCGCCGCGGGGCGCACGCTCACCCTCGCCGGGTGTGCTGCGCTCGCCAGGCTTACCAGGCTTACCGGGCTTGCCGGGCTTGCCGCTCTCGGGAGCGGCCAGCTCATCGGGTCCGCCTTCGGAGGAGAGCGTCAGCATGGCCTCCACCTCGGAACGCGAGAGCGGACGCCAGCGCCCGGTCTTGATGCCGCGATCGTCGAGGGGACCGATGCGCGTACGCACCAGCGAGACCACCTTGTGGCCCACGCGCGCGAAGACGCGCCGAACCTCGCGGTTCTTGCCCTCGCGAATGGTCACTTCCAGCTGCGAGCCGCTGACCGTACGGCGCTTGACGATGATGCGCGCGCCGGCGGTCTTACCCTCGGAGAGGTGCACGCCCTCGCGCACCTTCTGCAGAGTCTCGTCGGAGATCTTGCCCTGCACGCGGACCTTGTAGGTCTTCGACACGCCGAAGCGCGGGTGCGCGATGCGCTGGGCAAACTCACCATCGTTGGTGAGGATGATCAGACCCATGCTGTCCTCGTCCAAGCGCCCCACCGTGTAGATGCGGCCCTTAGCGGGGTCGGTCACAAGGTCCATAGCCCGCGGGCGGACCTCGCGCTGCTCGTTGGTGCAGACCACGCCGGAGGGCTTATTGAGCAGATAGTAGCGCCGCTCCGTGCCCTCGGGCTTGAGCAGGATGCCGTTGATCTCCACCACCTGAGTAGTGGGATCGACCTTGGAACCGAGCGCCGAGACGGGCTCGCCATCCACGGTCACCTTGCCCTTCTCGATCAGCTCGTCACAGGCCCGCCGCGAGGCGACGCCGTGGTCGGCTAGATACTTGTTCAGACGGACGAGGTTCTCGTCCTTCTTATCATCCCGTGCGGAGGATGAGCGTGCCGGCAGGTTGCCCTTGCCGACCTTCTTGATTGTCTTCGGGCGCGCCTTGGCACCTCTTGCGCGGCCGGGGCCGCCTCTACGTCTACTATTTGCCATGTCTATGTGTGAGCCGGCCGCTTAGGCCTTAGCTTCGATGCGCAGGACGGTCAACTCGCCGTCCGAAGCGCCAATTCGGTAGGGACCCAAGCTAGCGGGCAGCAGCCAGGTTTCCGAGGCGCAGATGGGCCAAGTGCCCTCCACTTCCTCGGCGCTGAGCTCTCCCTTGCCGGCCAGTACCACATAGATCCACGCGCGATTCGCGGTGTCGTATTGGACTGGCTCGTTCAAGACGAGACGCTCAACTCGGAAGGTGCGTGCATCGCACAAGAGTGCGCGCCCGTTGGCACCTTCGTAAGTAACCTCGACCCGCTCCGGGGCCGCAGGCTGTACGTCATAGTTAATGGCAGCCAGAGCTTCCTGCACGTGGCAGGGGCGCGGGTTGCCGTCCAGACCGGGACGATCCCAGTCGTATAAGCGATAGGTGGTGTTGCTGTTCTCCTGGATCTCCACGATGCGCACGCCGGCGCCGATGGAGTGTACGGAGCCAGCAGGCACAAAGACCGACTCACCGGCATGCACCTCGTAGGATTCGAGCTGGTTGACCACATCCGTGCAGTCGGCATCAGCAGCGAAGTCCTTGTGCTCGACACCTTCCTTGAGGCCCAGATAGATGCGCGCTCCGGGCTCTGCGGAGAGGATGTACCAGAACTCATCCTTGGACTCGGCGCCGCCGCCCAGGGTCTTGGCGGCCTTCACGTCCGGATGCACCTGCACCGACAGATCTTGGCCCGCGTCGAGGTACTTCACCAGCAGTGGGAAGGTGTCGTCCAAGCTGGGGTCGGAGCTGCCCAGCAGAGCGGCGCGCTCGGAGAGCATCAAGCCGCGCAAGGTGCGCGCTTCGAAGGTGCCAGTGTCCACGGCCGTGCTCTGCTCTTGACGGTCCACCACCGTCCAGATTTCTCCCACGGGACCATCGGCCTCGAGCGGCCGCCCGAGAAATTCAGCCAGGGCTTTCCCGCCCCATACCTTGGTATGCAGCAGTGGCGCAAAGCGCAGGGGTTCCTGGAGGGCCATGATTCGGGGGAGCGAAGGAGCGAGGCGTGGCGAGCGAGCGGCGCACGATTCGTGCGCCGGGCCCAATAGGGTAGCTCCCGGTCGCTACGCGTCCAGCAGTCGCTGGGCCTCTGCCCGGGCAGTAGCATGCTCTTGGCCACCGGAAATCATGTCGGCCACCTCGGCCACACGCTCCTCACCGGTCAAAGGCGTCACCTGGGTCCTCGTACGGCCACTTTCGACGCCCTTGTGGACCCGCATGTGGTGGTTCGCTGCTGCGGCGATGGCTGGCAGGTGGGTCACGCACAGGATCTGGTGGTGCTTGCCCAGGGCTCCGAGATGGGCGCCCACTTTGGGACCTAGACGTCCACCGACGCCCGCATCGACCTCGTCGAAGATCAGGGTCGGGGTGGATTGGCGCACGGCTAGGGCTCCGCGCAGGGCCAGCATGGTGCGCGCCATCTCGCCGCCGGAGGCCACCTTGCGCAGGGCCTGAGGCGGCTCGCCGGGATTGGCCGCTAGGAAGAATTCGACGCCCTCGGAACCGTTGAGTCCGAAGCGCGCCATCTGTGCCTGCAGGCTGTCGGACTCCTCGCTGCTAGCCTCGGGCGCGGTCAACTCGGCCGAGAAGCGCGCGCGCTCCAGGCCCAGGTCCGCGAGTCCCTTCTCGACCGCCTTGCGCAGCTTGCCGAAGAGCTTCTTACGCATGCCGCTGAGGCGCCGCGCCGACTCGGCCATGGCCGCCTGATGTTCAGCCACCTGATTGGTGAGCTCGTCCTCGCCCGCCTCCATGGCTTGCAGCTCGGCCAGCTCCGCACCGAGTGTCTCGCGCAGGTCCATCAGACCCGCGATGTCCGTGCGATACTTGCGCTCGAGGCGCTCGAGCAAGTCCAAGCGTTGCTCGACCTGCTCCAAGCGCTGGGGATCGACCTCGATGCGATCCAAGAAGCTGCCCAGCTCGCGCACGCCCTCGTCGAGCTGCGCGCTCGCTTCACGCAGAGCGTTGGCCGCCGGCTGCAAATCGGGAACGCGCTGCTCCCACTCCTCCAGCAAGCGCTCGCCGCGGCGCACCACGTCCAAGGCCGCCGGCTCCGCTTCCGAGAGCTCACTCAGTAGCGTCCCAAAGCTGCTGCCCAGCTCGACCGCATGCCGCAGGCGCCCGCGCTCGGCCACCAGCTCCTCGTGCTCGCTCGCATCCGGATTGGCCTCCTCCAACTCGGCAGCCTGAAAGCGCAACAGGTCCAAACGCTGCAAGCGCTCCGCCTCGCCCGCCTCGAAGCTCTCGAGCCGCCGCGCGCCCTCGAGCCAGCGCACGCGCCGCTCGCGGTAGCCCGCCAGCGCATCCTCGTGCCCGCCGAAGGTATCCACCAAGCGCAGTTGCTCGAGGGGTTCGAACAGGCGCTGATGATCGTTCTGTCCGTGAATCTCCACCAAGCGCGAGGCCAACTCGCGCAGCAGGCGCTGGGTCACGGGTCGATGGTTCACGTGGGCCTGACTACGGCCCTCCGCCAAGAGGGTGCGCGTCAGGATCAACTCCAAGTCGTCCTCGCCGCCATCCTCATGCCACTCTTCGAGCGTCTCGGGCAGGTTCTCCTCGAGCCAAGCCGCCACCAGCTTGCCGTAGCCGGAAAGCGGCATCACAAAGCGCCCTTCCACCCGCGCGCGCCGGGCGCCGGAACGCACCATGCCCGCCTTCGCCCGCTGACCTAGCAGCAACTCCAAGGCGTCCACGAGCAGGCTCTTGCCCGCCCCGGTCTCCCCAGTGATGACATTCAGGCCACTGTTAAACGCCAAACTAGCCTGCTCGATCAGCGCCAGATCCGTGATTGTGAGCTCCACCAACATGATGGAAGGAGGATCGCACGAGAGGCCCCCAAGTTGCAACGACAGGGGCCTGATCCCCGAACTTCTCGAGGAATCCAGCTTTGCCGGTAAGCCATTCCGAGCCGCGGGGTCCCTAGGGCAACTCTCGCAATTGCTCGCATTGACTGCGGCCTTCATCGCCGCCAGGGAGCCCCCCACGTAGTCGCCCTCGGTGTGGGGCTACCCCCCTCACTACAGCTCTCAGCCCGCTCGCAGGCTCGCCAGGGGCCGCGCCCTAATGGCTCCCGCTCCCGCGGCCACACCACTCAGGCAAGCTAGGGCCGCAGTACCCAGTGCCGCCAGGGGCAGGCTCAGCCAGGGCAGATCCGCATCCAGCTCGATCAGGTATTCCAGAAAGCCCCAGGCGAGGAGCGCCGCCCCGCCGGCCCCCACCAGCCCAGCCACCAATCCGACTAGGGCGTATTCCAAAGCGAAGAGCAGAGCCACCCCGCGGCGCGTCACGCCGAGCACCTTGAGCAAAGCCGCCTCGCGCGCGCGCTGCAGGCCCTGGGCCGCCACCGCCCCGGCCAGAATCGCTAGCCCGGCCAAGATCGTGGCCGCCCCCAAGACGCGCACGGCCAGCTCCAAGCGCCCCATGGCCTCCGCCACCTTCTCCAGGATCGGCCGCACACGCAGCAGGGTCACGTTCGGAAATTCGCGCGCCATGCGATCCTGCAAGGCGCCTTCAGACTCAGCCGCGACGCGCGCCGCAGCCAAGCGCCAGTGCGGCGCTTGCTCCAACACACCGGGCTCCGCCAACACGAAGAAGTTGATGCGCATGGTGGCCCAATCGACGCTGCGAATACTGCTCACCACCAGCTCCACCGGCACGCCCTGTAGGTCGAAACTAAGGCGCGTACCAATGCTCGCGCCGAGGTCCTCCGCAAAGCGCTCCTCGAGGCTGACCTCGTCCACACCGTCCATATTCCAAAGGCCGCCTTCCAAGAGCTCATTACCCTTCGGCAGAGCCTCCATCCAGGACAAGCGTTGCTCGCGGGTCAGCACCCAACGCGAGCGCCCGCCGTCCTTGCGCTGGGCCACCAGCTCCTCGACGGTCTGTCCATCAACGGCCAACAAACGCGCCATGGCCACCGGCGTAGAGTCCACGCTCTCAGCGCCCTGCTCGTCGAGCACGACCTGTACGCCAGCCCATTGATCGGGCTGAACATCCACGAGAAATACGCTGGGCGCATCTTCCGGCAAACCGCCGCGCAATTCGCGCGCGAGTCGGTTCTGCACCAGCGCGATGGTGACGACCACGAGCGTGCCGAGGCCGAGGGCAACCACCGCCCCCACCGTGCCCGCACCAGGCCGCGCCAAGGCGGCCAAACCGTGCCGAAAGTAAGGATTAACGCGCTCTCGTGGCAATTTCGATACCAGTCGCATGAGCCCGCGCGCGCCAAACCCAAGCACCACCACCAGCACGCCGAGCCCGACGCTAAAGGCCAAAGCCACCAGTGGTTTCCCCGACTGCGCCCAAGCGCTGGCAAAGATCCCCAGGGCCAGCGCAGCCGCCGCGCCAGCGCGTACGGAGAGCGGCGCGGGCAGGGGCTCCGCTTCCACGCGCAGCACGCGCGCCGGCGGCACGCGCCAGATGGCCGCCAGGGGTAGCAGCGCAAAGAGCAGCGCCACGCTTCCGCCGAGACCCAAGCCGCGCAGCAAGGCATGCGGCTGCCACAGTACCGTGGGATCCTCCGGCACAAGGTCCGGCGCCAGCAGCGGCAGGGCGAAGGGCGCCGACAAGCCCAGCGTCGCTCCGATAATGGAACCCACGCAGGCCAGCATGGCCACATGCGCCAGATACAGCAGCCCGATCTCATTCGAGCGCATACCGAGGCAACGTAGCACGGCCACGGATTGGGTGCGTGTCGCCAGCCAGGTGCGCACCATCTGCGCCACGCCCACACCGCCGAGCAGCAGGGAGAGCAGCGCCACTAGTCCCAAGTAATCTTCCACCCGCGCCAGCCCGCGGCGCACGGCCGGCTGAGCATCGCGATGGGTCTCCACCCGCACGAACTCCGAGCCGACTAGATCATGGCGCAGGCTGCGCGCCAAGGCGCGTTCGCTGACGCTATCGGCTGTTCTCAGTAAGGCCGCATATTTCACGCGACTGCCAAAGGTGAGCAATCCCGAGCGTTCCAAGCCCGCGCCCGAGAGGAACACGCGCGGCCCCAGGGTCATGGCGAAGTCCAAGCGATCGGGCTCGTCCAGGAGGCTGCCAACCACTCGATAACCCTCGGATCCGATGCGCAATTCATCGCCGACGGCGAGTGCTAGGGAGCTGACCAACTCGTCCGCCACCAGCACCTCGTCCTCCGCCAACTCCCCCGGCCGCACATCCGCAGGCTCCGTGAGCAGCTCCCCGTAGAAGGGATAGGTGCCGTCGATGGCCTTGATCTCCACCAGGCGACTGGAGCCATCCGCGCCGGTGCTCGCCATGGTGGCCACCTCGCGCACATCCGTGCGCGCGAGTCCCGGCACCTCGGCCAGCATCTCCGCCAGCGCCTCCGGCAGGGGCCGGCGCGCGCGCACCACCAGGTCCGCTGCCAAGAGCTCGCGCGACTGCGAACGCATGCCCGCCTCCACCGCGCTGACCATGGCGTCCACCGCCGTCACCGCCGCCACGCCGATGGCCAAGCAAGCGATCACGAACAGCATGCGCCCGCGCGCGCCGCGGGTTTCGGCGCCGGCCAGTCGCAGGAAGAGCCGCGCCCTCATTCGCTGACCTCGTCACGCACAACCTTGCCGCCGGCCAGGTGCAGGCGCCGCGGCGCGCGCGCCGCGATGGCGGGGTCGTGGGTCACGAGGATCAGGGTCGTACCGGAACGCTCGCGCAGGTCCAGCAGAAGATCTAGAGCGCGCTGTCCGCTCTCGGAATCGAGGCTGCCCGTGGGCTCATCCGCAAAAAGCAGAGCCGGCTTCGGCCCGAAGGCGCGCGCCAGGGCCACGCGCTGTTGCTCGCCACCGGAGAGCTGGCTCGGGTAGTGGTGCCCGCGCTCGCCGAGCCCTACCTCCTCGAGCAACTCATCCGCGCGCTGCGCCGCGCCTTCCGAGCGCGCCATCTCCATGGGTAGCATCACGTTCTCACGCGCGGTCAAATTCCCCAGCAGCTGAAAGGACTGAAACACAAAGCCCACCTGTGCCCGGCGCCAGAGCGCGAGCTCGTCCTCGCTAGCGTTCTCCAACGCGCGCCCCTCAAAGCGCAGACTGCCCGAACTGGGCCGATCCAAGCCCGCAAGCAAGCCTAAGAGCGTCGATTTGCCGCTCCCGGACGGTCCAATAATGGCCAAGAACTCGCCACCCTCGATGGTCAGATCCACCCCATCCAAAATCGTGAGCGGCCGCCCTCCCGAGGACAGCACCTTCCCAAGTCCCACACACGCCAGCTGCGCATCAACACCCATCCGAGGAGGGTACCGTGTGATTCTGCAGAGATACTGTGCCGCGCACGATTCTTCGGGCTGAGGTAAGCCAG
>JBLIOL010000100.1:0-15904 GCA_047639615.1 Planctomycetota bacterium | reverse complement strand
TCGGACGCGGCATAGGCCGGTTCGAAGCTGCGGGCTTCTTCTTCTTGAAAGCGTCGAATAGTCCCATGGCAGGTTCCTTTGAGGTGGACTACGCCTTGGAGGCGTAGAAGTCGACGAGGATTTGGGCCGTGGACTCGCGCATGATGCGCGGGTCCGGGCACTGGCCTCCGGAGAGTTGCTCGCGGACCTTCGAGCCCGAGATGTTGACGACGGTGTTGCCCTTGTTCTCACTGACCAGGCCAACGCGGCCGATCTCTTCGAAGAACGCGGCGAAGCCAACGTTGACGGTCTGGATCGAGAGCTGACCCTCGAGCTTGTTGAAGATCTCCTGCGCGTCGAAGTCGCCCCAGATGGCGGTCTTGTCGTCGAAGGGAGCATCAGCGTGCTTGCGGCCGATGATGAAGTGGCTGAAGCCCAGGTTCTGACGGTAGATGGCGTGCATCACAGCCTCGGCGGGGCCGCCGTAGTACATGCGCATGTCGAGGCCAACGAGCTCAAGCTGGTCGTTGAGGTCCTGGCTCGAACGCTCCCAAAGCTCAGTGTCCTTGTCGCCGTCGCCGAGACCGCGGCTAGCGATCAGAGCCTCGTAGGTTTCCATGCGGGTGGCGGCGGGCACGTCGTCGCCCTTGAGCTGACCCACCAGGGGGTTCAGGATCACGCCGGTGTTCTTGCCGTTGCCGCGCAGGATGGTCTCGGCGCCGTACACCAGGGCGTACTCGTGGGCGCGGTGCAGCGGGTTACGGGTCTGGAAGCCGATGGACTGCTCCCAGCCCTTCTCAGCGATCAGCTTGCGGGTGCGCGTCGGGGACATGACGCGGCCGGCGAAGGGGCGATCGTCCTCGGCGGGGATCAGCGAAATCTCGCCGCCGACGATCTTGCTGCGACCGTCCTCGGTCCACAGGCGGGCGCCCGGGTGATCGGTGCGCTCGGTGCCGTAGACGGCCTTGACGAAGCGCGCCTTGTCCCAGTCGTAGCAGGAGGAAACCTCGAGCGTGCCGAAGGGGTTGCCCTCTTCGTCGACCAGGGAGATCTTGGCGCCGGCTTCGCAGCTGGCGGCTTCCTCGTCGGTGACGGGCAGGATGATCGGGATGGTCCATGCCCATGCCTTGCCGCCGCGCTCGATCTGTTGCTTGTCGAGCACCGAGTCATAGTCGCTTACGCCCATGGGCCCGGTCAGGGGGCTCAGGGTGCCGTCGGCGATGCGGTAGAGGCTGGTGCGGTCCACGTCGTTGACCTTCACCAGAGCCAGGCCGGGGGTGCCTGCGGCGGTGGCGTCGATGCGGTTGACGGGCTGGTCGAGACCACCGTGGATGGGGCTGATGTAGGGGGCGGTGGATGAAGTCATGGCTGAGAGGCTAGGTAGAGAGGTTCGGGGCTACAGGTAGCCGAGGTTCTTGAGCTTGCGTCGGACGGCGTCGAGCTCGTCCTGAGTGAAATCAGGTCCCGTGCCGGTAGGCGGCGCTTCTTGGGACGGGGTGTCCCCCATCAGGTCGCGCAACACATAGACAACGAAGTCGGTCGGTGATCCAAAGCCTGAGTCCTCTACCACCTGCTGGATGCGTCGGTAGAGAGGGCGAGGAATCTTGATGGTGACTTTTGATTCGCGCACGGTTGAGCTGGGTAGGGGATATTGGGGTGCGGCCTGAGGGCGTGCTCCAGGGGGGTGCACTCCAATGACACTCCAATCATACTCCAATTGGAGTGCGATGAGAGTGTCGACCGGAAATAGCCCTGAGCTTGAGCCTCATATTGAGATCCGGTACTCCAAACAGAGCCCTCCCCCGACTTTCTCTTAGTTGCGCCCGCGTAAGCAGCCAACGCCCGTAGACCCAGCTAGACTTCGGCCGCCCTGAACCTGGGCCCGCCCAGCACCCGATACGCCAAATACCATGCGCTGCTCCCTTCTCATCACTCTGACCGCCACCCTCGCCCTAGCCTCCTGCGGCGACTCCCCCGCCACCGCCGACGCCGGCTACAAGTCGCTCCAGAGCGGCGACTATGCCGCCGCCCTGGCGACTTTCGACACGGTCCTAGCGGGCGTTCCCAAGGAGGACGCCGGCTACAAGACCGCCGTCCTCGATCGCCTCCAGGCCCTGGCCCACGTGAACGCTGAGCAGAGCACGACCGAATTCCTAGCCCTGCTCGACGGCGGTATGGCCCTAGGCGCCAAGGACTTCAGCCTGATCGCCACCGAGCTCAACGCAGCCGGTGAGGCCGGCCTCTCCGTGGCCATCATCGACATGGGCAAGAAGACCTTCCCCGAGGACGCGACCATCGCCAAGTTGCTCGAGAAGGCCATCGCCATGGCCAAGGCTGACCCCGACGGCGCGGGCGCTGCCGCCCTCTCCGGCCTGGGCTACCTGTAGGCCCCGAAAGAACCCTGTAGGGCCTCGGATGGGGCCACACTGCCGGTGTCCACGAGGCGGGGCTCCCCTTATCCTGGGGAGCCCCGCCTCCACATCTAGCCTCACTGGTGCAACACCATGAAATCCATCCTCAAACTCGCCTGCGCCGCTCTCGCTCTCACCATCGGCATCTCCGCAATCTCCGTCCCCCAGGACGGCGGTGACGCCAAGGCCAAGGCCGCGGAAGCCGCCATGATCGCCGAGCAGCTAATCACCTACCCCGACCAGCTTTGCGCCATGAGCGGCAAGGCCGTCGACAGCAAGGGCACCGCCACCAACGTCCTGCACGAAGGTCGCCTCTACCGCTTCTGCTGCACGCACTGCTCCGAGAGCTTCGAGGCTGACCCCGATCCCGAGATCATCGCGCGCGTCGACGCCGCCATCGTCAAGGCACAGTCCGCCAACTACCCGCTCAAGACCTGCCCCATCAGCGGCAAGGCCTTCGAGAAAGACGACGAGCCCACCAACGTCTTCTACGGCACGCGCCTCGTGCAACTGTGCTGCGGTCGTTGCGCCAAGTCCTTTGCTAAGGACCCCAGCAAGACCATTGCCGCGCTCGACGCCGCCTACATCGCCCAGCAACTCCCCACCTACAAGGGCAAGACTTGCCCCGTCAGCGGCGAGGCCCTCGGCAGCATGGGCGACCCCATCAACGTGCTCTACGGCAACACCCTCGTGCAGCTCTGCTGCAAGGGCTGCGTGAGGAGCTACAAGAAAAACCCCGCCAAGTTCATGGCCAAGAAAGCCGAGCACGGTGAGCACGGTGAGCACGGTGAGCACGGCAAAGGCGGCGACCACAAGTAGGCGCGCCTAGCGACCTCGGTCGCAAGCGCTAGCGTCCCTCCAGCATCCCGCGCCTGCAAAGGCGCGGGATGCTGTGTTTTAGGAGCGTGGCCCCGCTCAAGTACGACTTGCACTCTCGCTCGCACTGACCGCGTTCCCTCTGGCCGCACAAGAAGCGGTGGCACCGTACCACCTACAGACTGCGGCGTGGCGGTACGACTACGTTGGCGGCTAGCAGGCCGCCAACTAGCGACGCGCCCACAAGCGCCATGTTGAAGCCCCACTCCATGCCTAGCACCGCGTCCTGCGCCAAGAACGACGTCAGGCTGCGGTAGCCCAAACTCCCCGGCACAAGCAGCAGGATCGCCGGCATGGACGGCACCGACGCAGGCCGATTGAAAAAGCGCGCGTAGATATTGCTGACCACGCCCACGGTCAACGCACCCAGGAACGGTCCCAACTCCGGGCCCAAAGCGCCCGCGCCCCAGCGCGTAGCCACGAACCCCAAGAGGCACGTAATCGCGATCACGCGCCACTCCGAGAAGCGCGCTTGGAAGAGCACGGCGAAGGCCGGCGGCGTAAGCAACAAGGCCAGCCACTGCGTCCACTCCGGCAAGCTCACGATGCTGTGCTCCAGCGGCGTCCCGATAAAGTCCCCCACGCGCCAGGCCAAAGCAACACCTAACAACACCGTCAGGAAAGTCGCGCCCGCACCAGCCAAGCGCGAGACGCCCGATGACAAGTGCCCCGTCGCTAACTCGATCATGGCCACCGTGAACCCCAGGCCCGGGATCAACACAATCAACCCGCCCAAGGTCACGATGCGACTGTCCACGGGCACGACCATGCTCAGCAGCAAGGACGAGAAGGCCGCCAAGAACGCCGACAAGGGAATCAGAAGCCCATCACTGGTCGGCACGCGCCGCAGGAGCAGGTCCACCAGGAAAAGCCCAAGCCCCACCACGGCGCTAGCGATCACCTCGCTCGTACCGCCACCGAAGAAGCGCGCCGCGCCGCCGGACGCCAAGCCAAAAGCCAAAGCCACCAGCGCCGGATGGAAGCGCGGACCGATCTCGCACAACTCCTCCAAACGCTCCCGCGCCTGGGTCAGATCGCTGCGGCCATGCTCCAAGTCCTCGAGCAACTCATCCAATTCGATCAGCTTGCCCAAGTCCACGCTGCCACTACGAATGCGCAGCAGCCGCGTATGCTCACTCCGCCCGCGCCCAAAGGACACGATCATGGCCGTCGGCGTGGACAGGAAGGAGGCCGTCACCCCCAAGGTCATGGCGATGCTATCCAAGAGCCGCTCGAGCCTGTGAGCCGGCGTCCCATGCGAGTGCAACATTTCCGCCACCCTGAGCAGGAAGGCGTACTCGGGCGGATCCAGATCGTCCTGGGCCGGGGCTGTGGGCAAGTTCGGGGAGAGGACCATGGCGGGCGCGGTAAGGTAGCGCCGCCATGACCAAAGCCCAGCCCAGCCTCGAAGATTCCCAGGACGTGCCGCAGCCGCTCGCCCCAAGTGTTCCTACCTGGGTCGAAATCGCCGGCTGGCTGGGGACCCTGGCCATCCTGGGCGCCTACTTGGCCAGCAGCATGGATTGGCTCTCCAACCAGAGCGCCAGCTACCAGGCCCTCAACCTCGGCGGTGCCGTGGGCGTGGGCCTGGTCTGCTGGTACCGGCGCACCTGGCAAGCCTTCGCACTGGAAGCCGCATGGGGCTCCATCGCGTTGGCTTCCTGGCTAGGCATGTAGCCAGGAAGCCCTAGCTCACATCACTCAAAAGTGATGCGCAGCGCATCGGTCAGGTTGTGGCCAGCCATCTGGCCCGGATCGCGGTAGATGTACTGGAAGTTCCAGGTGCTACCAGCCATGAGCGCACCGCCACCGATAGGCAGGGCCTGGTTGTCCACGTCCAACTCCACGAAGCGATCGTCGTTGGAGGTCTGCACCGCGAAGCGCGCCAGCTGACCGCCCACGCAATTGTTGCCGTTGCCCATGGGCACGTTCTGGCTCTGGTCTCCATAGAAGAAGAACCCAAACTGGCCCGTGGGCAAATTGCCAGCCACCACGCGCAGGTCGTTGTTGATCTCGTCTGAGGAACCGCTGACAGAGATGACCGCAGCCTGACCGGTAGAGTTCACGCTAGCGTCGCAGTAGCGCTCGGCAGCCGTGAACAGATCCACTTGAGTCAGCCAGCCACCGAAGACCACAGCCGAGCCAGGCAGGGTGCCGAAGGCCACGGCCGTTGTGTTGTTCAAGGCCACACCGTCACACCATGAATAGCCACCCGAGCTGATCGGGATCAGATGCGCGAGAGTCGGGGTATTGCCGACCATATCGATCACGGCCAGGTCCTCTGTCCCGACCACCACCGCACGCGTCTCGTCCGGGGTGATGGCCAGGTCGAGAGCGGCACTGTTTATGGTGAAGCCCAGTAACCTGTCGAAGCCGTTGGTGATGTCAAAGACCCGGACTTTGGTTTCGTTGACGCTCTGGGTCGACATGGCCAAGCAGCGTTCATCGGTCAACTCGATCGAGTCGAAGCCTCCGCCCAAGCCCGTGAACGGCCCGCCGAATACCTTGAAGTCTGCGGGCACAAGGAAGGTGCCGTCCGTTGTGGGCAGGCCCGCAAGGGACCAAAGCTGGATGTTCTGATTCGTACGCACCACCGCCCGAGTTCCGTCGGGAGTAATGGCCAAGTCATGGGGATCGCCGTTCTGCAGGCTGTAGGACTGATTTCCCGCAGCATCGAATAGGTCCACCTGCATGCCCGCAGCGGCGCTGTTCACACGACTGATGGAGATGACCACAGAGTCGGTCATGTCGATTGAATCCAGGGCCGAGCCACCGAAGGGACCCGGGTCCTGCCAAAGGCGCTTAGACCACTGGATGCCCTCGGCGCCGAGGGCTAGATCGAGCCGCGCGACCTCGTGCACCGAACGAACAGCAGCGTGCAAGCAGTCAGGAGCTAGCGCTAGGTCATGGGGTGCACCATCCAAGTCCGTACCCGGGACTGTTTCGAAAACCACCACTGGGGGGCCGCCGGCGGGCGGCTGCAAGCTCCAGATAGTAACGCGCGTAGTAGGCGCGTTCGGGGGTCCCACGTAGGAGAGGCTGACCGCATGGAAGTTGTCCGCAACCACCGTGTCCAAGCTGTAGTCATAGACGCCTCCATACAGGCCGATGTCGCCGGGCTGATGAGCCAGCTGAGTAGCGCTGGCCAAGTCGAAGACGTAGGTGCCGCCGGTAAGACCATCGCCTCCGCGCACGACGGCCTTGGTGCCGTCGGGTGTGATCACCACATCGCGCGGATCGATACCGATGGGAGCATCGAGCAGGATCGGAAAGCCCGGCTGGGTCAGGTCCACAATCAGCACGCGACTGCCGATGATGATGGCGCGTTCATTCGTCACCGCCACACCGTCTTGACAGGCTCCACTGGTAAAGCCAGAGGATGTGGTGAGCACCACTGGCGTGCCCGGATTGAGCAGGTCGTAGATGCGCGTCGAACTGTTAATGGTGTTGTCCCGGGCAACGGCATAGCGGCCATCCGGGGTGATCTCCACATCGTCGATGCCGAGGGGCGACTGGGGTCCTGAGCTAGGAAGATCTTCGTAGACAACATGCTGGGCCAATAGAGGCCCGGCGAGGGCCGACCCGACGAGAAGGGTCAGCGACAAGCTAGAAGCGTGCATGGAACGGTTGGGGCTGGGGCGCCCAAGGGCGCCCGGGGGAAGGGAGGGGAAGGCCCAGGTCCGGCGCGCGCACTGTGAGTACGCACACCGTCAAACTAGCCGGCTCGCCACTGGGGGTAACAGCCAACTCACATTAGGCTGTGGGGCATGCTCCTCGCCCCCCTAGCGGCCCTTGTACTGACATCCATCCCGTGCCCCAGCCAGGCTGGCGCACCCGCGGAGCCCGTCCCTGGCGCCTGGGAGGCCTCCATCACGAGCCCCGGCGGGCCCGTGGAATTCGGCCTAGAGATCGAGCATGACGCCGACGGCTGGTCTGCCACCATCCGCAACGGCCCCGAGAAGCTGCCGGTGGGCAAGGTCAACCTGACGGACGGCGTGATGCGCTTCGACCTGTGGCCCTACGAGTCCCACTTGAACGCCACCATCGCCGCCGACGGCCGCAGCATGCAAGGCACCTGGCTGCGCACGCGCGGAAACGGCGAGCCCACAAGGATGGTCTTCCAAGCCAGCTTGCCCAAGGTCCCGACCGCGCCTCGCAATGGAATTTCGCCTGTCCTCAAAGAGCGCTGGAAGCTGCAGTTCGAGTCCGCCAGCGACCACTCCGTAGCCCTGCTCTACCAATCCGGCCGCGAGGTCGCGGGCACGATCCTGACCACCGTCGGCGACTACCGCTTCCTCTCCGGCTACCTGGACGGCATCACCCTCACGCTCTCGGCCTTCGACGGCGCGCACGCCTTCCGCTTCGTGTGCAAACTGCAGTCCGACGGCTCCATGCAGGGCGACTTCTGGTCCCGCGACACCTGGCACGAGACCTTCACAGCCACGCCCGACGACAAAATCGAGATGCCCGACCCCTACGGCCTCTCCACCTGGACCGGCAAGGTGCCCCTCGCCGAACTGAGCTTCCCCGATCCCGACGGTGAGCAACACACCCTCGACGATCCGGCCTACGCCGGAAGCGCGCGCCTGATCGTGCTCTTCGGCACCTGGTGCCCCAACTGCTACGACGAGACGCGCTACCTGAACGAGCTCGAGGAGCGTTACGGACCGCGCGGCCTCTCGATCCTAGGCCTAGCGTTCGAGTACGAAGACGAGTTCGCCGCCCAAGCCAAGGTCGTGAAGCACTACATCGAGCGCATGAAAGTCAGCTACCCCGTGCTGATCGCCGGCCCCAACGACAAGGCCAAGGCCAGCGCCGCCTTCCCAGCCCTAGATCGCGTGGTGGCCTACCCCACAACCCTCTTCCTGGACGCCCAAGGCACGGTCCAGGCCGTCCACACGGGCTTCTCCGGCCCCGCCACGGGCCCGCGCAACGCACTACTGCGTAGGGAATTCGAAGCTCGAATCGAGTCGCTCCTGGCCCAGCCCGAGGATCGCTAGCGCATTCCTTACGGCTCGCTTGCCGCAACCAGCCTCCACTAGCCGATACTACTAAGCAGCCAGCCCAGCTCACCGACCATGCTCAGCCCCACCCGACTACTCGCCCTGTGCGCCCTCGCCGGCCTCGCCCCCTGGGCTGCCGGCGTAGCTCAAGCGGACCTCGGCCGAGACGGGGACATCGACTTGGCCAGCCAGCGCGGCGACGATGACGACCCGCCGGAGCCCGAGGAAGAGGAGCCGCTCGAGGTCAGCATCGAGTACATCACCGGCATCGAGTACCGCCGCGGCCAAGGTGTGCCCGCGGACATCCTCGAGCTCGACGGCAAGAAGGTCACCATCACCGGCTACATGGCCATCGGCACCGAGGAAGGCAGCGCAGTCTTCGAGCTCGTACCCGAGTCCTGCGAGTGCGGACGCTCCAAGGTGCAGCACTTCATCGAAGTCACCATCGAAGACGGCGGCGTGACCTATCAACCCGGTCGCATCGACCTGGTCGGCATCTTCGGCGCGGGCGAGGTGAAAGAAGACGGCTTCATCACCAGCATCTACCGCCTGAAGCTCGAAATCGCGCCCTGATGCGCCGCTTGTCTTGGGTGCGCCGCATGGGTCGGCCCGCCGCACTTGTGACATTGCTGCTGCTCGGCGCCGTGAACAGCGTCCAAGCACAGACCCCGGACGAACGCGCCGCGGGTATCGCCAAGCTGATCTCCCAAGCGCAAACCGCGCGCGCCGTGATTCGCCCCCAGGCTGCCCGGCGCCTAATCAATCTCGGCGAAGAAGCCGGCCTCGCCATCCTGGCCGCGGCCGGCGATACGCCCGCTGAATTCGCCGCCCTGGGCAAGGACCTGGTCGAAGTCTCCGGCTACTTCGACCTGCCGCCCCTGCGCGCCAAACTCTGGACGGCCATCAGCAACGCCAACTTTCCCTGGCGCCCCGCCGCCGCGGTCGGCCTGAGCGCCGAGCCTACCGATTCAGAGCTCGCGCGCTTCGACACCATGCTCTCGGACCCCCTGGCCTCCGTGCGCAACGCCGCGGTGATCGCCTACGGCCACCTCGGTGCAAGCAGTCGCAAACAAGACCTGGGCGCGCACCTCAAGGGCGAGGAGGACGGCCGCGTACGGCGCACCATCGCCGCCCAATTGAATGGCTGGGGTGATCACTGGGCACTCTGGTACTTGGTCAGTGACCTACGCCGCACGGACGAGTTCTTCGGCCAGCCGACCGGACGCATGTCTCGCTTGGCCGCGCTCAAGCTGCTGCGCAAGAGCCTCGGGGAGGACTTCGGCTTCAAGGCCGTCGACGAGCCAAACACGAAGGTCAACAGCGCAGCACTCGCAGCCATCACAAGCGCCGTGCAAGCCATCGCCGGACCTGAGCCGAGCTTGGCCCCTATCGCCCGGCTCGCACCTCGTTACCCGGACGAACGCCTAGGCCTCGAACTACGCTCCTGCCGCCTGGGCGAGTTCTTCCTGCGCTGGACCGCCAGCGATCAACTGCTCGTGGGCCGCGGCACGCCAGCCGTGGTCCAACTCGAAGCGGGCACGGTCGCCGGCCTCTTCGCCGTTGCGCTCGAGAGCTCCACCGCCCTCGGCGATCAACGCCTTTGGGGTCAGCCCGGCTGCGACCAAGAGACCTTCCACGTGCTCGGCCCCGGCGACAAACGCCCGAGCGTACGCCTGATCTCAAAGGGCCCCGCCGCGGTCCCCGGCCTGCGCCCCGCAGCCCTAAGCAGCCTCTCCGCCCAGCTCCTCGCCAGCCTGCCCGCAGGCCCCGCAGGGGACTCGCGCTTGAGCCATCTACGCAGCCGCGTAGCAGCCTGCTTGGGTGCCATCGGTGGCAGCCCGGACTAGGCCAGCAGGCCGCGCACGACCTCGCCCTCCACATCCGTGAGGCGGAAGTCGCGACCCTGGAAGGAGTAGCTCAGGCGCTCGTGGTCGAAGCCTAGGCAGTGCAGCAGAGTTGCGTGGAGGTCGTGCACGGACACGGGGTCGCGCACGATGTTGTAGCCAAAGTCGTCGGTCTCGCCCCAGGTCGTGCCGGGCTTGATCCCGCCGCCCGCCATCCAGATGCTGAAGCAGCGCGGGTGGTGATCCCGGCCATAGTCCGTGTCGGTAAGCGTGCCTTGGGAGTAGACCGTGCGGCCGAACTCGCCGCCCCAGATCACGAGCGTGTCCTCCAGGAGGCCGCGCTGCTCCAGGTCTTGCAGCAAGGCTGCGCTGGGTTGATCCGTAGCAGCGCAGACCTTGCGCATATCCGCGGGCAGAGTGCCGTGATGGTCCCAGCCCATGTGGTACAGCTGAACGAAGCGCACGTCGCGCTCGATCATGCGCCGTGCGAGCAGACAGTTACGCGCGTAGGTGCCGGGCTTGCGCACGTCGGGTCCGTACATATCGAGGATCGACTCAGGCTCGTCCTCGACGTTGACCAGGTCGGGCACGGCGGCCTGCATGCGGAAGGCCAGCTCGGTTTGCTCGATGCGCGCCAGCACTTCGGGATCGCCGACTTCCGCTGCGCGGCGCCGATTGAGGGCCGCCAGATCGTCGAGCATGTCGCGCCTGAGGCTGCGACTTTGGCCCGCCGGATTCTTCAGGTACAGCACCGGGTCGGCGGCGCTGCGCAGCTTCGTGCCCTGGTGCTGGGCGGGCAAGAAGCCCGAACCCCACAGTCGCTCATACAGGGGCTGCGCGCGCTTGGTGGACGAGACGAGCACCATGAAAGTCGGCAGGTCGCGGTTCATGGAGCCAAGCCCATAGGACAACCAGGCTCCAAAGCTCGGCCTGCCCGCAAGCTGGGAACCGGTCTGGCAGAAGGTGATCGCGGGGTCGTGGTTGATGGCCTCCGTGTGCATCGAGCGGATCACGCACATGCGGTCCACCATCTTCGCCGTGTGGGGCAGCAGCTCCGAGACCCTGGTTCCGCTCTGCCCGTGCTGAGCCGACTTAAACAGGCTGGGCGCGATCGGGAAGCCCGTCTGACCCGAAGTCATGGTGGTCAGTCGCTGACCCCGGCGCACGGACTCGGGCAGCTCCTGGGCGCGGTAGGCTTCCAGACCCGGCTTGGGGTCGAAGGTTTCGAACTGCGAGGGAGCGCCGGATTGGTGCAGGTAGATGACACGCTTGGCCGTGGGCGCGAAGTGGAGCCCCGGTAGATCGCTGCCACCCTGGGCCGCGGCGTTGAGTGCCAACGCCCCCAGTCCCAGTCCGCTGCCTGCGCCCTGCAGGAACTGCCTGCGGTTGTGCGTGAGCACGTTCTTCAGTTGGCTCGCATCCATGGTCATTCCTTGGTGAGCGTCTCGTCGAGGTTGAGCAGGATCAATGCGGTCGAAGCCAGAGCGGCCAACTCCGGAGTGCACTCTTCGGAGTCGATCGGAGCCGCTCCGATCTGGACGGACGCAGCGGCAGCGATTGGGTCCGCGCGGAAGCTCTCGAGCCGACGCTCGTGACCGAGGCGCAAGAGGGCTAGCTCATCAGCTTGAATGCTGCGCTGGGTGCAGCGGCGAAAGGCTAGGCGTAGCTGGGCTTCCAAGTCGGTTGGCTCCTGCGCGATGACGGCCTGGGCTAGCACCCTGGCGGCCTCCACGTAGGTCACGTCATTGAGCAGGGTCAAGGCTTGCAGCGGCGTGTTGGTTCTCGCCCGACGAACCTGGCAGATCTCAAAGCCCGGCGCATCCAAGGATGAGAGCGTCGGGTGCGGGACCGTGCGCTTGCGGTGGGTGTAGAGGCTGCGCCGCCAGAGGCCTTCGTTCGCGTCCTGGACGTAGGGCCCTTGGCCCGCGCCGCCGGCTAGTTCGGTCCACAGGCCTTCGGGCTGGTAGGGACGGGTCGGCGGGCCGCCCAGGCGTTCCACCAGGAGCCCGGCGGCCGAGAGCGCCGAGTCGCGGATCTCTTCGGCACTCAGCCGGTGACGGGGTCCGCGGGCTAGTGCCGAGTTGTGCGGATCCGAGAGGTAGGCGGAGGGACTGACAGCGGAGCTTTGGGCGTAGGTTTGGCTGCTGACGATCAGGCGCTCGAGGGCGCGCTGATCCCAGCCGCTCTCCACGAACCAAACGCTAAGCCAATCGAGCAGCTCGCGCTGGTTCGGACGGTCGCCTTGAACGCCGAAGTTCTCGGTGCTGACTACCAGGCCGCGCCCAAAGAAGCGCTGCCAAACACGGTTCACCTGCACGCGCGCCAGCAGCGGCTGCTGCTCACTGATCATCCAGCGCGCCAGGGCCAAGCGATCAGCAGGCTGATCAGCGGGCAGCGAACCAAGCATCGCGGGCACGTGGGGCTCGATGAGATCCGAGCTGCGCGGCGCGTCGTAGCGGCCGCGGTCCAGCACGTAGGTAGGCCGCGGTTCGGCGCGCTCGGCGAGCACCATGGCCGTGGGGATGGCCTTCTCACGATCGACTCTACGGGCGCGCACGCTAGCCAGAGCGTCGCGAGCTTCGACCAGGCCGGTGGCATAAGCCTCAGTGAAGAGCGCGTCCAGCAGCGCCGGCCGTGCGTCCGTAGTCCTAGAGTTTTCCGAGGCTTGCGCGCTCTCGGCCGCCGTCAAAGCAACCACCCAAGCATCACGCAGCAGCCCGCGATCCGTGGCTTGCGCAGTTCCGTAGATGCGCAAGTCCGCCAGTGATCCGCGCAGGTGGCCCGCATTGTGGCGGGTGCCCAGACGCAGGGGATCCGGGGTCTGGATGGAACCATCGAGCGTGTCGGCCGCCACGCTGGTCTCGACCAATTCGCCGCCGATCCAGAGGCTGACCCCGGCCGCCTTGCCGGAGCCGTCGTAGCTCATCCCCAGGTGCTGCCAAACTTCGAGGGGCAGGGGCTCCTTCGTAACCACCTTGATGGCGTTCTCGGGCCAGTCATGGATCAAGTGAATCGCGATACGCCGGTCCTGCAAGAGCACCAGATCGATGCCGCGATAGGTGTCGTCGGCGGCCATGCGCGACCAGATGGCGCCGTGGCTCTCGGCCCGCACCCAGGCGCTGATGGCGAAGGCGCGATCCTGCTCAAAGCTCTGGGCCGTGCCCAGGTTCGGCGCGGCCCCCGCGTTGCCCTCGAGACGCACGGGGACCTGGCCGGCGAAGTGTAGAGAGGGTGCCGCAAGGCGCGCCGCCGGGGCCTCGCGCCAACTCTGCAGCCAGGCTTCCAACTGGCCCTCGGTAGCAGCGGTGGCCTGATCCAATTGGGTCTTGGCCAGCAGCACTTCGGCGTCAAGCTGCTCCAGTGCGGCGCTGTCCACGGGACCCTTGACCGTAATCAGGGGCGCAACATTGCCCCGCGTTTCCTGGTAGACACCCTTCTCGTCGATCGAGTTGAAGAAGGCATACATCCCATAGAACTCGCGCTGGCTCACGGGGTCGTACTTGTGATCGTGACAGCGGGCGCAGCCCATGGTCAGGCCCAAGAAAACCGTAGCGGTGGTCTCCACCCGGTCCACCACGTTCTCCACGCGCCACTCCTCGTCAATGGAGCCCGCTTCGGTGACCGTGCGGTTGTTGCGATGGAAACCGGTGGCGAGGATCTGATCCGGCCGCGCGTCGGGCAGCAGATCCCCGGCCATCTGCTCGAGCACGAACTGATCGTAGGGCTGGTTGCGCTGGTAGCTCTCCAGGACCCAGTCGCGCCAGGGCCACTGGTGCCGAGCAAAGTCGTTCTGGTAGCCATTCGTGTCGGCGTAGCGCGCACCATCGAGCCACTCCAAGGTGCGTTGCTCGGAACGCCGGGGGCCTTGGAGCCAAGAGTCCACGGCCTGCAAGAACTGCGCGCGACCGGGCGCTGTGCCCAGACTATCGAGCGTGTCGAGACTGGGGGGCAGGCCGGTCAGGTCCAGGGCCGCGCGGCGCAGCAGCTTGGCCGGCTCCGCGGGCGGAGCAGGCTGTAGCCCGCGGCGCTGCAACTCCGCCATGACGAAGCGATCGATCGGGTGCTCACTCCAGTCGGTGGCCGGAGGGAGCGCGGCCTGCTGCGGGGCGACGAAGGCCCAGTGAGTGGCGTACTCCAAGCCGCTGTCGATCCAGCGCCGCAGGATGTCAATCTCGCCGGGCTCGAGCACCTCGCCGCTCTCCGGCGGAGGCATGCGCTGGTTCGGATCCTCCGCAGTGATGCGCCGCAGAATCTCGGACTCCGCCGCACTGCCGGGCTTGGCCACCGTCAAAGCACCCGCGCGTTGATCGAGGCGCAGCCCCGCCTTGCGCACGGCCTGATCCGGCCCATGACAATCGAAGCACAGCTCGGCCAGGATCGGCGCCACCTGCGCGTCGTAGTCCGGAGCTTCGGCGCCAGGCGACTGACAGAGCGCAAGGGTCAGGAGGATCAACATGCGCGGGCATTTTAGCCCGGTTCGATGCTTAGCTACGTGCCAATCTCGCGGGTGGAGAATCCGGGCTGCTAGTCCCCCCTGCTGTGTGGGTCAGCGCGCGTGCGGCGCGGCCGGACCTACTTCTCCTTGACCACCGTCTCGCCGTCCATACGGAAACAGCCCGCTGCGTAACCCGCCTCGTCTTCCAGGGCCGAGATGTGGAAGGTGCCGTGCACGATCACGGGCAGGAAGGTGAAGTACTCCGCGCCCTCGCCCTCCGGCATGGTCACGCTGACCCACTCATCGGGTTGCGGCGCGCCACCGAAGCAGCAGGCGAGTAGGTCGCGTACAAGCATGAACTCGGTCACTAGCTTGTCGTCCCAATTCACCGGGATCATATAGCCCTTGAGCGCCACCTCTTGCTTGTCGAGGCGCTGGATCTGGTCCGGGAAAATGCGCTCCGCGTCCTCGTACTCGTCCGGGTAGAGCAGGGCGTCCAGCAAGTCTTCGAGCTGAATATCATCCAACTCGTCGAGGCTAAGATCGTTGAAGTGCAGCTTGATGCTGCCCTCGGCATCGGGCTCGGGCTCAGGCTCGGGTGCTTCCACCACCTCAGGAGCCTTCGGAGCCTTCGGAGCCAGGGCTTGCTCCAGGGCGATCGCCTCGTCCTGACTGCCATCGATACGCGCACCGGCGCCCATGTCCAAGGGCGCGGCTTCAATCGGTTTCGCTTCCGTGTCGGAGCACGCCGCCAAGCTGGCCGCCGCACACAGAGCTGTGATTCGAAGGAGCAGCATGGATCAGTCGCCGTAGACCAGGTCTTCAAGAGTCTGGCCCAGCACATCGATCGGACCGAGGAAACCGGAGCCGACGCTGATGCCGACCAGGCCCGGGTCCTGCAGGTGGAACTCCGAGGTGTCGCCCACGGTCTCGCCCGTGAGGGCGTTCGCGACGGCCTCCAAGACGAAGCTCGCCGGGGCCCCGTCCTCACCTGGGAAGGCAAGCGTCAGCGTCCCCTGGGTCAGGCGCAGAGGCGTGTCCGCATGCGCGCCAAGGAAGTAGCCGGTGAGCTCGCCCTCTTCCGCGTCATGCACCAACTCCAGGTGCGCGCCCTCCGCGATCAGCACGATCAGCTCGCCACCGTGGGGCGCGCTGTGCACGTGCTCGCCTGCGGACTCTGCCTCGCCGGCGTGATCGGCGGCGTGGCCGGCGGCGTGATCGTGATCGTTGTCCTCGCCATGCTCGTGATCATGGCTGGCCTCACCCGAGCATGCGGCCAGGCAGGCCGCGGCGAAGAGTGAGCTAAGGAAGAGGGCTTTCATGCGGCGCTTTGGGAGAGGGTGCGGGCAACGTCGG
>JBLIOL010000099.1:0-16028 GCA_047639615.1 Planctomycetota bacterium | reverse complement strand
CTGGCTTCCTGGTGAACACCCTGGCCTATGCCTTCGACGATGTGGAGGGCGGGTCCGGTGATGCGGGCGGTATGGACTTTCAGATCGGCGGCCGTTCTCTGCCCGAGCGCGCCTTTGGTCGCGCGCGCCACCATCTGATCTACGGGCTGAACTTTGTGCTGCCTATCGATCGTGGGCCCTTTGCCCTGGAGCTCGGCGTGTCCTACTCCCAGGGAGACTCGGACTACCTGGGCTTCAACGAGCTGGAGGGACTCTTGGTCGAGGGTTCCGTTGGCCTGCGGCTGACCCTCGGCGATGGCAACGTGCAGCCCTACGTGGGCTACGGGCTGACGGGGATCTACGCTAGCTTGGAGGACGTAGCCCAGGACTCGCTCGATAGCGACACGGGCGGCGGTACCTACTTCCACACTGGGCTCGCGATTCAAGCCGATGGTGGCAAGTACGTGGCCTTGGATTGGCGCCGGGTCAGCAACGTGGACCTCGATTCCTTCGAGGGTACGAGCGACACGCTCTACAACCAGCTGACCCTAGTGGTCGGCGTCAACTTTTAAGCGAAGAGCTCGGCCAGCAGCTCGGGCGCGAGGCTCACGCCCAGGACCGGCTTGCCCGGCTTGTCGAGTAGCACGAACTCTGGCGCGCCGACGCTGCCCTTCTTGTCGTGGGCCAGTCCCGCCAGCAGGGCGTCCGGTTCCAAAGCCAGGCCCGAGCTCGCGCGCAACTCGGCCAGGGACGCGGGCAAGCCCAGGTTCGCGGCTAGGGCGGCGCAACGCTGCTGCAATTCTGACGACGTACTGCCGCGACGGACTCCAGCTTGTAGGGCCATGCCGATGCCGGCGGCGACGGCGACCCCGTGGGGGATCGCCCCGTAGCCCGCGACATGTTCGATGGTGTGCGCGAAGGTGTGGCCGAAGTTGAGTGAGGCGCGTAGGCCCCTTTCGGTGGGGTCGGTGGCGACTACGCGCGCCTTGATGCTCACGCAGTCGTGCACGACGTTGGCCAGGGCGGCAGGGTCGCGGGCGAGTAGCGCCTCTGCGTTGGCTTCCAGTGCGGCCAGGGGCTCAGCGCCGCCGAGCAGGGCGGTCTTGAGTACTTCGCCGAGGCCGGAGGCTAGCTCCTCTTCGGGCAAGCTCTGCAGCAGGTTGGTGTCGGCCAAGACCGCGCGCGGTTGGTGGAAGGTGCCTGCCAGGTTCTTGCCCGCGGCCAGGTTGATGGCGGTCTTACCGCCGACCGATGCGTCGACCTGGGCTAGCAAGGTTGTCGGCAGGTGCACCACGCCGCAGCCGCGCTTGAAGAGCGAGGCCGCCAGGCCAGCGTGATCGCAGGCGGCACCGCCGCCCAGCACCAGCACGACCGACTTGCGGCTGAGCTTGGCCGAGGCCAGGAACTCGAGCGTTTCACCTAGCAGGGTCCAGCTCTTGGCACTTTCTCCGGGGGGCAGCATGCGCCGCGGCAGGTCCTGCTCGGAGCCCAGGTCCACTAGGCATCCAGCGTGCAACGCGTACACCTGCGCGTCGGCCAGCAGCGCGATGCGGTCTGCACCAGCGCAGGCATTGCGCCAGTTCAGGCTGGCCCCGGGGCCAATGCAGACCTCGTAGGGAGGCTGCGTCTGGACCTGGACGCGGGTGAGGCTCACGCCTGGTGGATGGGCATGTCGGACTTGCCGGCCGCACGCCGCGCAACGCGCCGGCGGGTGAGCTCCTCTTGCAACTTTACCGCGCCTTTCCTTTCGCGACGCAGGAGCCAGATGATCAGGCCGAGCAGGAAAACCGTGCCACCGAAGACCGCCCGGAGCAGCATGGCTGCAGCGGGATCCGGAATCGGCGTGTGCACTTGAATGTCCTGCATGACGAAGTACGGCACGCGGCCGGGGTTGCCATCGCGAGCCTCGTACAGCACGTTCTTCAGGAACAGCCCGCGGCCGCTGATGAGCTCGGCGCTGCCTTCCCAGTCATGTAGAGTCTCGTCCACGAAGGGGCCGACCCATTGCACGAGACCGGCTTGCCCTTTCCAGGCGTAGTTGCCGATCCAGCCGGCGCTGACCGCATTCATGTGCAGCGGGTTGTCGTCGGCCATGGTCACCGTGCGCGTGTCCATGTTCTTGGAGATCGGCACGATGAAGGGCTTGCCGCGGTAGGCCTCGCCGTTCTCGAAGATTTGGTTGAGCAGCAGCGCGTTGAGCGTCGGCGCGTTATCCCAATCGATCTGGCCCGCGTCCTGGGTGACCTTGGCCATCAACTCCCACTGGGCGTCGTAGGGCACGCCCGTGTGCACGTCGATGTTGTCGTCCTGCAGGCCCACCAAGGCGGGGGTGTAGAGGTGCTCGTCCAGCTTCAGGTAGGGGTGTGAAGCTCCCAGGGAGCGACCCACCAGCAGCGGCGCGTCGACCCATTCGGGGCCGATCTCCGTGCGATGGAGTTGCAGGAAGAGACCGTCCAGGCGCGCGAAGCTGCCTTGCTCGACCTTCTCGCGCGCCGGGTCGTGATCCACCACGAAGTGCACGTTGGTGTCGTCTTCGGTGCGCAGGGTGCCGAACCAGGCGCGTCCACCGGAGGCGCCTTCGGTGGAACGCTCGCGCAGGTCGGTGACCACACCGCGTGCGCGGTAGGGGTCGAGGCGTTGCTCGCTAGGGCTTGCTTGCAGGGCGCTCGCGTTGTCCTGGTTCATGGGCGCGAGGCCCATGGCTACAAAGTGCTCGGTGGTGAGCGCCAAGCTGTAGCGCAGCACGGAACGCAGGGCCGGGCCGTTGACCACGAGGCGCTGCTCTTCGCTGGCGTCGTTGATGTCTTCGAGGGGCGTGCGATCCTTGAAGGGCGGGATGTAGAGTTCCGTAGCCGCAACGAGCTCCTCGCCGCTGTGTCCATCGAGCTTGCTCTGCAGGCTGTCACCCTTGGGAGCCTGGAACCGGGTGTATAGGAAACACCCGCCCAAAATCAGCGCACCAATCGCCATCGTAATGATGCGACGCTTGTCCCGGGCGGCCAGGGCTTCGGCTTGAGCGAGGGTGAGCTTTTGGGGCTTCGGATAGTTGTTCTTCATGACAGCGGAGCGCAGGCGGCAGCTTCCGAGGCTGTGCACAGGGCTTCGATTAGGCGCCCGTGGGGGCTGGTGCTCGGGGACAGCTCGGGGTGCCATTGGACTCCAATGGCGAAGGGCATGCCCGGATGTTCGATGGCTTCGATCAGGCCGCTGGGGTCCCTAGCGACGACCTGCCAGGGGGCGGGTACGTGGGCCAAGGCTTGATGATGACGTGAAATCACGGGCAGTGGGTCTAGCCCCACCAAGGCTTCCAGTTTCGAGCCGCGTTCCACCTGGACCGTGTGCTCCACCCCGCCAGCATGATTTCCGGCCTCTGGGCGGTCCTCTGGCAGGTGTTGGAGGAAGCCTGCGCCGGCGTTCAGGCCCATGAGCTGCATGCCGTAGCAGATGCCTAGGACGGGTATTTGGGCCTTGAGGGCGGCTTTGGTGAGGGCTAGGTCGCTGGCCTGCTTGTCCGCAGGCGTCAGGTCGGCCTCCGGGTGGATCGGCCCCAGGCCCAGGCATTCCGTATCGAAGTCGTCCCCGCCGGTCATCAACAGGCCGTCCACCCGGGCCAGGTAGGCCGTCACCTGGGCTGCGCTCAGGATCGGGGGCAGCACCAGAGGCAGGCCGCCGGCGTCCAGAATGGCCTCGGTATAGCGCTCATCCACGGCCAGTCGGCGTTTGGGCTTCTCGAGGAGTAGGCCGTTGATCGCAATGATGGGTGCGCGCATGGGCTCGATTGTGGGCCTTGGAGCGCTCTACTGAATGCTCGCGAGGGTTTTCCGTACCGATTCCTCTGCATCCGTACCAGCGATGCGCTACACCGGTCCCCGTGAACCCGCTCCTCATCGAAATAGTAGTCCTGCTGCTCGGCTTCGTGCTGCTCTCCAAAGGCGCCGATACCCTGGTCGACGGCGGCGTGGGCCTGGCCCAGCGCTGGGGCATGGACGCCACCATCATCGGCCTGACGGTCATCGCCTGGGGCACCTCGATGCCGGAGATTGTGGTGGTGAGCTATGCCTCGTACACGGGCAAGGCTGGCGCGGCCCTGGGCACGGTGCTGGGATCGAACGTGGCCAACATCGGTCTGGTGCTGGGTGTGACTGCCCTGATCCTGCCGCGGGTACTGCTGCAGGGCATTGGGCGTCGCGAGATCTTCTGGCTCTTCGCTTCCTTAGGTTTGCTCACCTTCCTGGCCTGGGATGGCGCGCTCGACCGTCAGGACGCGGGCATCCTTCTGGGTGCTTTTGCCCTGTACGAGGTGCTGCTCTTCATGGCGCCGCGCAATAAGGAGGATGCCATGGGCGATCAGGAAGAGGTCGCTGCGCACAGCATCAAGAAGCCGGGCCGGGCCGTGCTCATGGGCAGTGTCGTGATCGCCGTCGGCGCACGCTGCATCATGTATGGGGGCGAGGGCATCGCCACGCGCTTCGGTATCTCCCAGGCGGTCATTGGCTTGACCATCTTCGCGGTGGGAACGTCGCTACCCGAACTCGCCGCCGGCATCGGCAGCGCGCGCCGCGGGCACGCTGGGCTTGGGCTCGGCAACGTGCTCGGCAGCAATGTGTTCAACACGCTGGGGGTGCTCGGGATCGCGGCCATGATCCGTCCGATCGAGCTCGACCCCGCCAGCTTGGCTGCCTTGCAAGACCGCGATCTGTGGGTCAACGGCGCTTTCTGCCTAGCGTTGATCGGCATGCCGCTCTACCTGGGCAAGAAGTTCGGTCGCTTGCAGGCCTCGGTGCTGCTCAGCGGCTACGTGGCCTACATGGCCTACCTCTTCCTAGACGGCAAGCTGCTGTAGGGTGCCTGGCTCACGTCTGTCGTCCTGCGTCCTTGGCTTCGGCCAAGCTGTTTCTCCCCTCGTAGACGACAGACGTTAGCCAGGCACCTTCCTCCCCTTCTTGGCGCAGAGGAGCCGCAGGGCTCTTGGCCGGGGGGAGGGGCTACTTCCCGCAGCACTTTTTGTGCTTGCGGCCGCTGCCGCAGGGGCATGGGGCGTTGCGGTCTTGCTTGGTGGAGATGGCGGGCATGGACTTGTTCGCCTCAAGCTCCCGCGCCTCTTCCCAGTAGTCGTCGAGCAAGCGCACGATTTCGGGCAGCTCGGTCCGATACTGAATGAGGTGCGGCGTCACATCCTCGATGATGTTGCCATCCGCGTCCTCTTCTCCGACCAGGTCGAATTCACCGGCTAAGACCGCGATCGAGATGCTGTAGGCGACCGCTTCATCGTCCTCCATCCAGGACGGGTCTTCCCGCACGCCTTGCATGTAGCCACTGCACCACTCCGCGGCCTCGTCATCGTCCATGGAGGCCGAAGGCCAGGCAGCACCCTCCTTGGCCAAGTGCTCTACGACCTCGTTGTAGCGCCGCAGGATGAGGCCGATGAAGCGGGTAGAATCCGCTTCACTCTGGAACTCGAAATCGCCAAAGACGATCGCCAGCCACAGGTCGGGGTCCAGGGTGCCCGGGGCCGTACAGATGGCTGTCAGGAATCCGTCCAGCTCCCCTGACTCAAGCCCCTCGGTGCCCTGGTTGAGGACGGTGTGGACTTCTTTGAGCTCGGCATCTGTGAGCTTCTGCTTCAACCCCGGCATGTTCATGCCTTGGATCCTAGCGCCGCGCCGATGAGTTTGTAGAGCAAGCGGGCGCCGACTACGGCATCCCAGGATTCGCCGGCTTGATCTGGTGCTGAGCCGGGGCTGACTTCCACCAAGTCGGCGCCGACGATGCGGCGGCCGCTAGCCACGAGCTCCTCCAGCCAGAGGATGCACTCGGCCCAGCTCAGCCCGCCGGGCACGGGCGTGCCCGTATGCGGACAGAGGGCGGGCTCGAGGCCGTCGATGTCGATGGTGACGTAGACGTCTTGCGGTAGGGCTTCAATGGCGCTGCGTACGAGCGGCGCTAAGGGCTCGGCGTTCATGCGCGCGCGGGACCAGTCGTCGTCAAAGACGGTGCTGAGGCGCTCGTCGAGGCGGATGCGGCGCAGCTCGCCCTGGCCAAGATCGCGCAGGCCCACCTGCAGCACTTGGGTGATGCCGTCCAGTTGCTCGAGGGCGTTGTAGAGGATCGAGGCGTGCGACCAGCGGAAGCCCTCGTAGGCCGGGCGCAGGTCGGCGTGGGCGTCTATGTGCAGCACGCCGAGCTCGGGGTAGCGCGCGGCGCAGGCGGCCAGGTTGCCGTAGGGCACGGCGTGGTCGCCGCCGAGCACGAAGGGCAGGCCATCGGCGTCGAGCACGCCCTCGGACCAGGCTTGCACGTGCTCGTTGAGGGCCTCGCCGAGGGCGTCCACGCGCGCTAGGTCCTCGGCTAGCTGTGGGTCATCGTCGATGCGGCCGCCGCGCTCCAGGATCGGCTCCGCCAGGGCGCGCGCTTCGGCATTCCACGCGGCGATGCGGCCGTCGTCCGGTTCGAGCCAGATGCCCGCTTCATAGGGCTTGCCGAAGTGCCGGTCGTAGAGCTCGACCTGGTGGCTGGCGGCGGCCACGGCCGCGGGGCCCCAGGCGGCTCCGCGGCGGTAGGACGTGGTGGCATCGAAGGGCACCGCCAGGATCTGGACGCGGGCCTCGTCCGGGCCGCATTCCAGGCCAAAGATGCCACTGCCGGGGGCAGCCGCGTCGTCAGGATCGAAGGGAGCGCTCATGGGGGGTACGGTAAGGTGGATTAGCTGAGATTCCTCCCAAGAAGCCGGCCGGGGACGGCGTTTGAACTGCACGAGTCAATGATCAAGACCCCTGCCCAGGACCCATCGATGGCGCATGAGCCCACCGGAACTCTGCTGGAACGACACCGTTCCGGGGATGTCCGTGCCTTTACCGCGCTGGTCGAACGCTTCCAGGGCCCCCTGCTGCGGCATGCCCGCGGCGTATTGGGGCCTGGTTCGAGCTTTGAGGACGTGGTGCAGGAAGCCTTGATGAAGCTCGCGCAGGCGCCGCCGGAGCTGCCGCCTGGGGTCCGTGTGGATCCCGAGGCCCAGCACGGACACCTGGCTGCCTGGCTTCACACCGTCACGAGAAATCTCTGCATGGACCTCGCCCGATCAGAAACACGCCGGAGGCGACGCGAGCAAAGCGCCGCCTCTCCAGAAGTCACCGCCGGCGGTCTCGCCGCGGTCGAAGCTTCCGACACCCAGGCCGCCGTGGAAGCACGCATCGATGGCCTTCCCCAGTCCCAACGTGAGGTGCTCGTGCTGCGCCTCTTCGGCGACAAGAGCTACCGCGAGATCGCGGAGATCACGGGCAAGAAGGTCGGCACCGTCGGCTGGCTCGTGAGCGTTGGCTTGAAAGCTTTGTCCCTGGAGTTGGCCCCCTTAGTGCGAGGAGATGCGTGATGAACCTAAACGACTTTGACGCGGGCGAAGGCCCCACGACCCCGGAAGAACGACGCACGGCCCAGCTGTGTGCGTACCTGTTCGACGAGTTGGACGCGCCTGAGCGCGCCGAGCTGGAGACGGCCTTGGCTGCGGACGCGGAGCTGAGCGCCGAGCTCGAGAGCTTGCGCGACACCATCGGCCTAGTGCGCGGCCAGCAAGTCGCGAGCGCTAGCTCCGCACCGCGCCTCTCTGCCACGGCTATGGCAACCCTGACGGCCCAGGCCGCGGGACCCAAGCTGAGCACAGTGGCGCCGCCCCTCAAGCGGGGCGCCTTACTGCAGGGCATCTTCAACAACGCTGGACGGCTTGCGGCGGCGAGCCTGGTGCTTACAGGGGGAACCTTGGCCTTCTTGCAGAACCGCACTCTGAGCGGGGAACCGGAGGCGACTGTCGCAAGGTACGAGGCAACCGAAGCAGGCGCAGCCGATTTGAACGGCGAGCTGTTCTTCAAGGGGTCCGGCGAGATCGTGATTGATCCGAACCTTGAGAGTAGCGCCAGCAGTGGATTCAACCCGTCCAGCCTGCCCCAGTTGATGAAGCGGAAGACCAACTCACAGGAGGCCGACCCGTCGCTCGATCTGCACGATAAGCGACTCCTCTCCCTGGCGGCGACAAGCATGCCGACGGCAAGTGCGCCGACGGACGGCTTGGCTGCCCTAGGGCGGGAGGTTCAGGTTCCTTCGAGTCCAGAACTCATTCTTCCCGATGCTAACGTTTGGTCCAAGCTGGCTGAGCAGAGAGCCAAGAAGGACTTTGTCGGCAAGGTCTCAGCGCCTACGGGTCTTGGCGGCGGCGGCAGTGGTAGCTACAGGGGTCCGGGCGATGTGCCCCCCCCGGGCACGAGTGGCCCCTCCTCGCCGGGGCCTGGCGCGCCGGCCCGCGATGGGCAGGCCAGCCGTCTCTCCTTGGGGTTGTCTTCGGTCCAGAAGGGGGCCCCTGGGGAATTCACTGCCGGTCGGCTAGCCACGACCACCACAGCCGTGACGGGAGCGGCGGCTCCTCCGGCGGAGTCGACTCGCACGCGTCTGGACTTGGGAACCGTTGCCGCGACGAGGGCCCCTGCTCGGGAGCTTCCGCGGAGCGAGAGAGGAAGGACGACTAAGTCAGCACCGAATAGCGAGGCGCGAAAGAAGGCCGAGCTGCAGCAAAGGCTGGGAGCGCTGGGCTATGGCGGCGGTGACGAGGAGGAAGAGGCATCCGAAGAGGCCCTTGGTGGCTTCTATGATGAAGGAGCGGATGGAGTCCGGCTGAGGTCAGCGGATAAGTCGCGTGGACTATCTCTCGAGGAACGAGCCCGTCGTCTGGCTGACCAGTGGATCGCTCACTGCCAGCCCGTGCAGAACGAGCGGCCGCGGGATATGTACTTCCGCTTCTGGGGGGACAACCCCTACGTGTTCTCCAGTCAGGACAAGCTGGCGACCTTCGCGGCTGACGTGGATACGGCTAGCTACACCCTGGCGCGTCGCTACCTGGTGGACGGCGTGCTGCCGAGTAAGGAGCAGATCCGCACGGAGGAGTTCGTCAATGCTTTCAAACCGGATATGCCGGCGCCGGCGGAGGAGACCTTTGCGGTCACGACCGAGCTCGCCCCGAGCCCTTTTGGTGGCTCCGACTCGCGCTGGATGATGCGCGTCACGGTGCGCGGTAAGGAAGTCTCTCGGGAAGAGCGCCAGCCCCTGGCGATCACCTTTGTGGTCGATACCTCGGGCTCCATGAAGGAGGGCAAGCGCTTGGAATTGGTCAAGCACGCCCTGCGCCTGCTGGTCAGCCAGCTCGACGCACGCGATTCCATCGCTCTGGTGGCCTTTAGTAACGAAGCGCGCTTGATCCTGCCCATGACCTCCGCCGCCCAGCGCGGTGTGATCGAGGCGGCAATCTTCCCGCTGAAGCCCGACGGTGGCACCAACGCGGAGGCGGGTTTGAAGCTCGGCTACGAATTGGCTGCTACGGGCCTGGCGACGGGCGTCCACAACCGCGTGGTGTTCCTCTCGGACGGCGTGGCTAATCTGGGCCAGACCAACCAGGACCAGCTCTCGGCGGACGTTAAGCACCGCCGCGACCAAGGTATCTACCTGAACACCATCGGCGTCGGCATGGGCAACCACAACGACGTCTTCCTGGAGCGCTTGGCGGACCAGGGCGATGGGATCTGCGACTACGTGGATGACGCCGCGGCTGTGGAGCGCGCCATCGTGGAGCGCTTCACGGGTGCTTTCATTCCGATCGCCAGCGATGTGAAGATCCAGGTGGAGTTCGATCCGACGCGCGTGCTGCGCTATCGCCAGATCGGGTACGAGAACCGGGCTGTGGCCGACGCGGACTTCCGCAACGATGCGGTGGACGCGGGCGAGATCGGTGCGGGGCACCAGGTCACGGCGCTGTTCGAGATCGAGCGCGTGGGCTCCGACGTTTCGGCGGATGCTGGTCCTTTGGCCACGGTTCGTCTGCGCTGGAAAGAGCCCAAGGGCGCCGGCAAGGATCCGAACGAGGCACGCGTCACGGAGGTCGAGCACACGCTCGCTTCCAAGCAGGCACTGGGCATCTTTGAGAGCGCTAGTGCTGGCTTCCAGCGCGCGGTGCTCGTGGCTCAGTTCAGCGAAGTACTGCGCCGCTCGAACCACGCGCAGGGCGACAGCTACGACCTGCTCGTGAGCGAGATCCAGCGTGTGCGTTCCCTGCCCGCTTGGGCTAATGACGCTGACACGAAGGAGCTTCTGGCGCTCGTGATCCGTGCGGGCAACCTGGGTGCGGGCAAGGCGCCGCAGCAGGATGACCTGACCCAGGTGATCGATGAGTACCGCCGTCATCAGTACCTGCGCAGTCAGTTGGACGGCATGCAGCAGCAGGTCGGAGGCGTCGAGCTGAAGCAGCTGCAGGACGCCAACGACCGTCTCGAATTGCGAATTCGAGACCTGTGCCTCCAGCAGTTGCGCTAGTTGCCAGCTCGCGGGGGTGGAAGGCACGGCCTTCCACCCCCGAATCGTGTGCATTAGGCAGAATGGGAACCACTATGCGTTCCCCCGCTCACCGCGCGCACGCCGCCAGCCGCATCGCGCTGGCCTACGGCCTTGATCCGGTCATGGCCACCCGTGCCTTGCCGGAAGGCATGCGCGCGAAGCTTGTGCGCGGCAAGGCCCTGGGCGTGGTGCTGATCACGCGCTTCAGCAAGCTGCGGCCGCGCGCTTGGCCGGTGTCGATCGGGATCTCGATCTCCACCTGCGCGCACGCGGTGCTGGCCCAGTGGGAGCATGCCGGAGTGCAACGCGCGGGCCTGTGTGTGCTGCGCAGCGATGTGGATTCCCGTTGGCTTGGGCCGGCGCGGGGTTTGGTACTACCGGGGGTTACGCACTCCGCGCGCTTCCACATACGCGACGAGGGCCACGAATTCGAAGTGGGCGTTCACAGCGTGGACGGCACGCTGGAAGTGGAGGCCGCAGGTCTCTGCGTGCCGGAGCTTCCGACCTCGTCGCTCTTTCGCAGTCAGCGCGAAGCGGCCGATCTCTTGGGCCTCTGCGGCGGCGAATTCGTCACCTCGCCTGGACCGGGCAAGCTCGAGCCGCATAGCTTGGATGCCGAAGGTGGCGCCGTATCGGCCTGCGATTTGGGACGCGTGCGCGCGTCCTGGTTCGAGGACTCGGGACCCTTCCCGGCGGGTTGCGCCGAATTCGACAGCGCTCTCGTGGTGCGCGACTTGGCGTGCATCTGGCCTGTGAGCCAGGCGCCGGTGGGCGGCTACGGGCGCTTGACCAAGATCGTGTCGCCGACGGAAATTTCGCCCGCCTGAACGACGCTGCAGAGCACTCCGCGACCGCGCAGGCCGCGGCGATTGGCACGCGCCACACGTTGGACGGCGCGCTTGCCGAAGCGCTCGTGAAGCTTGGCGCAGGGCATGTGTGGTTCCTCGGAGACCTCGAGCACAGCGCTGCCGATCTCCAGCCGCGTACCCACGGGCAGGTTGGCCTCGGAGAGGTCGAGATCTACCTCGAGGTTGTCGCCGGATTCGGCCGCATGGGCGTCGTCGCGAGCGAAGGAGCGCAGTACGGCGCGCCGGATCAGGCTGATCTGCGTGCCCTGCTTGCGATCTGGGTCGGAGCTCCAGCGGTCGCCAACGATGCCAGCTGCGGGCGTGAGCTCGAGGCGCTGCTGGATCAGGCGCGCATCATGCTCTGGGCGCATGACCAGCTGCCGAACGCGGCCCACGTCGGTGGGAGCGTCGGCCAGCCGCGACCACCAGAGGTCGTGCCTGAAGGAGAGGTCCATGACCTCTATTCTACGGCTGCAAGGTCCAGGAGGGCGTTCCGCCTCCCGAGGTCTCGTGCAATACGAGCACCCTCGTGGTGGCATTCCAGCTCCAGGAGGAGCTGCTGGTGCCGTTGCGTTTCACCTGGCTGGGTACCGTGGCGAAACCGGTGAAGGCGATGTCCGTGGGCTGGCCGTCGTTGGACCCGAAGACCACCTCGAGCGGTTGAGAGCTGCTCAATCCGAGGTCGCTGGTGTGCACGACTACGCGCTTCAGGTTGCCGGCGTCTACGAGGTAGAGCTTGTTGGCTGCCGGCGAGGCGTACCAGGTCAAGGGCGTGAAGGCGTCGGTCTGGTGTTGGACCAGATTGAAGTCGTACCAGCGGCCCTTGCGGTCGGCCAGCAGGCTGTGGAGCTGGTTCGGCCCGCGCTCGGCGAGGCTGATGCCGTCGAGCCAGTTGAGGGTCGCGGTCTCATCCAGGGTGCTCCAATTGTGAATGGAGGCGTTGGCCAGATAGAGGTTGGCGGATCCGCCGCGAACAGTCATCTGGTCGGAGAAGAGCTGCGTTTGGTTCACCAGGAAGGTGAGTGGGTCGAAACTGGCTGCGAAGCTCTTGACCGATATATGGGTCATGTTGCGGAGCATGTCGGTGTCTTGGTCGACCGTGGTGGAACCCGGGGCCAGGTCGATGGTGGACGCACGCTGGTAGGCGAAAGGATCACCCAGGGGCGTGTCGCCGAACATCAGCGGGCTCTCCATCAGAAGCTTGTCGCCAGTCATCCAGTAGCAGTCCTGGATCGAAACCGTGCCCGTGTGGTCGACCACGGCGGCAAAGCGCCCGCGCCTCGGGTTCTGGTGGCGCGCGGCGTAGCTGGTCGCCATGCCGCCACCCATGGAGAAGCCCACGGCGTACATGCGGTCCAGATCGATCGGCAGCTTCTTGGCGCACCAGCCCAGGGCGCGCTCCACGTTGCGCTGGGCGTAGGGGATCGAGTAGTTGAACTTGTGGGCGCCGAGGGGCGCGATCACGAACCAGCCGCGCGCTTGAGCTTTGGCGAAGTAGTCGGTGTTCGCCAGCAGGTCGTCGGGCGTCTCGCCGTAGCCGTGGAAGAGCACGAGGGCGGGAGCGAAGCCGCTGCTGTTCTGGGGGATGCCGATCAGGAAGCGCTCGGACCAGCCGGTGCCGAGGCGATTGAGCGTGATGGCGTAGACGCCCGGGCCCACGGGAGCGGCGGTGATCTGTCGGCCCCAGGCGGTGGACCAGGATCCGCCGACGGACACATCGAAGCGGCCGGAGTCATGCTCTTCGTAGCGGGTGCCAGCGCTCTGGGAGCTGGCTCCCAGGCTGAGACTCAGACCAGCGGCACCGAGGAGCAAGGTGCGACGAAGTAAGGCGGGGAAGTGATTCATGGGGATTGTCCGGGGCTATCGCTCCCGTCGGCGGCCTCCATCTGGGTCTACACACCCAAACTCTGCATGGCTACCAGCGCCGAGGGTGCTTGCTTCCGAATGAAAGACCCTAAAATTTCGGCCATGGCCTGGATCCAAATTGAGCCCGAGAATGAGACTGTCAAAATCCTTCTGGCCGGCGTGACGCCGCGCGGCGCGGAGCCGGATGAAATCCTCAGTGTGCACGGCCCCAAGGTGCAGGGGTTGGAGGCGCATCTGGCGCTCTACAAGTCCGCCATGCGTCCCACAAAGAGCCTGCCGGCTTTGGAGCGCGAGCTGATCGCCGTGGTGGTCAGCGGTCTCAATGCGTGCCACTACTGACTCACGCATCATCGGCGCGGTCTGCGCCGACAAGCGAAGCGCGCGGGTTTGCCCGCGGATTGGGTCAGCAGCGTTGTGGCGGATTGGCGCAGCGCGCAGCTGAGCCCCAAGCAAGCGGCCATGCTGGCCTACACGGAGAAGCTCACCCTGACGCCGACAGACATGCAGCCAGGCGATGTCGACGCCCTGCGCGCAACCGGCTTCTCGGACTTGGATGTGCTCGAGATTTGCGAGGTGGCCTGCTACTACGCCTACGTGAATCGCATCGCGGCCGGATTAGGTGTGGCCCTGGAAGAGCAGCTACCGGAGGATTAAGAAACTATGTCACTCAAACACCTGAACTGGATTGTGATCGGGGCTGCGTTCGGCCTGCTCGGTGTTGTCCTCGGCGCGTTCGGAGCCCATGGCTTGAAGGACATGCTGGGTGAGGGCAAGCAGCTCGAATGGTGGCACACGGGTGTGCAGTATCAGCTGTGGCACGCGCCGGTGTTGATCCTCTTGGGCGTCATGCAGGAGCGCCGCAGTGGTGGCGATCTGGCGGGTTGGTGTCTGATGCTGGGTAGCGTCATCTTCTCGGGCACGCTCTACGCCATGGCGCTGGGCGCGCCCACTTGGTTCGGCGCGATCACGCCTATCGGTGGCTTGCTGCTGATCCTTGGTTGGCTGCGCCTGATGATGCTCGGCCGCTGCTGAGGCAAGTGATGCGGGCCGTGTGCCCGCTAGTTCAATTTGCACCCCTGCGCGGGGTGCTACTGGTGCTTGTAGTAATCGCTGCAGGTGTCAGTGCCTGTTCGGATCGAGAGCCGCCGGTCAGTCCTGTTGAAGGGCAGGAGCTGCCTGATGATCCGGCGCCGGTGGATGCTCCGATGGTGGACGCCTTGGTCGTTCGCTGGGAGGCGCCGCGTGCGCACAAGATAGACCCGGATCCGACCGGGACGCTGTTTGTGCTGGAGCCGAATAGTGGGTATCGCAGCCTGTCCGTGCTGGACGGGGTCTGCGCCATCAAGCCGGCGCAGGCCGACGAACTGTTCTGGCGGGGCGGCGTGATCGGCGTGCACGCGGGGCTTGGGGCGAACCAGGTGGCGGTGGAGGTGCGGCCGCTGGGGGAGCAGTTGATGCTCAAGCTTGTGCATGCCTTCTGGATCGAGGTGCTCGATGCGGAGACCGGCGAGCCTGTGGCTGAGGTGGAGTTGTTGCGGCATCACGAGCCCGGGGCCTCATCGGAGCACGCGCCGCCTGCGGTTGGGCAGGAGCGTGCGGTAGACCTGCTCTATGCAGGCCGCAAGAACCCGGTGCGCGTGAACAAGTCGGACCTGCACTCGCCGAGTCGCACGCTCTGGGTACGCGCTCCCGGGCATGCTTGGACAGCTGTGCAGTTGCATGCAGATTCCGCTGCGCTGCAGCGCGTTGTGCTGACGAGGGAGTAGTTCGTTGCCACGTTTTGAGGCACGGCGGTTGTGCTGCTGCAATCGAACGATCGCTACCTAGGCCGAACCCGCGCTGCGCGGCGGCACTGGTAGGATCCGGATCGCTCCCTTCTCCCCCTCGCCACCGTCTGTCCTTCCCCTAAAGCATGCAGCGATTCCATCTGCGCCCGAACTCTGTCCTCCTCGCTTGCGTCACCGTCCTGCTGGGCTCGACCCCAGTCTGGGCTCAACAGGATGAGGACCTGGAGCGCAAGCTCGACAGCCTGCTGGTGCAGATCGATGAGCTCAAAGGCGATCTGGGGCGCATGCGCGCCGGCGCCGGCGCCGACGCCGGCCGCGATCCGGAGCAGCGTATGGCCTGGTGGGCCGAGGAGCAAGCGGCACGCGAGGCTTCGCCCTTCAAGGATCAAGAGTGGCAGTTCATCGGCCCCACAAACATCGGCGGAAGGGTCACGGATGTGGCCATCCCCGGACCGCGCGGCAGTTCCTACAGCATGTACGTGGCTACGGCTTCGGGCGGCGTCTGGCGCACGCGTAACGAGGGCACTAGCTGGGAGGCGATCTTCGAACACGGACCCTCCACCGCCATCGGCGCACTGGCTCTGGCGCCCACGGAACCGGAGCACCTCTGGGTCGGAACCGGTGAGGCCAACATCTTCCGCTCCTCCATGGCGGGGGCTGGCGTCTGGCTCTCCAAGGACGGCGGCGAGACTTTCGAACACAAGGGCCTGACCGCCACCCAGACCATCGCGCGCATGGTCGTGCACCCGACCGATGCGAACACGATCTACGTGGCCGCTTCCGGTAACGAGTGGACCAGTAACCACGAACGCGGCGTCTATCGCAGCACCGACGGCGGCGATAGCTGGGAGCATGTGCTCTTCATCGACGAGTCGACCGGCGCGATTGATTTGGTGCTGGATCCCTTCCACCCCGAGATCGTCTACGCGGCCACCTGGGAGCGCGTGCGCAAGCGCTGGAACGATCCGCGCAACGAAGACGGCTACGGGCGCTCGTCGATCTACCGCAGTGATGATTCTGGCGATAGCTGGGCCGAGATCACCGAAGGCTTGCCCGAGGGCCGCTGGCGTGGGCGCATCGGCATCGATGTGGCGCGCTCCGCGCCCGGCGTGCTCTACGCCTTCGTCGACAACTACGAGATCGCTCCGCCGGATGAAGAGGAGGGCGAGGAGGGGGAAGT
>JBLIOL010000098.1:0-16111 GCA_047639615.1 Planctomycetota bacterium | reverse complement strand
CGCGCCCCTACATGCACACGCGTATGCCGCAGTTCGGCGCGGCGAACCTGCAGCAACTGCCCGGCCAGTTCGCGGCTGTCGACAAGCTCCCGGACTACGAGATGCCGCTCTACAAGGGTGATGCCTCCAATGCAGCCAAGGAAGGCGGCCGCGAGCTGCTCGGCATCAAAGGCCTAGCCTGTATCTCCTGCCACAACTTCAACGGCAAGCTCTCCCCCAACATGCACGGCATGGACTTGATCGATACCTGCGATCGGCTACAGCCCGCCTGGTTCGCGGGCTTCCTCCAGGATCCACAGCGCTACCGCCCGGGCATCATCATGCCCGAATCCTGGAGCGGCGGCGAGGCCGCCCACCAGGGCATTCTGGACGGCGACACCGACGCTCAAATCCGCGCTATCTGGTTCTTCCTCGGGCAGGGCCGCACGGCCAGGAACCCGGACGGGCTCATGCCGAGCCCCTCGCTACTCGAGGTTGGCGAACGCCCGCGCCTGTATCGCGGTCGCAGCGGCATCGCCGGCTTCCGCGGTATCGCCGTGGGCTTCCCTGGCGGCCTGAACTACGCCTTCGACGCGCGCACGGGAGCCTTCTGCGGCGTCTGGCGCGGGAACTTCGTCAACGTTCGCTGGGACGGCCAAGGCGCCGGCGACTTCAACCCCGCCAGCCGCGCTATCCGCCTAGCTCGCGACCTGGCGCTGCACGCCTTCGATCCCGCGCAACAAGCTTGGCCCCTGCGCCCACGAGTCAGCAAGGAGGAGCCGGTCAACGCCGACCCCGACTACCCGCGCAACCTGGGCTACCAGTTCGGCGGCTACTCCTTGGATCCCGGCGGAGTCCCAACCCTCGAGTACGCCATCGGGCAGGTGCAGGTCTTGGATCGCACCAGCTCGAAGGAAGGCCAGCTCACACGCGTGCTTTCCATCCACTCCCCCGTGGCCCAAAGCCTCTGGTTCCGCGCCCTCGCCGGAGAGGTCCAAGTCCACGATGACCAGAGCTTCCAGCTCGGCAAGCTGCGCCTGCGCACTCCCAAGCTCGAGCATCTGCTGCGTCCCACCGACAGTCCCGAAGGCCCGAGCGAGCTGCTGCTCGAACTGCCCCTGCCCGCCGGCGATTCCACCTGGAGCTTCGACTATGACATCACTCAGTAGCTTCGCACGCAGAGCCTCACTGCTCCTCGCCCTCTTCGCCTCAAGCGCCAGCGCCAGCGCCCAAGACCTCGGCGATCGCTGGGGCACGGCGGAGCGTGAACGGGAGTACTACCGGGTGGTCCAACTGCCGACCCCGGATGGCGCCGTAATCGAAGCCGGCGCCTTCGAGGTCTTACCCGACGGCCGCATCGCCGTGGGCACACGCCACGGGGACATCTATCTTTTGGACGGCGTCGATGCCGCCAAGCCCGAGCCAAAGTACGAGCTCTTCGCCGAGGGCCTCGACGAAATCTTCGGCCTAGCCCAGAAAGACGGCGAGCTCTATGTCACGCAGAGTTGCGAGCTCACACGCGTGCTCGACACCACCGGCGACGGCCGCGCGGATCGCTTCGAGACCGTCTCCGATGCTTGGGGCTACGAGAACTATCACGAGTACGCCTTCGGCTCGAAATTCGACGCCCAAGGCAACCTCTTCGTGGCCCTCGGACTGTCCATGTCCTACCACTCGCGCGCGCTCTTCCGCGGCTGGGCACTCAAGATCACCCCCGAGGGTGAGGCCATCCCGATCGCCAGCGGCCTGCGCAGCCCCGCCGGCATCGGCCCGAACGAACACGGCAGTCTCTTCTACATCGAGAGCCAGGGACCTTGGAACTCCTCGTGCAGTCTGAAGTCCTTGGAGCAAGGCTCCTTCCAAGGCCACCCCATCAGCTTCAACTGGTACCCGTACGCTCCGGACATGGGCCCCGCTCCGGCACAACCCGAGTCCGGTGGCCGCATCCTCACCGAGCTCGAGCGCGTACCCGAGCTAACGCCCTACGCGGTCGTCTTCCCCTACATCCGCATGGGCCGCTCCATCACCGGCTTCGTGGTGGACAAGACCGGCGGCGCCTTCGGCCCCTTCCAGGACCAGATCTTCCTGGGCGACTTCAGCCTCTCGCTGATCATGCGCGCCACCACCGAGCAGGTGAACGGCGTCTGGCAGGGTGCCTGCTATCCCTTCCGCGAAGAGCTCTCCACGGGCATCCTCGACCTGCAGTTCACCCCCGGTGGCAAGCTGCTCGCCGGCGGCACGAACCGCGGCTGGCCCGTGCGCGGCATCGCGCCCTTCGCACTGGAACGCCTGGAATGGACCGGCGTCACGCCCTTCGAGGTGGAGCGCATCAGCATTACCCCCACCGGCTTCAAGCTGCGCTTCACGCTCCCGGTCGATCCCGAGGCAGCCTCCGATCCCAGCTCCTACAAGCTCGGCACCTTCACCCACATCTACCACGGCGGCTACGGCGGACCCGAAGTGGACCAGACCGTACCCGTGGTGCAGTCCGTGCAGCTCTCCAGCGATCGCATGGAAGCAACGCTCTCCCTCGACACCCTGCAGCGCGGCCACGTCTACGAGTTTGACCTGGCCGCCCTGCGCTCCGCCGAAGCAGAAGCGCTGCTGCACAAGGACGCCTACTACACGGTCAACCAGATCCCGCCCGCGCCCCCTCAGCCCCAGTGGCTGACCTACAAGGGCGGCGAAGGCCCCGGGTCCGGCAAGCACATCGTGCTGATCGCCGCCGACCAGGAATACCGCAGCGAGCAATCCCTGCCCATGCTCGCGCGCACGCTCTCGGCAAAGCACGGCTTCGATTGCACCGTGCTCTTCAGCGTCAACAAGAACGGACTGGTGGACCCCACCATGAAGATCCGCTGGGAGGACAAGTCCATCAGCCACCACATCCCCGGGCTCGAGCAGCTCGCCGATGCGGACCTGATGATCCTCTTCAGTCGCTTGATCACCCTGCCGGATGACGAGCTCAAACATATCCACGACTACCTGGACTCCGGCAAGCCCGTGATCGGCCTACGCACCGCCAACCACGGCTTCATCGACTTCAAGTACAAGCTCGACGGCAAGAACGTGAACTTCGGCGAGGACGTCCTCGGCGGCTCCTTCCGCGGCCACCACGGCCGCTGGCACGCTGACTCCACCCGCGGCATCGTCGTACCTGAGAACAAGGACCACCCGGTCCTGGTCGGCGTCGACGACGTCTGGGGGCCTTCGGATGTGTACCGCACTTACCCCGAAGATGCGGAGCTACCCGCCAAGTGCACGGCCCTGCTCATGGGTCAACCACTCATGGGCCGCGAGCACGATGATGCTGTCAACACGAAGCTCATCCCCCTGCCCGTCGCCTGGACCACCCATTGGACCGGCGCTGGCGGCAAGCCCGCGCGCGTCTTCCAATCGACCATGGGCAGCGCCAAGGACCTACAGAGCGCCGGCCTGCGACGCTTGGTCTTCAACGCCGCCTACTGGTGCCTAGGCATGGAAGCCAAGATCGAGCCGGACTCCGACGTAGCCATCATCGGCACCTACGAGCCGCTCCCCAGCGGCTTCAACTACGAGAAGCTCGGAGTCAAAGCGCACCCGCCCGCCCACTACCGCTAGCGCCGCTTGGCGATACTGTGCCGAGCAGTATCCGAGAGCGCCTCCTAGGAGCTTGTCGCGCATAGCCGAGTTTGCGAGGCATGTGCCATTTTTCGCGAGGCAAGGCGCGCCAAGACCCTCGTAACCGTAGCTACCCTGGGTTTGGTGCAACGTAGCATCGCGGATTAGGGCGCGTGGCTCGCGAAGTTGGCGTGGCTCGCGAAGTTGGCTATGTGCGACACGCTCCTAGCGGAACCAAGTGCGCGCCCCCGTGTTCCAGGGTCCCATGACCTCTCTCCTGCCTGCCCTCGCCCTGGGCCTGCTCGCCGGCGCCCAATCCCCCGCCGCGCCCGACCAGGAGCCCTACGACCCGCTGGCCCTGCCGGAGAAATTCGAGCCCGAGCATCTGGACTGCAGCTTCCGCGACGGTTCGCGCGACCGCGAGTTGCCCCTACGCATCCACTTGCCCGCCAGCTCCGACCCCGCCCCCGTCGTGCTCTTCAGCCACGGCCTCGGCGGCTCCCGCGCGGGCTCCACCTTCCTCGGCCAGCACTGGTCCGGGCGCGGCTACGTGGCAGTCTTTCTGCAACATCCCGGCAGCGACGAGTCGGTCTGGAAGGACCAGCCCAAGCTCAAAGCCTGGGGCGCCCTGCGCAAGGCGGCCTCGAAGGAGAATATGCTTCTGCGCATCCACGACGTACCGACCGTGCTCGACCAACTCGCGCTCTGGAACGCAGAAGAGGAGCACCCGCTCCAAGGCCGGCTCGACCTCGAACGCGTCGGCATGTCTGGCCACTCCTTTGGCGCCGTCACCACCCAGGCTGTCTCGGGCCAGGCCGTCGGGCGCCGCGGTCCAATCTTCTTCGACGAGCGCATCGACGCCGCCCTCGTACTCAGCCCAAGCGCCGCCCTCGGCCAAGACTCCGACAAGGCCTTCGGCAGCGTGACGATTCCCTGGATGCTGATGACCGGCACAGAGGACTCCGCACCCGTCGGCAAGCAAAGCATCGCCTCCAGACTCGAGGTCTATCCCTACCTGCCGGCCAAGGTCCCGCACTACGAACTAGTGCTTTGGAAAGCGCAGCACTCGGCCTTCTCCGACCGCTCCCTGCCAGGGCAGAAATCGAAGCGCAACCCAAACCACCACCGCGCGATTTTGGCCCTATCCACGGCCTTCTTTGATCATCACCTGAGCGCCGACCCCAGCGACGAACCCAGCGACGAACCCAGCGCCGGTGTCTGGCTCCACGGAGAGGCCGGGCGCGCCGCGCTCGAATCCAAGGACCGCTGGCAGTTTGGCCCAAGTACGCGAGTCGAAGAGCGCTAGTCCTACCCAAGGCCCATTGCGATCGGCATGCTGACCACATGCTTGTGCGCCACTTCATGAGTACGCAGGTCACCACCCTCACGGCCGAGACCACTTGCCGAGAGGCCTGGCTGTTATTCAAAGAGCAAAGGCTGCGTCGCGCCCCCGTGCTCGAGGACGGCAAGGTCCTCGGCATGCTTACGGATCGCGATCTGATGCGCGTCCTGCCCTGGACTCCCGGCCAAGCGGACGGCGCCGCAGAGGGCCGCGATCAAGAGCGGCCCGTGGGCAGCTTGCTCGCCAAGACATTGATCTCGGTAACACCCAAGGACCACCTCGAAGTGGCTGCAGAACGCCTGCTACGCCACAAGATCGGCGGCCTACCGGTGATTCAAGACGGCCAGCTGATGGGCATCATCACCGAGAGTGATCTATTCCGTACCTTCGTCAGCCTCAAGGCCAGCGCCAAAGGCACGCGCCTCACTCTGCACTGGCCTAGCGCTAGGGGCCGACTGATCGCACCCACTCGCATCGCTCTCGCCACAGGCATGCAGCTGCACGAATACATCGAACACGCCAACCCCTCGGACGGCACCCTGATCGGCATGCGCGTGGCAGGGCGGGACATCGAGAACTTCATCGAGCGCATACTCGACGTTGGCTTCCTCCTGCTCGACCGCGAAGACCCCCGCAAGACCTAGCGCGGTCCGTCCAGGGCCAAGAGCGCCTGCAGTGCCATGGCCGTGCCGTAGGCATGACCCAGAATCGGCGTATCCAGAAATGACCCGTCGGCCTGACGGCAATCCAGCACCAGGTCCTGCACCAGCACACGCCGGCGTACATCCGGATCTACCGCAGCCGTAGCGAAGGCCGCGTGCGCGTAATCGAAGAGCAGGTAGTGACAGCCCTGGCCTTTTGGCCCCGCATGCATCAGTGCCTTGCCCTGCTGCGCCGAGTAACTCGGGCCATGAGATAGGAACATGTCCACCGATTGGCCGAGAGATTCAGCGTCGCTCGCGCCCACTCGGTATAAGGCCAACTCGCAGGCTGGCCCGCGCCCCACGTCCCCGGAGGGGTCGCCGATGGTGGCATGCGGTGCGATGCCGGAGCCGTAGAGGAAGTAGGCAAAGACGCCGTTCTCATCCCGCATCTCCTGCAGCGCGCGCGCGGAACGCTCAAGCAGCGTTGCCGGCACATCAAAGCCAGCAGCCTCCACATGCGAGAGACCTAGACTCACGCCCGCCGTTGTGAAGCTGATCGACTGCGCCGGCACGTCGTCGGCACTGAGATCGGTTTTCTTGAAGTAGCTCCACCCGCCATTCTCCTGCTGGCGTCCGGCCACATCCTTCAAGAGCACAGCCACTGTGGGCTCTAGCGCTTCGGCTGTGAGTAGTTCCGCCTCGGCCAACTCCGCCAGGAACTCGAGCATCATGCCGTCGCTCCAGGTCATGTAGTCCATGTACATCACCAGCGGCGGGCGCGCCTGACGGCCAGTCACGGAGGTGAGAATGTAATTCGCTCCACGCAGAATCGCGCGCTCGACCTCGCCGACCTCGCCAACCTCGCCAACCTCGCCGACCTCGCCGACCTCGCCGCGGCCCGCTCGGTGGGCCGCCAGGAAAGCACGCCCCGCTAAGGCGGTGGTGGCGTCCACGAAGGGATTCGCGCCCATGTATTCGGGGTAGGCGAGCTCCGTCGGATCCACGAAGGATCCATCAGCGCGCTGGTTGGCAAGCAACCAAGCCAAGGCTCCCGCGATGCCCTCCTCCGCACGGTCCGCCGGCAAGCGCGCCGGATCCGCCCGATGGCCGAGCTCATCCAAGCACTCCTCCGCCGGCCAACCCAGGCTGGGCGCGCGCCCCTGGGCCGTGATCTGGTTGCGAATGGCTAGAGCCGCTTGCCAGGCCCAGCGGCTCTCGGGGTGCTCATCCACCAATTGCTGCAAGCGCTGCTCAGCCCCTGCGAAATCCAAGCTAGCCATTTCCAAACTCGCAGCCAAGAACAGGCAGCGCGCGCGCAGCTCATCCTCTAAGTCTTCGCTCTCGAGTTCACCCAAGAGCTTCCGCGCGCGATCTAGCTGCCCGAGTCGCAGGCACAACTGGACGCGTTCGATCCGGAGTAGGCGCGCTTGCCCGAGGTCTTCAGCCAGGCTCGCCTGCTCCACCGCATCCAGCTCGGCCAAGGCCGACTCCCCCTTACGCTGCAAGCGCAGCACACGCGCGCGCAAGCGCGCCGCGCCCACGCCAGCTAGCTCGCGCAGGAGCGGCTCAGCCAACTCCAACTGCCCACGATCCACATGCCACGTGGCCAACTCAAGAGCGCCGAGTCCCTCCGGCGCGCTCACTCCGTCCTCCAACCCAGCCAGGACCGCACGCAGGAAATCGTAGGCCGCCACCGGCGAACTCGACACGTTGGTCTCCCCTAGAACCACCCCTTCAGCATCCGCTAGAAGCAGTGCCTGGCCAAAGGTATTTGGCCCCATGCCATAGTTGGTGCCATCCGCTCGCGTCAAGTTGACCGACTTCCCCGACGTAATCCAAAAAGGCACGCAGCGCTTGTTCACCAGCGTGATCACATCCGCATCCATGAAGGTCGTGGTACGCGGCGTGTTCGGCAACTTGAACCCGCCCAGGAAGTAGGCCACCACCAGGATCGGCTTGCCCTCATGCGCTGCTTTCGCGCAGGCCCAATCCCACTCATCTTCCCAATAAACCTCTTCGCCGCAGCGACCGGCCTTGGCCGACACTCGAGATGCGGCCACGTCTTCCTGCGGCCGCTCGTTCAAGGCGAAGCCCGCCAGCACCTCGTACAGTTCCCCTGCTGCGCCCTCGAACTCCGTGCTGGGTGCATGCACCTGCAAGGTATAGACCAAGCCACTCTCCACGACGAAGAACTGCTCCACCTTGTACACCACCCCCGCCTGCTCCAAATCGAAGCCCAACCCCGGGCGTTTGGCCCCCGCGATTTCACGCTTGAATAGTTCGGGCGCAAGCTCTGCCTGCGGGAGCAAGTCCGTGCTCACGAGCTTCACCCATCGCACGCTCTCATCGGTATCCCCTTCCGCCGCATCCTTGATCGCCACCGTCACCGCCCGCTGCCCAGCTGAGCCTGGCGGTAGCAAGCGCAAGACGTGGCCAGCAACCGCAGTATCCCCTTCCACCTTGCGCCACCCTTCGGGCACATCGATGCGGAAGCCGCGTGCCGCATCCACATGCTCCTCTGGGGAGCCACCGATTTCAGCGGCTCTCGATCCGTGGGAGAAGGCGAGCAAGCAACACGAGAGCAAGGCAAGGCGCGAAAGCAGCATGGGCAGGGCTTGGTCGAGGGGCCGTTCGGTGTACCTCCCGAGTCTAATACCACTCCCAAGTAGGGAGGGTTCGCCCTGCGTTCGAACTGCCCTGGCGATACTGAGACGAGACTGTACTGGATACTGTACCGGGCACGATTCTTCGGGCTGAGGTGAGCCAGAGGCGAGGTTCAACCGTAGGTCAGCCCGAAGAATCGAGCGCAGCACAGTATCTGCCCTAGAAGATCTCCAAGATGCCAGCCCCGCGGCCATCGGTCAGGGTCGGCACATTGGCGCGGTAGTCCATGCCTTCGGACAGGGGCGTATTCCAAGGCCGATGGCGCAGGTCGCAGGCCAGGCCCAGGGCCACCGCCGCAAAGGCGCGCGCACGCACTCCCTGCTCTCGGTCCTCCAGCAAGGCCATCAGCGGAGCCAAGCTGCGCACATCTCCGATGGCACCCAGCCCCGCTGCCAGGGAGGCCTGCGCCGAAAGGCTGCTCGCCTTACGCAGACGCTCGATCAGTTCCGGCACCAGGGACTTGTCCCCCAGAAGCCCCAAGGCCAAGGAGCCCTGACGCAAGAGATTCGGCCGGTACTCCGCCCCCTGCACCAACTTGTGAACCCTCTCCACCGCGCTGCGATCGCCGATCATGCCGAGACCTAGACACATGTAGCCGCGGGCTTCGTCCGTGCTGCCAGCCCTGAGCTTTTCCAAGAGCACCGGTACGGCGTCTTGAATGCCGCGCAAACCAGCCGCCACGGCAAGGGCACCGATTTCCTCCGGCCCGCGCGCACGCCTCAGACCAGCCATGATCTCGCGGTCTAACTTCGGGTCAAGATCCAAGCCCGCCTCGCGCAGCCGACGCCCCAACAGTCCTAGGGACAAGGCCGCCCAGGGACGAACCAGCGCCCGGCCTTCGCGCAGGCGCTCCTGCAGCAACGCACGCACATCCGTGAGGCCTTCCATCGCCCCTGCTCCGAAACCCGGCCGCGCCGCGATCTCGGCCAAGGCGACCATGGCGAACCGACGCGTCTCCGCACCCTTGCCACTGCGCACCGCCTGGCTCAATGCCTTGCGCGCTAGGCGATCGAGCGCAGCCTGTCCAGCCGTAGCAAGGCGCCCTAAGGCGATCACGTAGCCCGCCCCCAGCTCCGAGCGACCGCCCCGTTCCAGCTCCCTCAAGAAGCGCTCAATAACGGCAATGCGCAGGGGTGCATCTGCCGGCAGATCCGAAACCAGCCGCGCCAACGCCACCGGCATGTGCGCGCGCACCGGCGTACGCAGGCCTTCATCACGCATGGCTTTCATCAACCATTGAACCTGCACCTCGCGCGTGTACCCATCGCGGCCGGCGAGGTCTTGGGCCTCGCGCGTGGGCAAGGGCAAGAGCCCAAGGGCCGTGACGCATGCCACGCCCAGGTCCGGCGTCGCCTGCTCGCGCGCGTCCCGCGCCAGAACCTCCAGCAGACTCCCAACCAGCTCCGCGCGCAAATCCACATCGCCCAGATCGCGGCCGAGCAATCCCATGCCATAGGCTGCGAAGGCCCGCGTTCGAGACGGCACGCCCGTATCACGTCCCACTTCACGCCGTCCCGCATCCGTGTCCAGGAGCAAGGCCTGCAGAGCTGGTGCCGCTCCCGGTGCCCCCAAGATCCCAAGACAGATGGCTGCTGTCTCCGCGATCTCCTGATTCGGATGGGGCAGGTACTTGCGCAACAACTGCGCCCGCTGCGAATGCCGCCCGGTCTTCGAACGATCCCCGATCTTGGCCAGGGCCACCAGACAACCGGTAACCAGATCCGCGTCGTCCGCCACACCGAGAGCGCGCACCAGAGCCGGCACGACTCGCTCGTGGATGTCCGCAGCGTTGGGCTGCAAGCGATCTTGAATCCCCGCCAACCCGCCACGCCCCAAGAAGAACACATCGCTGCCCAGGGGATTCCTCGAGCTGTACACCATGCTCTTCACATCCAGGTGCAGGTATTGGTTGAAGCCCCACCACCTACGCCAGGTGGTCGGATCCGCCCCGAGGCTCGCTGTCGGAGTCGTCGCCGTCGGCCCTGTCGCCGCCCCTGGCCCCACCGGCCCCGCACCACCCGGCGCCGAACCACCAGCCCCGCTGCCCGTCTTGGCGCTGCCACCGGAACCCGAGGGAGGCGCGCTCGTATTGCCGCCACCCGGAGGAACCGTATCCCCCGCACCTCGGTAAGCGCCTCCGTGGCCGGTCGCTGCTCCAGCCAGGAGACAGGCTCCGAGAACCACGGTGTTGAAAATCTGAATGGGCCGCATGTCGTGTTTCCTTACAAGGGGCGTGCCAGCGCCTCCTCTAGCAGCCCGCTTAAAAAACAGCGACTTGTCGCTCGGCTCCCACGAAGCGCCTGGCTGCGTTGCCAGACCCCCCAAATAGCCACCACTATGGGGGGAACCTGTCGCCTTGCCAGACGATCCGTGGAAACCAATCGCTGGGCCGCTGTTCTTCAAGCGGCCTGCTAGGAGCGTGTCGCGCATAGCCGAGTTTGCGAGGCATGTGCCATTTTTCGCGAGGCAAGGCGCGCCAAGACCCTCTTAACCGTAGCTACCTGGGGTTTGGTGCAACGCAGCATCGCGGATTAGGGCGCGTGGCTCGCGAAGTTGGCGTGGCTCGCGAAGTTAGCTCTGTGCGACACGCTCCTAGGCCCACGCTAGCCTCCCGCGAAGGGACATGTTCCTTTGGGGCCACAGCTTGTCTCCCTTGGGGTCACCGCTGATCTAACGACCTATGCTCGGGCCGCGCGCGCTGTACCATGGCGCCCTAATGTCTCCCGAGTCTGCAATCTTGCTCCAGGGCCCCATGGGCCGCCTCAAAGAAGCCGCCACAGTTCTACGCACCGCTGGAATCCAGTCGAACGTGGTTCGGCCCCCCGATTCCGACCCTAGTGCCTGAGGCGCAACCTTCTGGCTCGCGGTCGCGAGCCTTGATGTGGAAGCAGCCGGCCAGGCCCTGCACAGCGCCGAGCGCGCGGGCATGTCCGCCGCGGAGCAAACCGCCGCGGATGCCAGCATCGATCTGGACGCCGACGAGAATAGCTGCCCCGCCTGCATGGACCCGATCCCCAAGGGCTCCCGCTCCTGTCCCAGTTGTGGACTGAGGCTGGGCTAGCAAGTTCACGCCGGGGACTAGAATACCCGGCCCGTGGGCCTACACCCTTTGCCTGCCATGGAGACCGACGAGAACACCGCCCACGAGGTCTTTGCTGCACCCACCAAGCGTGGCCTACGGGATGCGGAGCTGACCCTAGTCGCCCTCGGGATCCCCCACGGGCAGCACTACGACGGCTTCCTCTGGCGCTTGATGGTGTCCGGTATCCACGTGGAGCAGGCCCTGGATGAGCTGCGTGATCTGGTGGTCGAGAACAAGGACTGGCCGCCGCGCGTGGCCCCCCCGCCGATCCTCTCCAACGGCAAGCTCGGCGCGTTGGTCTACGCGGCCGTGATCGCCATCTTCCATCCCATCGGTCAGGTAGGTCTCTTCGGCCTCAACTGGTGGGACCCGGGCAAGGTCGACGCGGCACGCATTCGCTCCGGCGAAATTTGGCGCACGGCCACGGCCCTGACCCTGCATGGGGACATCGCGCACTTGGCCGCCAACCTGGTTTTCGGCATCGGCTTCGGCGTGCTCGCCAGCCACACCCTAGGCGCTGGCCTAGCCTGGCTCGCAACCCTGATCGCCGGCATGCTCGGCAACTACGCCAACGCTTGGCTTGCGGATCCGAGCCATACCGCCATCGGTGCCTCCACGGCTGTCTTCGCCACCCTCGGACTCCTGAGCATGTACGAGTGGGTGCGCCGCAGTGACCTAGGTCTACGCCAACTGCGACGGGCCGCACCGCTTATCGCGGGCGCCGTTCTCCTGGGTTTCCTCGGCGCCGGCGGAGGCGAATCCGGTCCCCAGAACATCGACGTAGGCGCACACGTGCTCGGTTTCATCGCCGGCGGTCTGGTGGGCTTCGTACTCGGCCGCTACCAGGTCCCAACGCGTCTAAGCAGCAAGGGCCAAGTCCGAGCGGGTCTACTCGGACTGGCCCTCGTAGCTGCGGCTTGGGTGGCGGCGCTCACGCTCGGTTCTTAGAGACGCTCGATCTTACAGCAGTACTGTGCCGCCTAATCGATGCGCACGAAGTCGCCACCGGTGGCCTTCGACAGTGCCTCCAGCGTGCCGTCGCCCTGGGTACCGATAAGCACCGTATGAATGCGCAGCTGCGCATCCGCTTGGATGCGATCGAAGAGCGGTTTGACCCAGCGTGAGCCGCTCTGGGTTTCGCCGTCGCAGAGCACCACGAAGGTGTCCGCCGTCAGGCGCTCGGGGTCGACCCGGCCTTTCGAATCGAGCCGCAGGGCCAGCTCCACCGCTGAGCGCAAGTTCGTGCCGCCGCCGGGCTCCCTGGAGAGCAAGGACTGGCGCGCCTGCTCGAGGGTCGTCGCCCGCGCCTTGACCAGCTGCGGCGTCGAGCGCAGGGGCTGGTCGTTGAACAGGATCACATTGAATTGCCCCCGCTCCCCCATGCCCTGCAAGAACACCATCATCTGCTCCACCGCTTCCACGTAACGACTGTGCGTATCCGTGAGCCAGGTAGCCTGCATGGAACCGGAGATATCGATGATGAAGGTCACCTTGTCGGTCACTGGGCGCAGCCCGAAGAAGCCGCTGCTAGTGACCTGTCGATCGCCGGTGGGCTTTGCATGCAAGGGGGTCTTGCCCGCGCGCACGGCCATCCACCAGGTGATCCAGTTGTGCGGATTGGTACCGGCGGAGCGGCCGGAGATTCCCCGAAGAGCGCGCACGATGTCGTCGATCACACGCTTCGATCCCGTGCCCATCTTCATGCGCCGCTGCCAGGCAGATAGCGAGTCGATCAAGAGCGGCACGCGCCGTTCGGTCTTGAGGCCCACGGACAATTCCACCGCCCGCGCCACCTCGCGCCAGTCCGTTGAGAGCAGCATCAGCCGCATGCGCTGCACCAGCTCGATAGAGGCGCGCGTACCGAGGGGCTGCTCCTGGGAGCGCACCCGTTCGAGCAGCAGGTTGAAGGGATGCGGCTTGGCGCGCGAATCGAATTTGCGACCCAGCAAGCGCACCAAAAACAGATCCACGTCATCCCCGGGCCAATCACCGAGCAAAGTCAGCGCAGCGGGTCGCATGGGGTCCGCTTGATTGCGTGCCACCAGCAGCAAGGCCATGCGACCCGAGTCCTCGCGATGCATGGAGCATAGGAAGGCGGCCACATAACGCCGGCCAAGATCGTTGCGGGTACTGCTGCTTGAACCCGCGATCACGAGAGTCTCCGAGAGCTGTCGCCCCAGGCGCTCTCGCACCTCTGAATCGAGCAGCTTGCGCAGCAGATTGAAAGCACCCTGACGCGTGCGCTGACTATTGGATCCGCCCCGAAAGAAGGACCGCTTTGGCATGCTATCGATCTCGAGAGCGGCCAAGTCCAAGAGCACATCCCCCGCCGCGCGCAGGGCATCGGGACTGCTCTGGGCTTCGCGTTCCACCCCATCGAGCAGCTCGCGCAACTCCTCGCGGGCCGTGGGCCACCAGCGCTCGCTGCGACCAAAACGCTCCCACCACGCCGCCAGGTCCTGAGTCGGGCTGCTTGGCTGCTCGACCACCGGCGCTGGAATCTGAGGTGCCCTGGCCGCCAAGCCAGTGGCAGATGTCCCCCAGGAGACGAGCACAAGCCACACTCCCCAGAGGGAAGCATGCGGGGTACGCAGGACTGATTTCAGTATCGGACTTCCCATGATGAGTCGCGCGGCCATGCCGGGGGGCAGCAGCCCAACAGTAGTCCACCAGCTGCGTAGAGATACGCCGGCAGCCCGCTTTCCTAGGGTTCCGGCCCGCTCCGCTGCCTACACTTTTCGAATGCGACTCCTCCGTGGCCCCCTCCTCGCCCTCTCTCTGGCAGTTCTTAGTGCCTGCTCCGGCGGGAGCACGGACGACTCCGACGACTCCGGCGACTCGGATCTCGCCGACGCCCAGCGCAGCACGCGCCTGATCCTGATCAGCCTCGACACCCTGCGCGCGGACCACCTGGCCCTCTACGGCTACGAGCGGCCCACCTCGCCCCAGCTCGAGCGCTTCGCCACCCAGGCCACCCGCTACACCCGCGCCCAGGCCGCCGCCCCCTGGACCCTGCCCTCCCACGCCAGCATCTTCACGGGCCTGCACCCCTACGAGCACGGCGCTCGCACCTGGCCCATGGAGCAGCTCAGCGCTCTGGCCGGCAAGGGCTGGAAGGCCAACAACAACGTGGGTCCGCTCGCGCCCGAGCGCGTGACCTTGGCCGAGGTACTGCGCGGCGAGGGCTACGCCACCGGCGCCGTGGTCGCGAACCTGGCCTTCCTCGATCCGAACTTTGGCATTTCCCAAGGCTTCGATCACTACGACCAAGAGCGCGGACCGGTGGAAGATCTCAACCGCCGCGCACTCGAATGGCTCGACGCGCGCGATGCCGAGCAGCCGAGCTTCCTGTTCATCAACTACATGGACACGCACCGGCCCTACAACACGCGGCCGCGCGAGGGCTTCGAGAGCGCTAGCACCTATGGCAACGCCCTGGCGCGCGTAGCACCCTTGATCCTGACCGAAGGCGCGCAAGTGCCGCCGGAATTGCTGCAGGCGTGCATCGACCAATACGACCTGGCCATCGCCAATCTGGACGCTGGCCTAGGCGAGTTCTTCGACGCCCTGCGCGAGCGCGGCCTGTTCGAAGATGCGCTGATCATCATCACCTCAGACCACGGCGAATTCCTCGGCGAGAAGGCCCTGATCGAGCACTCGAAGGACGTCTACCAAGGCGCCCTACATGTACCGCTCTTGGTCAAAGCACCCGGACAGAAACTGGCCGCCGTCGACGAGGATTGGATCGGTCACATCCACCTGCCGGAATTGGCCCTGAACCATCTACGCCTACACAACCGTGCCGCCGCCGAGCGTGCTCTAGCTCACCACCCGCGCGCGCAAGTTCCGCTGCTCTCCGAAAACTACTACACGCGCACCAAGGACTTGAACTCGCCTTGGGCCGAACGCTTCAAGCGCGTACGCCGTGTGCTGGTGCAGGACGATTGGAAGTACATCGATAGCTCCGACGGGAATCACGAGCTCTATGATCTCGGCCGTGACCCGGGAGAGGAAGTCTCCCAAATCACGGCCGAGCCAAAGCGCGCTGAGCGCATGTCGCAAGCTCTCGAAGCTATCCTCAATGCCATGCAAGCCGCGCCCCTACCGGGAGCGCCCGTGCCCATGAGTGAAGAGCTCATTCAGAGCATGATCGACATGGGGTACGCCGGCGGCGATGAGGATGACGACGACGAGGACTGATCAGCCCTTGGTAACGATGCCATCCAAGGTCTGAGCCGAGACCGCGTGGTAACGCGGGCGCGCCTCGGAGTAGATTGAGCGCGCGCGCTCGGCCCCTGCGGGGGTCTCCATCAACGCGCGATACAGGGGGCTAAGGAATTTGCGCCGGCCCACGTCCAAGAGGAAGCGCTCCAGGCGCTCGTAACTAGGCTCGTAGTCCTGGCGGATCGAGAGCTCGAGCCAAGCGGCCAGGATCTCGGAGTTGCCTGCAGCCGTCAGGCTAAAGGCAGCATCCAGCTCCGGCATTGGCGCGCTACCAGCCTCCGTGGGCATGGCCTTGAGGAAGCGCAACCAAGCCTGCGTACTCCAGTCAGAGACATCCAGCTCCGCAGCCGGAGTCCCCGAGAGCAACGCTTCACGTTGCTTGTCCACGCCCTGCAGAATCGGCGACGTCGTCCGCGGTGCATCGTCCGGCAGGCCCGGCTCTTCAATCCACGCGTGCAGGTCCATACCCTCGGATGCCTGGGGCAACTCCGCCGCCAGGAACTCGAGGAAGTCCGCCGTAGTAACGGCCTGGAAGGCATGGCTGTCGAACCACTTGGACAGGAAAGCGGACAGCGC
>JBLIOL010000097.1:0-16127 GCA_047639615.1 Planctomycetota bacterium | reverse complement strand
CCCCGATCTGGTAGGGGGCGTCGGCGATGATGAAGACGCCGGCGAAGAGGTTCGAGAGGGTGTCCTTGGCGGCGAAACCCACGGCGACCCCGACGATGCCCGCGGAGGCCAGCCAGCCGGTGGGATCTACGCCCCAGATCAGCAGCAGCAGGTACAACCCGAGCCCGATCACCAGCACCGTGGCCACGTTGCCAAAGAGCGGAGCCGTGCGCATGTCGATCGCGTCGAAGCGATCCGCCATGTGGCTGGCATGCTGCACGAGAAGGCGCGCCATGCGCAGGCCGAGCATGACCCACAGGCTTAGGCCGATGGTCAATAGCAGCTGCCCGGCGATCTCGGGGCTGGCCCCAAGCTGTTGGACGGCCACGTAGGCGCCCAGCAGTACTACCGAGAAGATCACTGGCCCGCGCAGGGCGGCCAAGACACGCTCATCCAGATCCGTGTTCGTCTTGCTGAGCAGCATGGCCAGTCCCCGCAACACAACGAAATGGAGCAGGAGACCGATGGCCAGGGAAGCCCCGAGCACTCCGGCGGCGACCCCCGGACCCTCTCCGAAGCGAACCGTTAGCCATGCACAGAGTTCCTCGATTGCTTCCTTCATGGGACCAAGTTAGTGCCCTGTCCCCGTGGAGCGACAGCGATTCGTCCATCTCCGCGCGAGGTAGGGCGCTCAGCTTCAAAGCTGGGCTACCCCCTCACGCTGGGGCGCTCGATTCCTCGCATGCGGGCGATACACCCGGTTGGTGGATGCGGAGGTGGTTTGCCTCGAGCGGACTGTTGCTCAGGAAAAGGACCACCACCGATTGGCAATACGACGCCGCGCACCTCAGCGCATTCTTGCGGTGAGATGCGCGGCATCAAGTGGAGCTGAGTCCTTTCTATGAACCAATTACAGCGGGTTCGTCCACCGTTTCGATGGTGATGATCTTCGACGACATCGTGGGAAACAGTTCCGGATAGTTCCCACCCTCAAGGATCAGGATCCGCCCTCCGTTCGGAGTGAAGCTATAGGCCGCGGGAAGGGTGTAGAAAGGCGAATTGGGGTTGTTCAACGTATTGAGCCAATCCCGTGCGAGCCACACGGTGCCTGGCGCATAGGTCGTGATATTTGCTCCGCCCCAGCCGTAAACGTTGTCGTTCCCCGTGCTGCCCCAATCAACCAGGCTGATCCCGTGGCGGAAGAGCACCCAACGCACGGAGGAATTCGTCCAAGCGGGTACCGACGACCAAAATGCGCAGGCCGCCCCCGCTGCATTCGGCGTCGCGCTACTTGTTCCGCCGAACGTCGTGTACGTGAAGCCGGCCGTATTGGTCGGACCCGTGATATCCGGGACGATCATCCCAGAGTTTGAGGGCCCTTGGCTGCTGTACGGTTGCAGGACTCCGTAGTCCGGAGATCCAACCACGAAGTCGGCTTGATCCACCGCCGCAACCGAAATTACGTTCTGATTGGAAGTGTTACTGGGAGACGTGACCGAGCTCGCGGCTGTCGCGTACTGCCAATCGCCCAAGCCATGCCCGAAAACCTCGAACACCGGAGTTCCTCCTGACACGCGCTTGATCGCCAGCTTCACGACAATCGTGCTGGAACTGGTGTTCGTGTAGGAGAAGTTCTCATATGTTTCCCCGCTCGAAGTACTGCTGCGCAGGATGGTCGACAGGCTCGAGTTGTAGAGGTACATGTCGAGGTTATGCGTGCCACCACTCGGGTCCCAACATAGAGAGAAGTTGAAGCCCTCGTTTGGGTCCAGCGTGATGTCCAGCGCGTCGTCGCTGCCTGAGAATTGGTTCCAATCTCCAGCAGAAGGGTCAAGCGTGTCCTTGAAGTGGTGCTCCGCCCGATTTCCAGCGGAGGTAAAGAACAAGGCGCCACTATTGGCAGCGGCCACGGCAGCAGTGCAGGCTCCACCCTCGTTGTCGTTCCATCCGAGGTTGTAGCGACTCATGGAGTGGCTGAAGACATCGACGCCATTCAGATTGCCGTCGGCGACGGCGAGCCCCAAGTCGGCAACGCTGTTGATCTTGTAAACGCGCCAAGTTGCTCCCGGGCAATGATCGAAGGCCGCTTCCACGCATCCAGTGCCGTGGAAACCGCTCGCCTCGAACGATCCCGGCGTGTAGTTAACGAGGGTCGTGTTCGCCAGAGTTGGCGCATCGCCGTTGTTTCTAGTTGCTGTCAAGTTCTGATAGCCACCGTCGATGATGGCGATGGTTTTTCCCGTGCCATCGGCGCCACCATCACGGTATGTGTCAGAGCCGATGCGCTGGGGGCCTTCGCCCGTTACATCGTCCGGTTCGCCCGCTGTCGCACGGGTAATCAGGTAGCCTTGTGGCAGGGCCGCCGCCATGTCGAGTAAGCGTCCCATGGGCACATGAACCTCGAGGTAGTTTTCCCAGCGGCTGCTAGGAATCGCTCCAAACTGACGAATGAATCCATCAGGCGGGGGATCCACGCCCAGCGGTGCCACAATCTCCACCTCGAAGAAGCCGTCATTCCGCAGGGGCATGAACGATTCGCCGAGCGATTCTCGAACCACCGCAGGCGCCATCGTCTGCGCTAAGATCGCGGCCTGATAGAGACTCGAAACAAGGCGATACTGCTCAGGAACAGAAGGCACGCCTGATGCGTCGAGCAGCTGATCCATGTCACCTGCGTTGATCGTCAACGTGTAGTCCTGAGCAGCCTGTTCCACAGGGTCCTCCGCTTGTGCTAGCGCAACTGCTGGCGCGCACATCGATAGCAGAACTCCGGATACTTGTATGGGTAGTAGGGATTTCATGGCGCTCTCCGTTATTGAAGGTTGACCAGGACGAGCACTAGACCAGTACCTGACTCGAGACCGGTCATGGCCTTGCCGATGACGGAGCCAAAGGCTCGGTTAACTTCCGTTGCACGCATGGCATGCCCGGCGAGGTCGGCAGTGGTCAGCAAGTCTCCAGGGCTGATCGCACCGTTCTCGGAGGAGCACTTGACGTAGACGCGGCCGGTCATGGCGATCAGGACATCCCCTTCCAAGACACCCGTTTGCCCAAGGCGCAGGCCGTGGTTCACGCCTCCGGCGCCTGAGACGACACCCGCAACCTTGGTGTCATAGCTCGCTTCCGATGAGATCACTTGCCCCGGATGCTTGGCATCGATGCAAACCACAGTGCCCGGTTCACATTCCGCCTCGCTTTCGAAGCCCTCGACGATGTCGCCGCCACCGGTGATTTGAACCGCCGTGGTTACCACACGCCCGCTGTTGCGGACTTCGAAGACCGGACTGGCGCCTGTGTTGTACCCCGCCATGATGTTCCCGGAGCCATCCTCCCGGACGGAGAAGCGTCCAGAAGCGATGCTGCTGCCGATAGAAACTGCGCCACTGGAGTGAACTCGCACGCGCTCCGTCGCATCGGTCAAGATCGAGATGGTCTCCCCCGCAGGACTTGAGAATCCGGCCGACTCGGAGCCGCCTCCAAACTTGTACGTGGGGGTTGTCGAAGTGCCATAGCCGGTGAAGACGGTCCCGGTTCCGCGCACGTTGCCGACGACGTGGAGGGCCTCGGCGGGACTCGTGGTTCCAATGCCCACATTTTCGGAGGTGGTGACCTGGCCAGTAGCATCGTTCCAGGACGATGTTCCGGAAGGTCCCTGGGGCCCGGTTGCACCCTGCGGGCCCTGGGGGCCCGTTGCTCCATCGGGACCTTGGGGGCCCTGCGGACCGGCGGGGCCAGTCATCCCCGTCGGGCCCGGATCACCCTGGAGTCCCGTGTCACCCTGCGGCCCCTGCGCGCCAGCGGGTCCCGTGTCACCCTGCGGCCCCTGCGCGCCAGCGGGTCCCGTGTCACCCTGCGGCCCCTGCGCGCCAGCGGGTCCCGTGTCACCCTGCGGCCCCTGCGCGCCAGCGGGTCCTGTGTCTCCGGTAGGTCCTTGGTCACCCGCGGGTCCCGTGTCACCTGCAGGCCCTTGGTTTCCAGTAGGTCCCTGCGGTCCATCGGGTCCCTGGTCTCCGGTGGGCCCTTGCGGGCCCTGGGGCCCCGTGAGAGTTGCCGTCGCTTGAAGCGATCCGTCCGGGAACATCACGCCGCCCGAGCGGGATCGGATGGTGCCGGCAACGTCCAATGCCTGGGTGGGATTCGTGTTCCCCAGCCCCATGCGGCCCGTTGTCGCGTCGATGTAGAAGTCGGAACCGATTGGGTAGAGCATGCCGAGAGTCGGGACGCTGGAGGCCATCACTTCAAGTCCAGCGGCGCCCTGGTCAACGAGTGCGTTGGCGAGAGTTGCGATCGTCGGGCCGGTGAAGTTCATTCCTCCGCCGGGCGTGATCGTGATGCCATGGGATCCGTGTGTCGTCAACGAGAGACCAGAAGGGTCGAGGTCGACCTCGATGAATCTCCCCGGCTGGTTCCTAAACAGGCGGTCGGCAAACATGCCCACCGTGTGAAGGTCCGGTCGGCCATCGCCGTCGTAGTCAACCCACGAGGATCCGTAGAGTGCACTCCCGAATCGCAAGCCATAGGACTCTGTCACGTCGGTGAACCGGCCTGCCGTCACTTGGCGCATGAGGAATCCACCTTCGGTGAGACTTACGAAGAACAGGTCCTCGAGACCATCTCGATCGAAGTCCGCCCATACGGCGGAGTGGCTGCTACGGATCACTGATAGGCCAGAAGCCACACTGATGTCCGTTAGCGTTCCGCCCGGTAGGCCCTTGAGCAGGCGGGCCCCCTGTCCCGGCTGAAGGACGAGTGCATCCTGCAGGCCGTCCTGATCGAAGTCCCTCCAGGAGACTGTAGGCGCGCCACCATAGATGGCCGGCGCCGCCGGCGATTCTGTCGGCTCCGCCTCTGACGCTGGGGGCGACTGGGGGATTGATGACTGGCCTGCGGAGGCACCGGAGGCCAGTAATCCCGCGGCGAGGAGGGTGACTGATGTGGAGAGCTGAAGAGTATTTCGCATGGCTTGTGGCCTAGTCGCTTGAGTGCCTAGATTGGAATCTGGGGGAACGGGACTCTGGGGAACTCAAGAGATCCCCCTCCCCTGCAAGCGCAGACGGGCAGACGGACCCGACAGGAAGATTCGAGATCTTCCGACAGCTCAAGATCAGAGGGGCGTTCTTCCTAGCTGCGCACTCATAAGCGCGGCGAGCATCGCTGGTTAAGCGAATGGCCCAGAGCTAATCGGGCGCTCACTTCTAAAGTGGCCAGGGGGCTCGCCGGGGGTCACAGCTCATCCCGTCCTGCAGTTTGGAGAGCATTTTTGAGGACCGTTGTCGGCTTTGCGCGGCTTTCTGCGCCATCAGGGTGTGGGGCTCTTCATGTCCCACAGTTCCGATCCCTCGGGGCCTGCACTTAGAGTGCATTGTCGATCAGCGAGTCGAGCCATTGGCGAATCGACTCATGACATGAACAGACCTCGCTAGACTAGGTCCGTGTAATACGCCAACGGACAAACGAACCCATGACAAGCACGATTTCGCCCCTCCTTACTGTGGCGCGGGGAAACCCGGGCCCTGGCCCATCCCATTCGGTGACACCTGGATGTTGTAGGGAGTCCCTTGAACTCTGAGGCATGGACACGGGCCCGCAGGGTCTTTGAAGTCGCGATCGAGATTCCCCTGGAGGATCGGACCCCCTACATTGAGCAGGAGGCGGCTGACGATCGAGATCTGGTGCACCTGGTTGAGCGCATGCTTGCTGCCCACGCGTCCTGTACAGATTGGATGCAACCGCCCATCGCTGCGTCGTCGTCCCCTGCGTTCGGATTGGCCCTCACGGAGGGCCAGAACATCGGGGACTTTTGCGTCTTGCGGGCGCTGGCCCAAGGCGGGATGGGCGCAGTCTACGAGGCGGTTCAAGAATCGCTCAATCGTCGCGTGGCCCTAAAGACTCTGCTCTGTCATTGGGCCACCAGTGAATCTGCTCATCGGCGGTTTCACTATGAAGGAGAGATGCTCGCGCACCTCTCGCACCCGGGTATCGCTCAGATCTATGCCTCCGGAGTGGCGGGTGATGAAAAGGCCCCCCAGCCTTGGATCGCCATGGAATTTGTGGAGGAGGCCCGGGATCTCCTCCAATACGCGAACGAACAAGAACTGGATCAAGCCCAGCGCATCACACTCTTCCTACAGGTGTGTGATGCGGTGGACTACGCCCACGGTCGTGGTGTGTTGCACCGGGACTTGAAGCCATCGAACCTGTTGGTGGACAAGCATGGGCGGCTGAAACTGATCGACTTCGGCATCGCTAGGGCCACCAACGGCGCGGAGTTATTGCAGTCGGCTCTAACTCGCACGGGGGATCTGATCGGCACTATCTGCTACATGAGTCCCGAGCAGCTGCGGGGCGCAGAGGGCAGTACTCGTTCCGAGATCTATGCTCTGGGTGTTGTCTTGTATCGGTTGCTCACGGGCAAGGCGCCGTTCGACATCGCCGGTTTGCCGATCACGGAGGCGATCGCGAAGCTCGCGGGCGACCTTCAAATCTTGCCGCGCTCCGACCTGCCCCAGGAGCTCGATTGGGTCCTGCGCCGCGTCCTCGATCCGGACCCGAGCCAGCGCTACGCCAGCGCCATCGAATTGGGGACGGAATTGAAGCGCTTCCTCAATGGGGAGCCTGTGCATGCGGGACCATTGAGCGCTGGATATCACATCAAGAAGTTTGTGGGCCGACACCGGCTGGCGGTCTCATCGGCGGTCGCTCTCTTGGTTGTTCTGTTGGGCGCTTTGGGCTGGGTCTCCGCAATCTACTCCATCGCCGACGGAGAGCGGATCAAGTCGGATGCCATCAACGAGTTCATGGGCCACGCCTTGTACGCGGCCTCCCCGGACAGCGACGGTCCAGAGACTCGGGTGGTGGACGTGCTGGGGCGGGTGTTCGATCTGAGTGCGGAGACCTTTGCTGATCAGCCAGAGGTTCGGGCACCACTGCTCGACATGGTTGGGCGCATTTATTCGAGCCTCGGGGAATTCGCCCTGGCCCGCCAGCACTTGGAAGAGAGCTTCGCGCTGCGGGTCGCTATGGGCGAGGACGAAGGGGAGGAGGTGTTCAGCGCCAGAGCGCTCATCGCCCAGAACATCATCGCCTTGGACGGGGATCCTCTCGAAGCGGTCGCCATGGCGCGCGGCGCCTACCTGGGCTTGGACCGCACGCTTGGGGAGGAGCATGAGGAAACGGTGGTCGCCCGGTCGATTCTAGGCTTCGTGCTCAGCGCGGCCAACTTGGACGAGGAGGCGGACAACCATCTGCGAGTAGCCCACGAAACCGGGCAGCAAGTCTTTGGTGAAGACGCATCTGTGGTCGCGACCTTGGGCATGCGCCGGGCCTTATTCCTGTTCAAGATGGGCGAGATGGAGGAGGCCTTAGAGCTAGCGCAGGAATGCTACAAGAATCAGCGGGACTCCTTAGGTGTTGATCACCCAGACACGCTTGCCTCCGCCAATGAGCGCTCGGGAATTCTGATTGCTCTGGGCCGCGCCGACGAGGGGCTAGCCGCCATGCAAGATGTGGTGGATACCACCCGCGAGAACCTCGGGCCTGGTCGATATCAGACGCAGCGTTACGGCGCGATTCTCGGGCACGTTCTGATCTCTACCGGTGATGCAAAGGCAGCCCTCGTCGTTTTCCAAAGAGCTGTCGATGAATGCACCGAGCATTTCGGCGAGTTCCACTCGCTTACTTTGGATGCCCGCATGGGATTGGGGACAGCGGCCTACTACGACTCGAACATGGAAATGGCCGAGGAGGAGCTGCTCCGCGGGCTTGAGGGCCTGGAGCAGGTTGTAGGGGAAGCGGATGAGCGCACCTTGAGTGCGCGCAACAACCTAGCGATGATGTTCCAGTCCGTGGGGCGCAATGATGAAGCAGAGGAGCTTTTGCTGATCAACTTGGACCTGCGCCGCGAGCTGCACGGGGACGAATCCCCGGACACTCTGCGTTCCATGGGGAATCTGGGATTCATGTTGCTGAAAGCTCGGCGCTACGAGGAAGCACGTGACCTGGTGGATCAGTCTTTGGAAGGCACGCGACGAGTACTCGGGGACATGCACCCCGAGACCCTTCAGTTGATCCTGACAGCTGCTGATGTGCGCCACAAGACAGGCCAATTCGCGGAGTCGCTCCCCCTATGGGAGGAGTTCGCGAAGAATGCGCCGGAGGTGTTGGGAGCGGATTCACCCTCCCTCGAGTATGGACTGGGTGGACTCGAGGCGGCCCGCAAGGCGATCGCTAGCGGTCGGGGTGGCGGACAATGATCCAGTTCTCGATCCAGCAGTCTCCTACCAAGACTGGGGCAGACGGTGGGTCATTCCGATTCTAGGCGCTGCTTCAACCAGGCTCGACCCGTGCTCCATGAGCGCTCGACCGTGCGCTCCGAGACTCCCAGTACCTCAGCGGTCTCCTTGTTTGAGCGTCCACCAAAGAACTTGAGCTCCACGATTTGAGCGAGCTCCGGGTCCATATCGCCGAGGTGCTCGAGGGCGGTGTCCAGCGCCGTGATCTCAATGCCTTGCTCCTCATAGTAATCCACAATGTGATCGAGACTCTCGCGCTGAGCGCTGCCGCCGCGCTTCAAGCTGTTGCGCCCACGGGCATGATCGATCAAGAGATTACGCATGGCCTTTGCGGCGGTCCGCAGGAGGTGCTGTTTGTCCCTGAGTTTGGCCTCGGGCACGCTCTGAACGATCTTGATGTAGATCTCGTTGACCAGCGCTGTCGGTTGCAGGGTGTGTCCGGCCCGCTCACTGGCGAGGTAGTGGCAAGCCAGGCCGTGAAGCTCCGAATACACCTCGTGGATCAACTGCTCCTTGGCCGCATGCTCTCCGCCTTCGATACGGCGCAACAGCACCGTGATTGACTCCGGATCCATGCCCCAAGCCTACCAGCAGAGCGCAGAACCCAACCGGGCAATCCTCACGGTGTCCGGACCCGGGCCAGGAACGAGCGCGTGATGAACGCGGGGGGGGGCGGACGTCATGGGCTGTGTTCGAGCGTGAGCGGAATGGGCTGGAGGAAAGAACCCGACCCAGCTCGCCCGCAAAGCAGGCTCAAGGCCTGGGGCTTAGATCCGCAGGTAGACCTTCTTGCGATGCAGGAAGGTCAGGAAGGCGAGCTTTAGGATCAGCACGAAGGAGGCCAGGATCAGAGGCTGGCGTGCCACCGGAGCGAGGTCGACTACGCCGGCGAAGAGGAAGCTCGCGGTGTGCTCGAAGTCGATCAGCTTCTGGCCCAGGTAGATCGTGATCGAGTTCACTCCGATGATCACGAAGAGCGCAGCCCAGATGCGGAAGCGCAGTACGTCGATGACCAGGTAGAAGGCCGCCAGTAGGAGCGCGCTATAGCCTGCGCACCACATGACGAAGGAGCTGCTCCAGAGGTTCTTGTTGATCGGGAAGGCGAAGTCCCAGGCGTAGCCGAGGCCTAGGCAAGCGCCGCCCATGGCCGTTAGGGAGAAGAACTTCTGCCAGCCATTCCACTCGGCTGTGAGTAACAGTCGGCCGGCCATGGCGCCGAGTAGAGCGGTGGCGATGGCCGGGATGGTGCCGAAGAGGCCTTCCGGGTCGCGGTCGCCGTGGTAGAGGACGCCGGGGGTCAGGGCGCGGTCGATGAAGTCGGTCAGGGTCTTGCCAGGCTCGAGCACGCCGGCGCCGATGTCGGGCACGGGGACGGCGGTGAGCGCGACCCAATAGAAAAGCAGCAGGCCGGCGGTCCAGATCATCTGTCCGCGTGCTTGCGTCTTGAGGACGATCAGGCCCGCGAGCATGTAGGCCAGGCCGATGCGGCCGAGCACGCTGGCGCAGCGCAGGTTGTCGAAGTCGAAGTTGAGCAGGCCGTTGTAGACCATGCCCAGCAGCACTAGCAGCGCGCCGCGGCGGATGACGCCGATGGCTAGGTCCTTGTCCTCGAAGCCGCGACTGCGACGGCTGGCCATGGAGAGGGGCATGGCCACGCCGGCGATGAACAGGAACAGGGGGAAGATCAGGTCGTAGAGCGTGAAGCCATTCCACTGGCTGTGCTCTAGCTGGGCGGCGGCTTTCTGCACCCAGCGATTGTCGGTGAGGCCCGCGGTGTAATGCACCAGGCGCTCGCCGCCGATGATCCAGAACATGTCGAAGCCGCGTAGGGCATCGAGGGAGACAAGCCGGTCGCTTCCCTCCGCCTTCGGTTTGTTCTCCTTCTTCGCCATGTGAGCAGCCTAGCAAGCCGCCCGTGTGGTTAGGCTGATCCTGTGGACTCCTCCCCCGCACTTGAACCGGTTTTGGTCAGCGCCTGTCTGATGGGGCGCGCCTGCCGCTATGACGGCGGGCATTGCAGGGATGAGGAATTGGCCGCTGCGCTAGCGGCCGAAGGCCTGAAGGCCGTGCCCTTTTGCCCTGAGGAGCACGGCGGGCTCGGTACGCCGCGGCCCGCGGCTTGGATCGGCGAGGGCGGCGCGGCAGCGGTGGTGGACGGCGAGGCATCCATGCTGACCAAGGATGGCGTGGACGTGACCGCCGAGTTTTTGGCCGGGGCGCGGGGGGCGGCGGCGCTTTGCGAGGAGCTAGGTATTAGGCGCGCATTCCTGAAGGAGCGTTCGCCCTCATGCGGGGTGGCGCAGACCCACGTGGGTGGTGAGCTGACCGAGGGGCCCGGAGTGACGGCCGAGGTCCTGGGCCTGGCCGGTGTTCGCTGCCAGGGCGTCGAGCCGGGCTAGCTCTTATCGAAGCGGCCGTCTAGCAGGCGCTCGGCGATGAGCACCTCGTCGGCGGGAGTGCAACACTCGCTCTTGGTCTCGAACAGGATGTGGTCCGAGTCGACGCCTTCGGAGCGGGTGGCGATGCTGCAGACGCGCAGGGTGTCGAGGACGCGGTCCTCGAGGCGGCGTCCGGCGGGGCCCTGGTAGACCAGTTCGGCGATGCCGTCCTCGACGGCGCCCGGGTCTAGGCTGGGCAGCTCGGCTGGGCCGACGCTGCGGATGCGGGCTGGGCGCGGGCCCTGGACCCAGGAGGGGCGTGCAAAGAGGCCCCAAATGTTGGCCCCGTCGGGTGTCTCCATATGAAACTCGACCACTTCACGGCCATGACCCGAGAGGTCGGGGCGGTGATGGGCGGTCATTCCGTTCTTCTCCAAGCCCAGGTCCTGTAGGCGATTGCGCCAATATGAGGGGTCGAGGAGGAGAGGGTGGATCGACTTATACGCGCGCATTCATAGCCCTGAGCGCGATCGCAGGGCCCTGCGAACGGGGGCTCTGTGGGTTTTTGGTAACCGCCGGGAAGTTCTCGATAAGGGACCGATCTGTGTTCCCGTAAACGGTCCGTAAGGTGCTGGCGATCAAGGGTTTACGCGGCACAGCCTTGGCCATCTGGGGGCTCAGAGGACAGACTGTTCGTGCGCGAGAATCCTCGTGCATGTGACGAACGAGCCCTGTGGCGCGGGCGGGTGTGCGAAGTTGCACCTCATCCGCGTTCCTAGTGGACCCCCCCTCCGGTTGGAGAGCGCTTGATGCATCTTCCTATTTCATGGCCCAGTCGCGGCCTCGCCCTGCTTTGTGTCGTTGCCCTCGCGGGTGCGCAAGACCCGGCTAAGCCGACTGCCGAGTCGACTGCCGAGTCGGTGGTTGAAGCTCCCACAGGCAAGACCGTGTTGCTCAGTGCGGAGCGCCTGATCCTGCGCCCCGGCAAGGAGCTAGCGCCTGGTCAGGTGTTGATCCGGGACGGGATCATCGTTGCGGTGGGGGAGACCCTCTCCGCGCCCGAGGGCGCTGAAATCATCCAAGGCAAGGTGGTCTGTGCCGGGTTCATCGATCCTTGGTCGAGCCTTGGCCTGGCCAGCGCTGCGCGCAACGATCGGGAGGCGGCTGCAGAGATGCGCACTCTCGACGGCTTTGCGCACGACAATTCGGCCGGCCCGCTGCGCGAAGCTGCTCGCGCTGGCGTGCTCAACGCTCGCATCCAAGCGGGCGGCGTGACCCTGGTGGGTGGCGTGGGCGCGGTGGTCTCCCTGGTGGAGGATGGCGCAGTGCAGTTGCCCGACGCTGGCATCGGCGCGAATCTCAAGCTGGGCGGCGACCAGGTTGAGATGATCGAAGCCGTCGACAAGCTCATGGGCGAGATCGAGGACGGCCTCGGCTACGACCAGGATCAGAACGCCTTCCGCACCGCATTGGCGGAGTGGGAGCAGGAGATCGGCGAGCTCGACGCGAAGCTCGAGAAGGACTTCAAGAAGGCCAAGAAGAGCCGCGAAAAAGCCATCGCCGACGCCAAGAAGAAGGACAATGAGCATAAGGAGGAGTCCCACAAGGAGGACAAGCGCCCGGGCGCTCCCAAGTACAACGCCGAGAAGGAGATCTTCGCGCGCGTAGCCATCGGGGAGATACCGCTGGTAGTGGAGGCCGATCGGGCCTCCGTGCTGCGCGAATTGCTCAAGGGCCTGGCTGCTTACCCGCGTGTGCGGCTTGTGATCGCCGGTGGCCGCGAGGCCATGGTGGTCGCTGAGGAACTGGCCAAGCGTCGAGTTCCGGTAATCGTCTACCCCAAGCCCGAGGGCGCCTCCTCGGCCTCCGTGCAACGTGGCGTGGGCCTCGCTCTGGCAGCCCAGCTGGCCGAGGCTGAAGTTCCCGTGCTGATCGGCAGCGGCGGTACCTGGGCCTCGCGCGACCTACCCTTGCTGGCGGCTTTGGCCGTCGGACACGGCCTCGACGCCGACAAAGCTCTGAGCGCGATCACTCTGGGTGTGGCGCGCGCCTTCGACCTGGGGGATTCCCTGGGTAGCGTTCAGCGTGGTCGCATAGCCGACCTACTGGTGCTCGACGGCGATCCCCTTTCATCGACCACGCGCGTGAAGTACGCGCTCTCCGCCGGCCGCGTCGTTGTGACGCCCGAGGATTGATCTCCATGCTGTTTCATTCCATCGCACGTCTCCTTCCCGCAGGTTTGCTGCTGGGCGCGGCCGCTGTTGCGGCGCCTCAGGACGCGAACTCGGTCATGGTACTGCAGGCAGGGTCCGTGCACCTCGCCAATGGCAATGTGCTAGAGAACGGGCGCGTCGTCATTCGTGACGGCCGCATCCTGGCCGTGGGCGCGGAAGCCAATATCCCGGCTAGCGCCATAGTGATCGAGCTTGACGGACACCTGTCCGCGGGCATGGTCGCCCTGGCGGATTCCACTGGTCTGGGCAGGGAGCGCGTGGACGACACGCGCTGGCTAATGCCCGACGCGCAGATCGCTGAAGGCTTCCGTGGAAATCACCCGGACCTAGCGCGCATGACCGCCGGTGGCGTGACCACGGTTGTGCTGACACCCGGCTCGGGTCTGCTCTCTGGCGGACGCACGGCGGTGGTCAAGCCGGCCGGTGGCAAGCTGCTCAAGGGTGGTGCGCACCTGCACCTGAACTTCGGCAGCTCGATGTTCACGGCGCGGGCCTCGGCCCAAACCCAACAGTCGAGATCCTTCTTCGGAAGCCCCACGCGCTACCCCAACGGTTATCGCACCAGCTACTCCGGCGCCTTGGCGCTCTTGGAAGATCAGCTGGTCGAACCCCAGGGCGCCTTCGCCGCTGCGGTCTCCGGCAAGTTGCCGGTGCTGCTGCAGTCCGCTACGCGCGCTGAAGCTGGACGCGCCGCGGCCTTCGCCGGCCGTCACGGACTGCAGGGCATCCTGGCTGGCGGTTCGCGCATCGGCGAACTAGCTGAGTCCATCGCTAAGGCCAAGCTGGGCGTGATGCTCGCACCCTTCAGTCCGGGCCAGTCCTTCCGCTTGGCGCGTTCCGCCAAGCAGCTGAACGCTGCCGGCGTGGCTTTTGGCTTCGCCCTCGACGCACCCACCCACGCACCGGACAGCCTGCGCATGTCCGCCGCCGCGTGCATGCGCGAAGGCCTGGCAGCGGACGCTGCATGGCGCGCTCTGACCCAAGACGCTGCCAACCTGGCGGGCGTTGCTGATCGTGTCGGTGACGTGGCCCCTGGCCGCGACGCCGATCTTGTGCTCTGGAGTGGCCCGCCCACCGAATTGACCAGCCGTGTGCTCTCCGTTTGGAGTGACGGCGTCCTTGTCCATAGTGGAGACGACCAATGATTTCCCTGGCAGCTATCCCCGCGGCTCTGCTCCCCCTGTTCGGAGCGGCACCGGTCGCAACCGTTCAGGACACACTCACCGTCTTTGCCGACGTTGTCTACACGGCCCCCGGCACCCAGGTGAAGAACGCCCTGGTGCAGATCGAGGACGGCAAGATCGTCGCGATCCTGCCCGGTCGTAGCGCCACCCGCGACAGCCTGCGGGCTGCGGCGATCACCGCCGGCATGATCGACATGTCCACGCGCATCAGCTCCTCGCGTTCCGGCGTCGAGGAGACCCGCGAGGTGGCTCCGGACATGTCCGTGGTGGATGCAATCGATCCCTACGATCGTCGTTGGCTGCGTCAGGCTAAGTCCGGCGTGACCACCGTGCTGGTGACCCCGCCCGACCGCAACGTGGTCGGTGGCATGGGCGTGATCATGAAGACCGCCGGCGGTTCCCCTGAGGCGCGCACCCTAGAAGGGACTCCGGTCCTGCGGGGTGCCATGGGCAGTAGCCCCTCGAGCGGCAACAGCCCGGCCTTCGGTCGCCCGACCTCCTTCTACAACCGACGCCCCACCACGCGCATGGGCGTGGAGTGGGAGTGGCGCAAGGCCTTCTTCGACGCCGCCCTGGCCGTCGAATACCCGGAGATTGAATTCGCGGGCGCCGACGTGCTGCGCGCGGTTCTCGACGGCAACGTCAACATCTTCATCCAGGCCTGGACCACCTCCGACATTCGCACGGCGGTCTTCCTCAAGGAAGAGCTGGCCCGCGAAGGCTTCGGCGAGATGCGCATGATCCTCGACGCGGCGGCCGAGGCTTGGAAAGAGCCGGCCCTGCTGGTGCGTTCCGGAACGGCCGTGGTACTGCCCCCCTTCCCGTCCAGCGGTCGCACGACCGAGGGCGCGATGATGGCTGCCAACGTGGCCAAAATGCTCACCGATCAAGGTGTACTCGTGGCCCTCTCGGCTCACGGCTCCACCAGCATCTCGAGCGGGTTGGCTGTACAAGCCGGCGCTGCTCGCCGCGGTGGCTTGAGCTTGGATCAAGCACTCGCCAGCGTAACGACCATCCCCGCACGGTTGCTCGGCATCGAGAACCGCGTGGGCACCGTGGAGGCCGGCAAGGATGCCGACCTCGTGCTTTGGAGCGGCGAGCCGTTCCAGCCCACTTCCCGTATCACCGGAGTGCTGGTGAGCGGTGATGTCGTCTTGAACTTGAGTCCTGCGGACTCGAGCCAGAACGACTAACTCACCCCCGCCCGACCCGCTTCACCACTTCTCTGCATACCCCCCCCGAGCTCTCCGATGACTCGATCCCTAACCCGACTGGCCGCTCTCGGCCTCGCGCTGCTGGCAGCCTCCCCCGCAACAGCCAGCGACACCTACGCCATCAAGGCCGGCACCGTGATGACCCTCACTGGTGAGGCCATCAAAGACGGTGTGATCCTGATCGAGGACGGCCGCGTGGTCGCCATCGGCAGCACCAGCGAGGTGGAGATCCCTTGGGACGCCACCCTGCTGGAGGTGCCGGAGCTGACCGCCGCGCCCGGTTTCATTGAGGCCCACTCAAATAGCGGCATGGACCGTCCCAACGAGAGCCTGGATGTAGCGCCCTTCTTGGACGTGACCGATTCGGTAGACCCGGTGAACTTCTACTTCCAGGAGTGCCTGCGCTTCGGAATCACCACGATCAACGTCCAGCAAGGCAACTCCACCGTGATCGCCGGGCAGGGCATGATCGTCAAGCCCCACGGCATGACCGTCGACGCCATGATGGTGCGCCCGAAGGCTGGCGTGAAGATCAGCATCACTCCCAAGCGCGGCAAGTCGCGCGCTACCCAGGCGCTGCTGCTCAGGCGCGCCTTCGGCGACCTGCGTCGCCACCTGGAGGGTCTGGTGCAGGAGCAGAAGGAGGGCAGCGATCGCGCACGCCGCGAAGCGCTTGCCCAGGGTCGCGATCTGGAAGGCGAGAACGCCAAGGGTCGCGCTATGGCCAGCGATGGCTGGGTTGTGGCCGGACTCGAGAACATCCCGCGCGGTGAGATCGAAGAGAAGCACGAGGCCATGCTGGCCATCGTCGAGGGCCGCATGCCGGTCTACCTCAACTGCCAAACCC
>JBLIOL010000096.1:0-16143 GCA_047639615.1 Planctomycetota bacterium | reverse complement strand
GTCAGGCCCGCGCGCGCATCGGACGTAGCTTGCACCAACGCATCGGCGTGCATCCAGCGATCCTGCGGACCCGTGTGCACGGCCTCACCCTTACCTTCGAGAGCAGCCAGCAGCTCGCGCACATCCACCAGCGAGCGCTTGAGCGTCACGGCCAGTTCCTCCTCAGTACACCAACGCTCGGGCGCGCGCGCCAGGTGGGAGGCCAACAAGGACTCGTGCGAGCCCAAGCTATCAGCCTGTCGACCTAGGTCATCGAGGATGAAGCCCTTGAAGCGCTTCAGACGGAAGCGGCTCTCTTCCAAGATCACGCCCCCACCGAGGGTAATTACGGGCGAAGCCAAACGCACCACGAAGCGGTCCCCGGGTGCGCACACAAGGGGCTCAACCAGACGGAACTGCACCATGCCTTCCTCACCCGGCTGCAACTCCTCCGTATCGAGCAGCACCACTTCGCCAAGCGCATCGGCCGTGCCCGTGTGCACGCGCACGGACATGCGGTTGGTGATCGAACGATCGAGCACAGGCAGCGCTTGCAAGCTCGCCCCCACCATGCGCACGGGCTTGAAGAAACCAGGCGTCGCGACGACCATGCCGCGCTCCACCAGGTGATGATCGGTGTCGGTCAGGTTGATCGCCGTGGAGTGTCCAGCGCAGGCGCTCTCGACGCTCTCGTGATAGGCCTGCAATCCGCGCACTTTGCCCTTCTGTCCGATGGGCAAGACCTCGAGTACGTCTCCGAGGCTGACCGAACCTGCCATGGGGATGCCGGTCACGATCGTACCGAAGCCGCGCGCGCTAAAGACCCGCTGAATAGGCATGCGAAACACGCCACCGTGATCCCGGGGCTTGGCTTCCGCGGCCAGCTCCATCAGCAGCGCTTTCAATTCCTCGATGCCCTGTCCCGTAGTCGCTGACACGCGCAGCACGGGCGCGCCCTCCAGGAAAGTGCCCTCCACGGTCTCGCGCACATCCTCCTCGGCCAGCTCGGCCATCTCCTCGTCCACTAGGTCGATCTTGTTGAGCGCGACGAAGCCGCGCTTGACGCCCAACATATTCATGATCGCCAGGTGCTCGCGGGTCTGGGGCATGACGCCGTCGTCCGCCGCCACCACCAGCACCACCAGATCGATGCCCGTGGCACCGGCGACCATATTGCGTACGAAACGCTCGTGGCCGGGCACATCCAAGAGCCCCACCTTGCGCCCGTCGGGCAGCTCGAGCCCGGCGAAGCCCAGGTCGATGGTCATGCCGCGCTCCTTCTCCTCCTTCCAGCGATCGGGGTCGGTTCCGGTCAGGGCTTGGACGAGGCTCGACTTACCGTGGTCGATATGACCGGCGGTGCCGATGACGATGGGTTGAATTTGCAAGGGCTTTGGCTCTCCGGGAAGGGTGGCGCATAGTATCGCCAGCATGGTCCAAGTAGGAGAACGCTCGGTGAGGACGGTAGGCGATTTGGTTCGACGGCTACTCCTGGGGAGCCTGGTTGCCCTAGTTGCCTGCTCCGAGCCGGAGGTGATGCCTCCGCCGCTGATCCTGATCACCCTGGACACAACCAACCCAGGCACCCTCGATCCCTACCGCACCGGCCGCAATCTCACCCCGCAGCTGGCCAGCCTGGCCGCCCAGGGCATCGTCTATGAAGAGGCGCGCACCGTGGCGCCCCTGACCCTGCCGGCGCATGCTTCCATGCTCACGGGCCTCTACCCCGTGCGCCACGGTCTGCGCGACAACGGCCTCGCCGCCCTGCCCCCCGCAGCCCGCACCCTGCCCGAGGCGCTCTCCGAAAAGGGCTACCACACGGCCGCCTTCGTCTCCGCCGCCGTGCTCGGCGCGCCCTATGGCCTCGACCAGGGCTTCGACATCTACGAGGGCCCCTCCGGTCGCAGCGCCGCCGGCGAGCACATGTCGGAGTTAAGCGCCAAGGTCACCGTGGACCGCGCCATCCGCTGGCTCGAACGCCGGGACCCCACGCGGCCGTTCTTCCTATGGGTGCACCTCTTCGACGCCCACGCCCCCTACGCGCCCCAACCCCAGGACCTCGAGCGCGCCGGCGGCCGCGCCTACCTGGGTGAGGTGCTCGGCATGGACCGCGAGGTCGGCCGATTGCTAAACGCCCTGCGCACCGAAAAGGCTCTGGATCCGGCCTGGATTCTGGTGGCCGGCGACCACGGCGAGAGCCTGGGCCGGCACGGTGAGCTGACGCACTCGCTGCTGTGCTACGACACGACCATGCGCGTGCCGCTGATCCTGCGGCCCCCGTTCGGTTCCGAGCGCGCCGGCACCCGCGCAGGCAACCTGGTCAGCGTCACCGACGTAGCCCCGACCCTGCTGGCCGCCGCCGGCGGCCGGGCCCTGCGCGAGATCGACGGCTTTGATCTTTGGTCTGCCCCCGATCCCACGCGCGGCGTCTACATGGAATCCCTCAACGGCTTCCTGGCCTTCGGCACCAGTCCCCTGCACGCCTGGGTCGGCGCTGACCACAAGTATTTGCACTCGAGTCTGCCCGAGCTCTACCACCTGCCCAGCGATGCCAGCGAACAGCACAACCGCTTGCTGCAGGAGCTCGCCCCCGCAGCCAGCAGCGCCCTAGCCCAGGCCAAAGCCGCCCTCCAGCGCCTGGAACAACTGCCGCGCCTACAGCTCGCCGATCAATCCAGCCTGAGCGCTGAAGCCCTCGAGAGCGTGCGCTCCCTGGGCTACGCCGGCGCCGCCGCCGAGCTCGAGGAGTTCCCCAGCCTGCTGGCCAGCTCCGAATTGCCCGACCCCGCAGGGCAAGCCGAGACCGTCCAGCGCACCTTCGCCGCCGTCCTCGCCGGCGGCGCAGGCCAACTGCTCAGCGCCATCCGCCAGCTCGAAGCCATCCTCCAAGAGGCACCGAACAGCGTCTACGCACTTGAGCGCCTAGCCGCCTTCCAACTGGAAGCCGAGCGCCCCGCCGACGCCCTACAAACCCTCGCCCAGCTGCTCACCCGCGGCGGCGAGCGCTTCCCCACCCACGACCTGCTACGCCAAGCCCACGAGCAGGCCGGCGACCCCGCGCAGGCTCTAATCCACGCCCGCCGCGCCCTGGAGCTACTCCCCGGCGACGATGCCCTAGGCGCCCAACTGCAACGCCTGGAGCAGGCCGCAGGCACAAAGGACTGAGGACCGGACTGCGCGGCTGCTTCCGGCGGCCCGGGGGCCTACTATGGGTGCGATGTCCAAGCCCCTGCCCTTTCGTACGCTCAAGCCCTTTCTGAAGGAGAGCTTTGGTCGGCCCATGTATCGGGTGGCTTTGGATGCGGGCTCTTCATGTCCGAACCGGGATGGGACCAAGGGCTTTGGGGGCTGTACCTATTGCGATGTGGAGGGCTCGGGCACGGGCGCTCTGAAGGAAGGCACGGACCTGGTGGAGCAGCTAGAGGTAGGCCTTAAGCGCATCGCGCGGCGGCGCAAGAAGAACGAGGCGCCCGTGGGCGCGATCGCCTACTTCCAGTCCTACAGCAATACCTACGTGGACCAGGGGCGGCTGGCGGAGGTGCTCGATGTGGTCACGCCTTTCCTGGGCGACACGGTGCATGCGGTCAGCGTGGCGACGCGACCGGATTGCTTGCCGGATGGCGCCATCGAGGAGCTGCGCAAGCTCGCTGAGAAAGTGCCGGTGTGGGTCGAGCTTGGATTGGAGAGCGCCTCGGACAAGGTCTTGCTCGATATCAATCGGCTGCACACGTTGGACGAGTTTGAGGACGCGGTGGCACGCTCCCATGCGGCCGGCTTGTCCACGGTGGGCCACGCCATTCTGGGCCTACCCGGAGATGGACGCGAGGGCGCGCGGCGCACAGCGGAGGCCCTGGCGCGGGCGGGATGCGCCGGTGTCAAGGTGCACAACCTGATGATCCTGCAGCGCACGCAGATGGCGACCCAGTGGAAACGCGGCGAGTTGGAAGTGCTCGAACCGCCCACCTACGTGGAGTGGCTGGCGGACTTCGTCGAGAGGCTCGGCCCGGAGCAAGTGCTGCACCGCATCACGGGCGAGTCCCCTCAGGAAGAACAGCTAGCACCCCGCTGGGATGTCTACAAGACCGAGATTCGCGAGCGGTTGGTCGCTACCCTGGAAGCTCGCGGCACCGAGCAAGGCTCCCACTACACACCACAGCAAGCATCATGAGACGCTCCCACACGACGCTCCGCCTGGCTTTGATCCTGGGCGCACTGAACCTCGCGCAAACGCTGCAGGCTCAGGAGCCCATCGATCAAAACCTGCACGAGCAGCTGATCCTGCCCGAGGTACTAGCCTTGAGCCTGCAAGAGGCACGTCAGCTCACGGGCTGGCCCCCGCGCCCGGACGCGGAAGCGCCCCTGGGCGCTGGCTTGGCCGCGCACCTAGAGGTGGACGATGTGCGCTTCAGCTATCGGCTGCACCACGAGGACGGCGACGACCTGCGCATGGGCACGGCCAACCAGGTTCATCAAGCGGCCTTCGACCACGGCTTCACCCTGGCGCCGGTTCAGCGCTACATGGACGAGCACCAGTTCAGCGCCGAGTTCGGTCTCGGCGAAGACCTGGCCTTGGTGTTGACGCTACCCTTCTACAACAAGGAGCTGCAGCACTTGGACGCATCGGGGCAGCGGACGGAATCGCGCACCAGCGGCCTCGGCGATGTGATCTTGGGCACTCGCGTGGGGCTCGGCGAACAGGGTGAACGGCGTCTGATCTTCGGGGCTGGGATCTCGATCCCCACGGGCTCGAACACCCTCAGCGGCGAGGTCGGCGGCCAAGCAAACCAGCGCCTGCCTTACGAACTGCAGCTCGGTTCGGGCACCTACGACCTGCACCCCGAAATCGTTCTGGGTCGCTGGATGAAGCGCTGGTCCTTCGGCGCGCGCGCCGCAGCCGTAGTGCGCGCTGGCAAGAACGAGGAGGACTACCACCTCGGCGATCGCATGGAAGCCAGCGCCTGGGTCTCGCGCCATGTGGACCGCGACCACAGCCTCTCCTTCCGACTCTCCGTGGTGAACCAGAACCAGGCCTCGGGCCAGGACAGTGCCATGGACCTCAGCCTGACTCCAGGCAACCGCACGAACGCCACGGGCTACCGGCGCTTGGACGCCTTCTTCGGTATTCAAGCAGTGGGATCAGCAGGAAACCGATTCGCTGCCGAAATCGGTGCCCCCATCGTTCAGAGCCTAGATGGCTTGCAGGTCGATACGGACCTGGTGGCCTGGCTCAGCTGGTCGTACGGGTTCTAATGAGCTACTGAAGAGTCGCCAGGATGCCGAAGGTCAGACTCAGTACCTGGTTCGAGTTGGCGTCCCGATAGACCGCCTGGAAGGTAGCCAGATCATCGCCCAAGCAGCGCAGGCCTATCCCTCCGGCAAAGATCGGGCCCACGCTGACCTGACTCGCCATGAGTGCGCCGAGCTCATTCGGCGGCAACGTGCTAGCTAGCAGTGCCAGTCCGCTGCCAGCAACGACGTCACCTCCGGCTACGGTGAGCGAACCGAACCTCCCGCTGAGTTGCCCCAACCACCCTGACAGTGATCTTCACCAACCGCCGCGTCCTGGCCGAGGCATGAGAAAACACACCAACTCAGCAGCGCTTCTGGACGACCAGCGGGGCAGGAAGGTTAGGGCTGTCCGCGGGTGCTGAGGGGTGAGGGCGCTGGAGCCGGCCGGAGGCCGGGGGGCGAGGCTGGCGATTGGAGGGCCGGGCGCCGTCAGCCCCTAGCGCCCCCCCCTGCACTCTCAGCGCGCCGCCAAGGCCGCCTCAAGCGTCGCCTGCTCGCCCGCGAACTGCTGCGCGCGAGTGGCGCTCACGAGCACATGCGGCCCGACTCCATGACCCTCAATCAAGGTCCCGTCACGAGCGTGCACGCGCATGGTGCAGAACATCACGCGCGCCTCGGTGCACGGCAAAGCCTAGCTGCGCGGCGCGGTGAAGCTCCATTGACGCAACTCGCCAGGATCGACACCTGGCTGTGCCGCGTGGTCATGGCCATACGAGAGCCCCGCCACGGAGCGGGTCAAAGCACGTAGGCTTCGGCGGATGCTCCTCCGCGGCCTTCACGGACAGCAGGTAGTTACCACCGAACCAACCGGCGCCCACGCTCAGCAGCACCATCATGATGCCCTGCAGCGCCTTGGACATGCTCTTGACTGTACCCGGAAAACGAAGCCGCACCGCAGCCGCCCCATCAGGGCAGCAGCGGTGCGGCTTGAACGCTGGTTCTTGATCTAGAAGCCCGGCACTAGGATGCGCTTGCACTGGGTGCATTGCACCAGATCCACGCCGCGTGCCAGGCGCACGGCGATGTTGCGCGGGATCTCTACGAAGCAACCCTGACAGATGCGACCGGAGAGCTCGGCCAAGGCCTCGCCTTCGCGGGTGGTAAGCAGGCGGCGGTAGAGTTCGAGGGTGGTGGGATCGATCGGGCTAGCACTCGAGTTGGCCGACTCGCGCTTGGCGGTGAGTTCGGCCAAGCGGTCCTGGGCTTCGATGGTCTCCGTGTCCACATTGGCGGAGAAGGTCGCGAAGATCTCCTCCTCGGAGTCGAGGCGCAGCTGCATCTCGACGATCTCCTTCTCGAGGGATTCGCTCTGGCCGACCATGCGCAGGGCGTCGCTCTCGGCCTGGTCCACCGTGCGCTCCACGGAGCGAATCTCGTGGGTGTAGGAAGCCAGCATGGCCGCGTCCACCTTCCCGGATGCGGACTCCGCTTCCAGCTTGCGCTTGCGATCACGCTGGCCGGCGGTGGCCAGCTCGATCTCCTTCACATTGTGGCGCAGATCCGTGATGGCCTTGGTGCGCTGATCGATCTCCGACTTGAGTCGGTTTACCTCCTCCTTGCGCGCGGCTAGCTCGACGGGGAGGCGCTTCAGCTCACCCTCGACCTTGAAGATGTGGCGATCCACATCCTGGAGCGAACGAAGGGCTTGAAGTGTTTCCTGCATGGGAGATTGATCGAGATTGGTCGGGCTGGCTGGCGATGGAGACGGCGAGTGTATAGCCGCATCCCGGCAGAGTCATGCAGGCCGGCCCCCAAATGCCAAGGACGGCATCCCGCCGAAGCAGAACGCCGTCCTAGCCCCCCAGTTTGGGGGGTGACAGGTTGACAGGGGACCCTAGAGATCCCGCGGGTCGCCTTCCTCGTCCGGCAGCTGGATGCCGTCTAGGAAACTGGCTAGCTGGCGGGCGCGCACCGGGTGGCGCAGCTTGCGAACGGCCTTGGCTTCGATCTGGCGCACCCGCTCGCGGGTGACTCGGAAGATCCGGCCCACCTCCTCGAGGGTGTAGGTGTAGCCATCACCGATGCCGTAGCGCAGCTTGATGATCTCGCGCTCGCGGAAGGTCAGGGTGCTGAGCACATCGTCTATACGCTCTTTCAGCATCTCCTGGCCAGCTGCTTGCAGCGGGCTCTCAGCGGACTCGTCCTCGATGAAGTCACCGAAGTAGCTGTCGTCCGACTCGCCGATGGGACGGTCGAGGCTGATCGGGTGCTTGCTGATTTTCATCACGCGCTTGGCCTCTTCCACGGAGATGCCGGTGGCCTCGGCCACCTCTTCCACGGACGGCTCGCGGCCCTTCGCCTGAACCAACTTCTTGGTGGCGTTGCGCAGCTTACTCATGGTCTCGATCATGTGCACCGGGATACGGATGGTCCGCGCCTGGTCCGCGATCGAACGCGTAATGGCCTGACGAATCCACCAGGTGGCGTAGGTCGAGAACTTGTAACCGCGGCGGTACTCGTACTTCTCAACGGCCTTCATCAGGCCGGTGTTGCCCTCTTGGATCAGGTCCAGGAAGGAGAGACCACGGTTGCGGTACTTCTTGGCGATCGAAACCACGAGGCGCAGGTTGCCGCTGGAGAGGTTGCGCTTGGCTTCCTCGTACTCGGCGTAGTAGAGCGTGACCAGGTCGGTGCGTTCCTTGACGCGCGAGACCGGCTCGAGGGCGGACATTTCCAGCTCGTCCAGGCGCGCCTTGAACTCGTCCGCTTGGGCGAATTCGCTGGCCTTGAAGGCACTCTCGTACTTGCGCTCGACGGAGCGCATGTCGCGGTAGAGCTCCGCCAGGTCGAATGCGTAGGGACGCACCTTCTTGATCTGCAGGTGGCATTCCTCGATCAGGATCACCAGCTTGCGGCGTAGGTTTTGGACCTTGGCCTGGGCTTCGGCGCGGGCTTCTTTGGGAAGCTCGCGGTCGAGCATCGGGCGATACTCCTGCTGAATGCGCTCATAGAGACGCTCGATGGTCTCGATGTTCACCGGCAGGCGACGGGCCAGGAAAGCCTTGCCCAGAGTCTCAACGATCTTGGGATTGTCGTCGATCTTGGGGTTCGGGTTGACCTTGAGGGTACGGTCGAAGGCCAGCTCGCCCGCACGCACCAGGCGCAGGGTTTCGATGGAGGTCTTCATGCAGTGACCGGAGCCCATGCACTTCTTGCGGAAGCGCTTGCGGGTGATCTCGATCGACTTGGCCAGGAAGATTTCCTGAGGCCGCGTCAGCAGCGGGATCTCGCCCATCTGCGTCAGGTACATGCGCACCGGGTCGTCGATCTTCTCGGCGATGACCGATGTGGCGGCCACGGTGACCAAACGACCGGGGGGCGCGCTGGCGGTGGGAGCGGTCTTGACCTTAGCCCCGGCGCTCGGAGCCGCAGCTTCCTCGGCGGCGGCGTCGTCTAGCACCTCCACTCCGGCATCCTCGAGGCCCACGAAAATCTGGTCCATGCGGTCCGGGGGGACCACGTGGTCTTCGAGCATCTTGGACATCTCGGCGTAGGTGAGGAAGCCCTTGCGACGGCCTTCTTCAACCAGGAGCTTGACGCTCTCCTCGATTTTATCAGTCATGAATGCGGGGTTAGGGGGGCAGGGCCAGGGGCCCAAGGAGGTGAAGGGGTGGAGGGTCGGTCCCGATGAGAGATGGTCGAGACCGTTGAGGGTTGCGAAGTGGGCTTAGGTGCCCGCTGAGACGGCGGAGGCTTCCCCGGAGGGAGGTTCTGTCGGGAAACCTGAATCAGGTCCATCCCGGAGCAGACGTGCCAACATGGCTAGGGCGTCCTGAAGGGTGAGCCCGGTGGGATGCCCGACGGGATGCCCAGCGGGATGCCCGGACGCCGATTGGAATCCAGACGCGCCTTGGGTCTCAGGCACAACCTGGGGCTCAGGCACTGTCTGGGTCTCAGGCACTGTCTGGGGGCTTTCGGGCTGAATCTGGGGCGTTTCACTGGGGGTGTCTTGGTTGTCATCCACCGTTGATTCCAGACCTGTAGGTTCAGAATCCGTATCCCAGATGGGGTGCGGGGCAGATGAGTCAACGAAAAGTACCCCGTCAGGGTCGCTGGGGCCGAATTCGTCGCGCTCGAGTTCAGCGACCAGGGCCCGGGCTTCCGCTAGCTGGCGTTCGAAAATGTCCCGCTTTAGGAGCTCTAGGGCACCATCCAGCAGGATGGAGGGGCTTTCTGCCTGGCGCACGTACTCCACCAAGGGGCTGACCTTGGCCGTGGCGGAGTTCTCCCCCATCACGGTTAGGACAGCGCTCACGCTCAGTTCGGCGTCATCGTCGTCCCACAGGATGCAGAGAGCGCTCAGGATCGCCAGGGGCGCGGACAAGGGGCAGACGCGCAGCAGCGGCTGCACGCGCGGGATCAGGCTGGTGTCCACGAGGGCGGCTCCGATGGCATCCCAATAGGCGTGCTGCACGCGCCGGCTGGGGGGCGGCAGGGCGGGGCTCGCATCGGAGGACTTGGCGCTAGCCTCGCTGGGCTGGCTTTCCTGGGCGGGACGCGGTTCCGGTCGCGGACGCCGCGAGTGCTTGCTGAGGGCCTGCCACTGGTCGCGCAGGGTTTGCACGGGCATGCCCAAGGCCTCGGCCAATTCCGCCAGCAGCGCGTCCTGGTAGACGGGCTTGGGCACTGCGGAGAGCAGCTTCAGCACCTCGTCCACACCGCGCGAAAGATCGCGACCGCGCAGGCCCTTAAGGGGCGCGGTCACAAAATCAAACCAGGGTTGGGCTTGCTCCAAATGAGCCAGGAAGGGCTGCGCATCGCCGCCCGCCAACAGGTCGGCGGGATCTTGCCCGGCGGGCGGACGCACCACCTCGAGCTCGATGTCCAGGGGCAGCAAGCCTTCGATAGCACGCCAGGCGGCGCGTCGGCCGGCCTCGTCCCCGTCGAAGATCAAACTCACGCGCTTGGCAGCCGCGCGGCGCAGCAGCGCCGCGTGTTGCTCGGTGGTGGCCGTACCGAGCACAGCGCAGGCATTAAAGATGCCGGCCTGGTGGGCGGCCAGCACATCCGTATAGCCCTCCATCAGGATCGCATGATGGCTGCGGCGGATGGCGTCTAGGGCGCGATCGTAGCCATAGATCACCGAGCCCTTCTTGAACCAATCGGTCTCGGGCGTGTTGACGTACTTGGGACCGGCCTGCTCGTCATCCTGCAAGCGGCGCCCGCCAAAGGCGATCGTACGACCTCGGTGATCGCGGATCGGGATCATCAAACGCCCGCGGAAGAAGTCGTAGCGCCGGCCATCGCGCTCACGCACCAAACCTGTGCCTTCCCAGGGCTTGACGCTGCCGCCGCCCTGTCGGGCCAAGTTCACCAAACCCTGTCCATTGGCCGGGGCAAGCCCGACACCGAAGACTTCAAGGGTGGTCTGATCCATGCCGCGGTTCTGCAGGTACTGGCGTGCGCCAGCCCCGCGCGAACTGCGCAATTCTTCCACGAAGTGCGCTTCCGCTTCCTTGAGCACGCGCAGGCCCTCGTCTCCACCTTCGCGGTCACCGCGTCCCTGGCGTTTGGGCAGGGTGATGCCCGAGCGGGTCGCTAGGAGCTCGAGCGCATCCATGAAAGTCAGGCTGTGCTGACGCATCACGAAGGCCAACAGGTCGCCGCCCTCGCGGCAGGCGCCGAAGCAGTACCAGAGGCCAGGATCGGGCCCGATGGCGAAGGAGGGCGTGCTCTCGTCGTGGAACGGGCAACAGGCCCAAAGTCGGCCGGATTTATTTACCAGATCTCCATCGACACACTCACCGACCACGTCTTCTAGGGACGTGCGCGACTTGATCTCTTCGATCGCGCGGCGGAATTCGAGGTCGTTGGACATGGAGTATGGGGGGGGGCGATCCCTGGGGATCAGCCGGGCGCACTCGTGGCGTGAATCTCCGCTGCAAAAACCGACGCCCGTAGCGCAAGTTGGAAGCTTTGGAAAAACGAATACGATCCTGAGTAGAGTCGGATCCGTTACGCACTCGCAGCGGCCCCCCGCGCATCCCCGACCTGCGTAGACCATGAGGTCCGAGGAATTGGCGCGTAGGTGTCCTGGCGCGAACCAGTGCCTGTCCAGGCGTGGAAAGCATGCCCCGTGGGACTTGCCTCCTCGATAATCCGTGTCGCTCCGGTGCAGAAAACGGGGTGCGGGCTGCCACTATCGTACTACTGAGCAGTACTACTGGGGCGCCCTGGCGGCCCCCTAGATGGAGGGCGACCGGCTTCTCGAGACGCCCAGATACTAGCCCTCGGGGGCTGCCGATGCGCCCCCTTCTTTGCCAGAAAGCGGCTCTAAATCGAAATTCACCCGTTCGGTCAAGGATAACCAGGCCGCAAGGTCCAAGGTTTCAGCCCTAATTCCCGGATCTAGGCCCATTTCGGCCAATACAGCCTGGGCTCGCTCGCGGCCCTGCAGGTAATCACCGAGCACGCGGCCCAAGCTCTGGCGGCGGCGCTCGAAGAGCTTTCGGGCCAAGGCCACCACTCTCACGCGCTCCTCAAGAGGCGCGGCATCCGCACGGGCGTCGAGCCGGATCACCGCGCTGTCCACCCGCGGCCGCGGCCAGAAACTGCCGGGGCCCACCGTGCGCACAATCTTGGGCTCATAGGCCAGCTGAATCCCAAGCGATAGCGGACCCCAAGCGCGCGTGGCGGGCTCGGCCGCGAGACGCTCAGCGACCTCCTTCTGCACGAGCACGGTCATGCTCACCGGTGCGCAGGGTCGCGCAGCGAGGATGGCCAAGATCGGGCCAGAGATGGAATAGGGCAGGTTGCTGACCAGGTACCAGGATCCCGACTGGGGCAAGCAGGCCTCCACTTCGGCAGCTAGCTCGTGCTTGCCGGCCAATACATCGCCCTCGATCAGGCGCGTGTTCGTGTAGGGCTCGATGAAGGGCGTGGCCACCCGGGCCAGACGCTGATCGACCTCCACGGTCCACAGCTCCCCCACCGCCGCGGCCAGGTGCACGGTCAGGAAACCACAACCGGTGCCGACCTCGAGCACGCGATCTTCTGGGCCAACGCCAGAGTCCTTGACGATGGCGCGCACGGTGTTCTCGTCGAGCAGGAAGTTCTGCCCATAGCGACGCGAGGGCCGGAAGTCCTCGGCATCCAGGGCCGCCTTGAACTCGGGCCAGGGAGCCCGTGCAGGTGAATCAGCGCTCATCGTCGGGCCCCTTCCAAGAGCCACAGAATTCCAAGGGGTACGTCCCGCCCGACCGCCAAGCTGGACAGCAGCTGAAGCGCTTCCGCCCCCCAACGCTCGCCGACCGCCGTGACGCGCTCGCGCAGCTCCGGATCGGAGAAGCTCTCAGCCTGGCTGCGCAAGAAATAGCGCGCCTCGGCCACCACTCGCAGGCCTAATTGCTCGGCCCGGTGAGTGGGCTCCAACTCGCGCCCAAGCAGCGTCGATTGGCTCGAGAGTCCGTACAAACGCTGCCACGGATCACGCCAGCTGCCGCCCATGGCCCAGGCGGAGAGACCAATGGCCGCGCTGCCTTTGGAGTGCGAGGGTTGCCAGTTTTCCTCGGGGATCGGGCTGGCCCACTCCTCCACATTGCCGAACAGGTCAGCGATGCGTGTGATGGGTGTGCGCCCGTTGGGAAAGGTGCCCACGGAGGCCGGCCGGTCAAGGCCTACCTCGAGGGTGTTGCCGGCGGACTTGGAGGGACTGACCGCGTAGGGATAGGGCAAGCCCCGTTGTCCCGTGGCACACCAGGCCCATTCCATCACGCTCGGAATGCGCAGACCGCTGGAGGCGGCGAAGGCGCGCGCGTCAGCCAGGTCCATGCCTGTAGCGGGCAGATTGTCGGTACCCTCCAGCCAGGGGCCGAAGGCGGGCTCCGGGGGCCAAGCCACGTCGCGCTCGTCCGCCCAGCTGCGCCACTCGCCGCGGGTAATCTCGTGCAGACCCACCAAGAGATCCACGTCCGAACCGAGGGTGTGCCCCTGTCCGAGTTCGATGCGACCGGAGGAGACGAAGGCTAGGCGTTCGATGCTGATGAGCTCGACGTACTCATCCGGAGCTCCGCGCCCGCAGCTGGCCAAGGCCAAGAGCAGCGCACATACCAGTGAAACGAATCTGGGGCTCCTATGCATAGGAACCCCAGAGTACACGCGCAGACGGTGGCGTTGTCGATCCGCTAGCGACTAGCGGAGGGATCGGCCACGAAGATCTCGACGCGGCGGTTGAGCTTCTTGCCCTCCGCAGTGCCATTGTCAGCAACCGGGTCCCAGCGGCCGAAGCCCATGACCACGACGTCGCCGCCGGGCATGTGGCCATCACCGGTCAGCACCGCGGCTACAGCCACGGAGCGAGCGGAGGAAAGCTGCAGGTTGCCGTGCGGGAAGCGCTTGAGCGTCGAGGCCTTCTTGACCGGGTCCGAGTCGGTGTGGCCGCGCACGAAGACGCGACCATGGGGCTCAGCAGAGATCTTGCGGGCCAATTCCACCAGGGCCGAATTGCCGGCGCTGGCCACATCGGCGCTGCCGGAGGCGAACAGGACCTTGTCCTGAATCATGTAGACGTAGCCGCCATCCACATCGAAGCGCTCGATGTCTTGGGGCGCGCGGCCGAGGCCTTCCAGCTGCTCCTGCAGCTGGGAGATGCGGGCTTCGTAGTCCGTACCGCTACCGGCGCCACCGCTGCGGAGCCAGTCGGCCTCGCGTACGCGGCCTTCGCTCTCGAGGCGATCCATCTCACCGCGCATGGCGGCCAGTTGGGCTTCGAGGTCGTGGTTCGAGTCCTGGTAGATCTGAGCGAGATCCACAGCTTGGGAGTACTGGTCTTGAGAGACGCACGAGGCGCTCAGACCGCAAAGAAGAATGGCGGAGGTCAGGCGACCGACTTGGTTGGACTTCAGCATCGGTATCGACGTTGTTTCTGGGGTGCAGCCCGGGCAGACGCCGAGCGGAGGCAAAGAGGGGGAAGAGCGGCCCCTGTGCACCCGAGTCTAGAAAGCCGGGTTATCGGATCCCAAGGCTCAGCCCGCATCTCCCTCGGAATCGTCCCAGACTCGATATGAAGACACCCCACCCTCCGGGGACCATGGGTCCGCCGGAGGATGGGGTGGCGTCGGTCTTGAGCAGACCTAGGCGAGACCTAACGCTTCAGGTGCTCGCTGAACATGCCGCCGATGGCCTTGGCCACTCCGGAGGGACGCCCAGTACTGATCGAGATAGCGATCGGGATGAAGAAGAGCATCATCACGGAGGTGACGAAGACGAGACCGAGTGCCCAGCCGGGCAGCATCTCCTCTTCTTCCTCGGCCATGCCGCCGCCAACGGGCGCGGCTTCGAGGATCTCCTCGTCGTCGTCGTCGTCATCGAGCTCGAGGTCCTCGAGCTCGTCGATCTCTAGGTCCAGGGTGCCGATCTCATCGACGTCGTCGTCGATGAGAGTGTCCACATCGGCGATCTCCTGGGTGGCCATACCGGCTTCCTCACCAGCGGCGGTGTCGTCCTCGAAGACCAATTCCTCGGTCATCTCACCGAGGTCGACGACTTCGCCGCCCTGGAGCTCGGAACGTAGGCTTTCCACGTCGCTGCGGCGCAGCTTCATGGTGTCGCCCTTGCGGAAGGCGCGGATCTCACCCTCGGAAACGAGGCGCTTGAGCTCCTCTTCCTTGAGGCGCAGCTCGTCTAGGGCTTCGTCGAAGCTGAAGAACTCGTCGGGCACGGGGGGATTCTCCTACTGGGGGGGGGCAAGGCCATCGAGACGGCCAAGGGGGGGAGGGTGAAGCTGATTGGGCCACGGTCGGCCCGGTTCTATCCGGGCGACCAATCAATTTCGGCGGCCCAGTTGTATCTGGTTGAAGCGGGAATAGACGAGCTTAGTCGTCCATATCCAGACCCTTGCTGGCGAATTGCTCTTCGAGCTGCTTGTAGCTCAAGGGGCGTCCGCCGGACTCGGTCTTGTCGTTGAAGCCATCCAGGCGCAGGTCGAGGCTGATATTGCGCGCGCCGACCAGGCGTACGCCTTGGGTGCTCTTTCCGCCGCCACTGGCTTGGTAGACCACCAATTGCTTGGTGCGGGTGTCGACCAGGTACAGGACGCTGGTGCCGGTCAGATCGACGCCCGTGACGGCGATCATATCCTGGTTAGAGTCCGCATTGCCCCCCGCGGGGGTCGGCAGGTAGCGCGGATCGTCGGTTTCCTGGTCGCCGCCATCCTGAGCAATGGCCGGCGGCAGCAAGCTGCCGAGCAGAGCCATGCAAAGCATGCCGCAGAGGATCCAGGGGAGGCGTTGGGTGGTGCTGGTGGTGTTCATGTTCAACGGGGTCGTGGCCCCTATGACGGCCAGTATCCTATCCGGCCTTGCCGGTTGCCAAAAGACCCACTCATAGCCCTGCCAAATCTCCTGAGATCTCTTCCACCAGGTCCTTGAGGGTCACCAGGCCCAGGGGACCGTCAGAATCCCCCACCACGGCCGCTCGTTTACCACTCACGCGCAGTCTGGAGAGGGCCTGAGCCACGGAAGAGCTGGCCGGCAAGAAGTCCAAATCTCGCAGAGAGTCCAAGACAGAGACACTCGAATCGGCCACCAGGACGTCCAGTTGGTGAACATAGCCCAGTACCTGGCCCCCGGCGGAGACCACGGGCAGGCGCGAGTGGCGCGCCTTGCGCACGCTCCCACGCAGCTCCTGGTCGGACTTCTGGGCCTCCAAGCAGTGCACCCGCCCCCACGGCACCATGGCTTGGGTGATCGGAATCGTACGCAGGGCCAAGGTGTTATGGGCCAGGGCCGCGGCGCGCTGGGATAACGCTCCTGTGCGTTGGCCCTCGGCCAAGTAGCTCAGCACATCCTCGCGCCCCGCCGCCCGGCGACCACGACCAGGCTGCACGCCCAGAGCGCGTTCGAGCAACCAGGACAGGCCACGCAGCAAGCGTTCGAG
>JBLIOL010000095.1:0-16153 GCA_047639615.1 Planctomycetota bacterium | reverse complement strand
CACTTTGGGCCGGCCCCTGCTCGGGGACCTGCGCTACGGACCAGGGCCGCCCCTCCTCGATCGGAGTATTGGCCTGCATGCGCGCGCGCTCTTGATCCCGCATCCCACGCGCGATTTCTGGCTGCTGCTAGGTGCGGCGCCGCCGGCGCTTGAGGTCTGGCGTTTCGCTGCCTGTCGTGGCGCGCGCTCGGGCAGTTTGGAGCTAGCTGGTGAGCGGCCGACCGCGGCCTTGGACGAGCTCCTACCTGGCCTGGAGAGGGTGGAGTGAAGGCGCTTAGCACACGAGCGGGCGCGGTCTTGGGCGCGGCCCTGGCGCTTGGCTTCCACCTGCTTGCCTGGGGTGGGCTGGGCGGATTCGTGGCACGCATGGACTTCAACCAGGCCCTCTTCGAGGACTTCATGGGGCCCTACCTCGGCCAGGGCCAGGCCTTCCTGGCTGGTGCTGATCAGCCGGTGGCGGGCTTTCTGTACTCGCCCTTCTTCGGACAGTTGATGGAGCCCTTGGCCATGCTCGGTCCCCAGGCCGCGTCTTGGGTTTGGCTCGCGGTTCTGGTCCTAGCCTGCGCTGTGCTCCTAGCCCTAGGGCCAGTGCTGCTCGGGGCGCAGCAGCGTCGCGAGCTCGGGCCGCTTGGCGCTGGGCTGCTGAGCTTCCTTGGGCTCACCAGCGTGCCAATCTTGCACGGACTCTACTGGGGTCAGGTGAGCGCTCCGCTGATGGCTCTGACCCTGCTCGGTTGCGTGCTCGCTGCGCGCGGGCGCAGCGTCTTGGGCGGAGCCTTGGTGGGGCTGGCAGGGGCACTAAAGTTCTATCCCTTGGCATTCGGGCTGTTGCTGGTGGCGCGCCGCGATCGGCGCGCCGTGGGGACTATGGGACTCACCTTTGTCGTGGCCGCCGGCGTACTGCCGATGCTGGAGTTGGGTGCGAGGGGGACCGTGACTTTCTACGGGGCACTGGGAGATGCGCTGCTTCAAGCACGCGCTGGGGCCTGGGTCGATGCGGATGCCAGTCAGTACGGCGCGGCGTGGCTCGCGCGCTTGTGGCAGTCGGCGCCTGCGCTGCTGTTGCACGGACTTTCACGGATCTTGGCAGTGGTGCTCTGCGTGCGAATCGTGCGCGATCTTTGGCAAGGGCCAGCAGAGCGAGAGCTCCACGCGCGCACGGCTGCCTTTGCATGCGTGCTGCCGCTTTGGTTGGAGCCGGCTTGGCCGCACTACTTGGCCTATCTGCCGTTCGCCATGGTGCTGGCCTATTCGCGTGGGCCTCTAGGCCGCGCGAGCGCGCTGCTCTCCGGACTGCTCTCCGGGGCCGTGCTGTTCCGGCTGTTGGACGATCACGCGCGCTTCGGTGCGTCGGGCGTGATGCTGATCGCGAGCTTGGTGTTGCTGCCGGCCCTGCTTCGGCCGGACGCGAGCTAGTGATCTTCGGGCTTGACGGCGATACGCGCCAACAGGCGTTCGAGGTTCACGATTTCGACGTCTTGCGGTCGGCTCTTGGTCTCGATGGAGTACTGGTTGTTACCAGGCCTTAGCCAGACGCGGTGCTTGCGCTTGAGTTCGCCTTCGAACCAAACAAGGTCGAGGGGGACGCGCGATCCCTTGCCGGAGCGCCACTCATTGTTGGCGTTGATGCTCAATTCGTTGTCCATGACGTACACAACCCCGTCCACGCGCGGGCGGCCGCTGCCGTAGTACCAGGCGTTGAAGTACGGGGACCAGTTCTGACCGGTGCGATACTCCAAGAGAGCGATCAGGTCGGCCGTATCGGCGAAGCCCAGGTGGTGCTTGCTCTGCATTTCGCGCAGGGCGCCGAACCAAGCTTGGTCGTCATCCACGTAGTGGCGCAATTGGTTGAGCACCAGCGGGCCCTTGAGCCAGATGGCGCTGCGCAGGGACTTCTGGCTGCTGTAGGCCGCATCTTCACCGGGGAACACTCGGCTCTTGGAGGAGACTTTCGTCTGCCAGCCAAACAGGTCTTCGTCCGCAGCATCACGACCGAGGAGGTCTTCACGTACGAGGTTGACCCCGTAGTTCGCGAAGCTCTCGTGCAGCCACACGTCCTTCCAGCTGCGCGCGCTGACGCTTTGGCCCCACCAGATGTGAGCGAGCTCGTGGGCCAGAATAGGGTCCAGGCCTGCGTCGGCTTCGCACTCGGGTTTGCCTACGCCAACCTCTTCGCGCGCATTCCAGGCTGGGTAGTTCGAGCCGTAGGAGACCAGGGTGGCGCCGGCGGAGCTGGCGGCCAGGGAGTCCACGATGGCGAGTTTGTTGTGCGGGTATGGATAGGGCCCGAAGCGCTCGCTGTAGACCTCGAGGATCTGCGGCACCGTGGCTAGCTGGGCGCGGGCGCGCTCTACGTTTTCGGGGCAGGCGTAGAAGCTTAGGCTGAGTGGTTTCTTGAGACCACTTAGGTAGACCTCTTGGTCGATGCGTGTGTAGGGGCCGACGGCGAAGCCCACGGCCCAGGTGGGGGTGGGGGCGTCCAGGCTCCAGCGCCAGGTTCGTTTGCCAGCCTTGGGCTTCGAGGTGCTGACCAGATTGCCGACGCTGACGGCCGTCAGATCCTCGGGCACTGTCAATGCCACCAGCACGCGGTCGGGCTTGTCTTCGGGGTGGAAGTAGGCGGCCTTGCAGGGCCACCAGGAGTGGCTGCCCACGTATTGGCAGGACACGTCCACGCGCGGGCTTCCGTCCTTGGAAGTTCCCCAGAAGAATCCGTGCTCCGGCTTACGCTTTTCGGAGCCGAGAGGGGCGGGGGGCGTGCCGGCGTAACGAACCGCCACGCGGAAGTGCTCCTCGGCGGCGTAGGGCCTCGGCAAGTCGATGAAGAGGTGATCGCCCACATGCTTGTGGGCCAGCGCTAGGCCGGAGAGATCGTGCTCAAAACTGAGCTTGCCTTCGAGCAGTTCAACCGACTGCACCTCCCAGCTCTCGAACAGGTCGAGGGCTACGCGCCGAACCTTGGAGGCCGTGGTGGTGGCTTCCATTGCGACCACGCCGCTAAGGATGCGGTTCTTCGGGTCTAGTTCTAGGTGGAGCAGGTACGTGCCCACGTCGTAGAGTTCGCGCAGGTCCTCGCTAGCTCTCGCGTGGGCCACGGGCGCGGGGGTGCGGCCTATCTGAGGGCCCGCAGCGGCCCAGGACGGGAAGCAGGCTACGGCCAGGGTGAGCGCGAGGAGGGCGGGGCGTAAATGCATGCGGGATGGCTTCGGGGCCAATCACGATATGCATCGCTTTGGCCTTCCTCAATATGGCACGCTGGCGGACGGAAGGCTCCCATTGGCTGGCCTTGTTACGGGGCCTATACGGTCCGCTCGGACTCGTATCGCGCAGCAGGCAAGCGAGGCTCCGCGTACTATGGGCACCCGCGCAGATCTTCCCCTTTGTCCCTGTCTCAATCCATGCGTCTCCCCTCGATTCTCACCGCTCTGATTCTGCTTCCCGTCCTCTCTACCGGCGTCCAGGCCGCGCAGGACGTGAGCTACGCCAAGCAGGTGCATCCGATCCTGGAGCGCCATTGCTTCAAGTGTCACGGTGCGGAGAAGCAGAAGGGCGATTTGCGCTTCGACACCCGCGCCGGGCTCTTCACCGAACAGGATGGCTACACGCCGGTGGTGCCGGGCGATCTCGAAATGAGCTTGCTGTTGGAGTTGGTGAGTCTGCCGGCAGATGATCTCGATGTGATGCCGCCGGAGGGGGAGACCCTGAACGAGCGCGAGCTGGCTGTGTTGCGCTCTTGGATCGAGCAAGGTGCTGCGTGGGAGTCGGTCGCGAAGAAGGCCGAGCGCGCCGACCCCTTGTTGCTGCCGGAACTTTCCGTCGAGCAGCAGGGCGCACGGACGGCTGCGTTTGCGCGTCTTTCGGATGCGGGTTTCGCAGCGCAGGTGATCGTGAAAGGCAGGCACGCCCTGGAGTTCAACGGCAGCTTAGTGGGCGCGGCTTTCGCGGATGAGCAGGCAGCTTGGTTGGTGCCCTTGGCACCGAGCTTGGTCTGGGTCAACCTCTCGGGAACCGGCATTACGGACGCGGGAGCAGCGCACTTGGGCAGACTCTCGCAAGTGCAGCGTCTGAACCTGTCGCGCACGAAGGTCAGCGATGCGGCACTTGGACAATTGAAGGGACTCGCCAATCTTGAGAGCCTCAACCTGTACAGCACGGGCACGACCGACGCGGGTCTTGCCCAGCTCGTCGGCCTCAAGAAGCTGCGCAAACTGTATCTGTGGCAGACCTCGGTTAGCGATGCGGGCGTGCTCGCCTTGCAGCAAGCCCTGCCGAAGCTGGTGATCAATCGCGGCGTGCTCCCGCCCGAGCCGGAGCCCGAGCCGGAGACTCCCGAGCCGGAGACTCCCGAGCTCAACGCCAACTGCCCCGTATCGGGCGCAGCTGTTGATGCTGCTCACACCTCCCAATTTGAAGATGCGCCGGTGGCCTTCTGCTGCGAGAAGTGCAAAGCCAAGTTCGACGCAGATCCCGCGGCCTTCGCGGACGCGGTGCGCGCCCTACGCAAGTAGGTTGAGGCGGGAAGTGGCCTTGAGGTCGCAGTATTCTCTGCGATGATCGTCACAGCCATGTGCGAACAGCGCAGGTCAGCGGTAGACCAGATCAAGGATTGACCCATCCCGCCTTCCCATGAACATTCGTAGTTTTCCCGTCACGCTCAGCCTCTTCCTCCTCTTCGCGTGTGCCGCTCAGGGAGCCCAGCGCGCTCCCTCGCACTACAACTTGGACGAGGGTGCCCTTGCGATCTCTGGCTATGATCCGGTGGCTTACTTCCCAGAGGGAGACGGCGCAGCCAAGAAGGGCAAGAAGGCCCTGCAGGTGGATTTCGGTGGGGCCTTGTATCGCTTTGCAACAGAGGCCAACAGGCAGGCCTTCCTGGGCGATCCCGAACGCTTCGAACCGCGCTTCGGTGGCTGGTGCGCCTGGGCCATGATCGAAGGCGAGAAAGTAGAGATCGATCCCAAGTCCTACCTGATCGAGGAGGGCACTTTGCACCTCTTCTACGATGGGTGGTTCGCCGACACGCGCAAAAAGTGGTCCAAGAAGGGCGGCGCAAAGGTGCGCCCCACGGCGGACAAGGAATGGTTGGAGCTATCGGGTGAGGCGAGCAAGCAAGTACTTGAGGCTAGCCTGGGACTTGAGGGCTTGGACCCCCTCAGCTTCGCGCCGGGAGCCATGCCGGTCGTGGGGTCGGAGAAACTGACGACCGTTGTCGGTGGTGTGCGCTACCGATTCAGTATGCCCCAAAATCGGCTGGCCTTCATGGCGGATTCCAACCCCCATGTGCCTGGCTTTGGCGGGTACGACGCCAATGCGCTGGCAGCTGGCAAGCTCGTGCCGGGCAAGGTGAAGTTCTTCTTGGCTCGAGGCAAGGAGCTGCTGCTGTTCGAGAGCGACGCGAGCCGTAAGGCTTGGGCGAGCGACGCCAAGTTGCGTGCGAAGGCTGAACGCAAGTGGCAATCCGTGCTTGCAAGGGGGAGCCGGTGAGCTCTCACGAGCACGGGGCCATTGCAGCCCGCGAACGTGTTGCCGTTTGGAGCGAACTCGAGGACCGGAAGCCAACCTATGCCTTGGTGGCAGGGGTCGACTTGGTGGTCGTGCGCTTCGAGGAGCAAGTGTCTGTGTTTTACGGTCGCTGCCTGCACCGCGGGGCGCTGCTCTCCGATGGCCATGTGCGCGGGGATAACCTGATCTGCGGCCTGCACGATTGGGACTATCGCGTGGACAGCGGTGTGAGCGAGTACAACAACTCGGAGGCGCTGCCCAAGTTTCAGTCGTGGATCGACAAGGATAATGACGCGGTGTACGTGGATGCGGTCGAGGTGCACGCTTGGCAAACAAAGCACCCGCAGCCTTATCAGCGCGACGAGTACCTTGGGCTCTACGCGGATTCGGCGAGCGCGCCGGAGGAACCGCACAACCAGCACATCCAACGCCTGGCACGTGAAGGCCTGTCTGTGCTCGGTGGGCACGGGCCCATGTCCGCCATGGGAGTCTCCCGGGAGGAGCTGCCCAGCTGGGATGACATTCAAGTGCTGACGGCGCAGCTCGCGAGCCCGCCGCTGCTCGACGAGGATTCCGTGGGCACGGAGCTGGTCATCGGGCCGCGGGCGAGAAAACCACTGCGTCTAGAGATACCGCTCTTCGTCAGCGATATGAGCTACGGATCTCTCAGCGAAGAATCCAAGGTCGCCTTGGCTAAGGGCGCGGAGCTGGCTGGAACAGGTATCTGCTCGGGCGAAGGCGGCATGCTGCCCGAGGAACAAGCCGCCAACTCGCGCTACTTCTATGAGTTGGCCTCGGCCAAGTTCGGTTGGAGCCTGGGCAAGGTGGCGCGCTGCCAGGCTTTCCACTTCAAGGCGGGGCAGGGCGCGAAGACCGGAACCGGCGGACACTTGCCTGGCAGTAAGGTCACCGAGCGCATCGCCGAAGTGCGCGGATTGGTGGCAGGGCAGGGTGCTGTTAGCCCAGCGCGTTTTCTAGACCTGCGCACCCCTCTAGACTTCGAACGGATTGCGGACGAGGTGCGCGAGGCCACCGGCGGCATTCCCATCGGCATGAAGATGTCAGCTCAGCACATCGAGGCGGACATGGACTTTGCTCTGGACGCGGGCGTGGACTACATCATCCTGGATGGCCGCGGAGGCGGAACGGGAGCTGCGCCGAACGTGCTACGCAACCATATCTCCGTGCCGGTGATCGCCGCCATCGGTCGGGCTCGTCGGCACCTGGATAAACGTGGCATGGGGCATGTGACGCTGATTGCCACGGGCGGTTTGCGCACCGAGGCGGACTTCGTCAAGGCCCTGGCCCTTGGCGCCGATGGGGTGGCGATCGCCAATTCCGCTCTGCAAGCCATCGGGTGCTTGGGCATGCGAGCATGCAACACGAACAACTGTCCCGTAGGCATCGCTACCCAGAAGGAGGACTTGCGCCGGCGCTTCAAGATCGAGCAGTCCGCCCAGCGTCTGAACAACTACTTGGGTGCTACGGTGGAGCTCATGAAGGTCCTGGCGCGCGCCTGTGGGCACGAGCACCTGAGTGGCTTCCGGGTGGAAGACCTCACCTCCTGGAGAAAAGATGTGGCTGAGTTGACCGGTATTCGTTTCGCGGGTGTCTGATGCTGACCGTTCAAATAGTTGAAGCACTGCTGCTTGCGTTGGGCGTGTACCTTGCCCTGGGGGTGTTTTTTGCTGTGGCGTTCTTGCGCTCCGGCGTCGAGCGCATCGACCCGGTTGCGAAGGGAGCGGGCTGGGGCTTTCGAGCGCTGATCCTGCCGGGGTGTGTGGCTTTTTGGCCGTTGCTCCTGCTGCGCTGGCGCCGAGGCGCTGGGCAAGCGCCGGTGGAACGCGGTCCGCATCGCGACGGAGCCAAGCTATGAACAGCCGCCTGCGGAAACGTCACCAGGGCATGCTGCTGGGGTTGGCCTTGCTCTTGCCGGTAGGGATAGGGCTGGCACTGAGCTCGAGACCCAGCTATCCGACCGGGACGCAGTCGACTGCAGACTCAAGCCTGGCAGCGCCGGCTGGGCAGGGCTTGGACATCAGTTCGCGCTGGAATAGCGCGAGCCTGCGCTCGTGGCTGTGGCCTGCGGCGGACGGAGAGGAGCGAGAGTTGGGACTGCTGAGCACAGAGGGCTTGGCATTGCCCGACGTGCTGCTTTATTGGAGTCCCGTGTCTGCAGAGTCGGATGCCTTGGATAAGCGCGCCCATCTGCTGGGGAGTTTCTTTGGCACAGGCACGATGCGCTACCGCTTGCCGGCCGAGGCCAGCGGTGGAAGTTTGGTGCTCTACAGTTTGGCTCACGCTGAGGTCGTTCAGCGTGCGAGCCTCGAGGGATTAGGGGACTGAGCATGGGCGTCAATTACCAAACCGTGGGCTGGAACCCACAGAAGAAGGCCTACGACCGAGTCATGCTCGGAGGGGTCGTGGTCTATCTGCTGCTCTTCATCGGGTTGGGGTTGGCCCTGCATCCGGATGCTACGGCCGAGACCCTGCTGATCCGGGGACTGGGATCCTGCGCCTTCCTCCTGCTGCACATCGTGCTGTCGATCGGACCCTTGTGCCGCTTGGATAGCCGCTTCCTACCGCTGCTATACAACCGCCGGCACCTGGGTGTGGCTACCTTTGGTGTAGGGCTTCTGCACGGTGGATTCTCCTTGGTGCAGTTCCATGCCCTCGGCGATATCAATCCGCTCGTCAGTCTGTTCGCTGGCAATACGCGCTTCGATAGCGTGGCGCAGTTTCCCTTTCAGCCCCTTGGCGCCTTCGCCCTTGGGATCCTGTTTCTGATGGCGGCCACCAGCCATGACTTCTGGCTGGCGAACCTAACGGCACCGGTTTGGAAGGCGCTTCACATGCTGGTGTACGTGGCCTATGGGTTGCTCGTCATGCACGTGTCGCTGGGGATCCTGCAGGCGGAGACGAGCTTGCTCTGGAGTGCGGCGGTCGTGCTCGGCGCGGCTTGGGTGGTGGGGCTGCACCTGTTTACGGGTTTCCGTGAGCGCACGAAGGATCGTGGGCTGGCCGCGCCGGAGGTGGAGTGGACGGATGTGTGCGAGGTGGGGGATATCCCCATGAATCGTGCGCGGGTCGTGACCCTGGCTGGCGAGCGGGTGGCGATCTATCGCTATGGGGACAAGCTCTCGGCGGTGTCGAGTGTCTGCCAACATCAGAACGGACCTTTGGGTGAGGGGCGTGTGATCGATGGTTGCATCACCTGTCCGTGGCACGGTTACCAGTACGAACCGCACACTGGGCGCTCGCCGGCGCCCTTCACGGAGAAGGTGCCGACCTTCCGGGTGCGCGTGGATGGCGGGCGGGTGTTGGTGGATGCGCGGCCTTTGCCGGCGGGTACCGAAGTGGCTCCTGCCATGTGCGCTAGCGATTGCACCCAGGCCGAGGAGGCTGGCCGATGAGCTCTGAGTTCTACGTGGGCTACATGCCAGAGCAGGGGCCCAAGCTCGCGCGCTTTACGCGCCGGGTGGTACTCGTCCTGCTGCTGTGCGGCTTGGGTTTGGGCGCGCTCCTCGTGCGCAGCATGGGGGAGTTCTCCAGCGCTGTCTTCGAGTTTGGCGTGGAGCGCAGCTTCGAAGGTGTGCTCGCTGAAGGTGCGGTTCCCGTGCTGCGCGTGGCGCGGCCGGGTGAATCCTCTGCTGGCGCCTCGAGCTACTTGCTGGTGGCCTTTGGCAAGCATGGCGCGTCTCAAGAGGTGCTTGAGCTCGGCGGTCATCGGGTGCGCCTTTCCGGCTCCCTGATCTACCGGGATGACCAGACCATGATCGAGGTAGCGGATGGCAGCCTTGAGGACCTTGGGTTGGCCGAGGCCGAGCCGGCCTTGGAGCAAGAGCTTGGCATGCGGGTGCTCACGGGCGAGATCGTGGACAGCAAGTGTTTCCTTGGCGTCATGAAGCCGGGCAACTTGAAGCCCCACCGGGCCTGCGCCGTGCGCTGCATCAGTGGCGGTGTTCCGCCGGTGCTGCTGGTGCGCGATGCTGAGGGCACGGCCAGCTACTACCTGCTCGTGGGCGCCGATGGCAGCGCCGTGGGGCAGCAGATCTTGGACGTGGTGGCCGAGCCCATTCGCGTCGAAGGGCGCGTGGTACGCAGGGCAGGTCTGGCCTTCCTCTACGCGGATCCCTCGACCTACGAGACCCTGGAGTAGCGGCCTAGGGCGGGAGCTCTTAGGCCAAAACCGGTGCGGCGGCACCGACCGGGGCTAGCTCTTCGTTGCCGGACCAGAGCACCTGGTAGAGCGTGTCGCGTTCCACGGGGATGCGGCCGGCGTCCCTGATCCACTGCACGAGCTCGGTGCGCTGCACCTCTTGCGGGGTGGTGGCGCCGGCCTCGTGGTAGATCTTTTCCTCGACCACCGTGCCGTCCACATCGTCCGCGCCCCAGGAGAGGGCCAGTTGAGCGACGGGGATGGTGAGCATGATCCAGTAGGCCTTGATGTGATCGACGTTGTCGAGCAGCAGGCGGCCCATGGCGATCTCGCGCAGCTCTTCCAGTCCGCTCGGTCCGGGGAGGTGTGCCCACTCGGTGTTCTCCGGGTGGAAGGAGAGCGGGATGTAGCATTGCAGTCCGCCGGTCTCGTCCTGCAGTTCGCGTAGCTTGATCAGGTGGTCGATGCGCTCGTCCACCGTTTCGATGTGATGGTGCAGCATGGTGCAGTTGCTGCGCAGGCCGGCCTTGTGCACGAGCTTGGCGGTCTCGACCCACTGGGGGCCGGTGTTCTTTTGGTCGTAGCCGAGCTTGTGCACGCGGTCGGCGAAGATCTCGGCGCCGCCGCCGGGGCAGGAGCCCAGGCCGGCTTCGATCAACTCCGGCAAGACTTCCTCGAGCGGCTTCTTCGCGCGGCGCGCGATCTGCATCAGCTCGATCATGGTGAAGCCCTTGATGTGGATCGAGGGGCGGGCTTGCTTCACGGCCCGCAGCATGTCGAGGTAGTACTCGTAGGGTAGGCGCGGGTAGACGCCGCCGACCATGTGCACCTCGGTCACGGGCTGGTCAAGGCAGGCCTCGATCTTCTGCACCACCTGCTCGGGCGTCATGACGTAGGCACCCTCTTGGCCGGGCAAGCGCTGGAAGGCGCAGAAGCGGCAGAGCTTGTTGCAGACGTTGGTGTAGTTGATGTGCTGGTTGACGTTGAAGTACGCCAGGTCGCCATGACGGCGTTCACGCGAGTGGTTGGCCAGCATGCCTACCGTGTGCAGGTCCGGGGTGGCGTAGAGGGCCTGGGCGTCGCCAAAGTCCAAGCGCTCGGCGGCCAGGACCTTTTCGGCCACATCGGCCAGGCCTGCGGCCTTGGCTCGGGCGCGAATCAGCTTCAGATCGGCGGGGGAGCTCATACGGCTGCCTCCTCGCGATTGGCGGGGGAGACCGGGCCGTCGTGGCGTTCGTCGACGATGCCGTACCAGGAGTTGCGTTGGCGGGGCACGAAACCGGCCACGCTGATCAGGTGCTCGATGGTCTGGATCGAAGACAGGTTGAAGCATCCGGCGGCGCTGACCACGTTCTCTTCCAGCATGGTTCCGCCGAAGTCGTTGGCTCCGTAGCGCAGACTGATCTGGCCCATCTTCATGCCCTGGGTCACGTAGCTGGTCTGGATGTTCTCGAAGTTGTCGAGCACCACGCGCGAGAGGGCCAGCACCCGCACGTACTCGGCGGGGGTGGTGCGCTCGGGGTAGAGGTGCTCCTCGGGTACGCCGTCCGGTTGCGTATTCCAGCAGGCGAAAGCGGTGAAGCCGCCGGTCTCGTCTTGCAGATCGCGCAGGCGCATCAGGTGTTCGATGCGATCGGCGGTGTTCTCCACGTTGCCAAACATCATGGTGGCGGAGCTGCGCAGGCCGGCTTCGTGAACCTTCCGGTGCACGTCGAGCCAGCGCTCGGTGGTGGTCTTCTTGGGTGCGATGATCTTGCGCACGCGCTCGGTCAGGATCTCGGCGCCGGCGCCGGGGACGCTGCCTAGGCCGCTGTCCTTCAGGTCGCGAATGACCTCTTCCACCGGACGCTTCTCCATCATGCTGAAGTGGTCCAGCTCGGGGGCGGAGAGCGCGTGGCAGTTGATGTCGAAGCGGCTGGTGATGTCGCTGATCAGCTCGCCCCACCAGGCGGAGAGCAACTGCGGGTGGTGGCCGCCCTGCATCAATAGTTGTTGCCCGCCGAGCTTCACGGTGGCATCGACCTTGGCGTAGATCTCCTCGCGCGAGAGCACGTAGGCTTCCACGTCTCCAGGCGAGCGATAGAACGCGCAGAAACCGCAGTCCGTGATGCAGACGTTGGTGGGGTTCAGGTTGCGATCGACGATGTAGGTGACGATCGGTTCGGGGTGCTTGGCAGCCCGGACGCTGTCGGCCATGCGGCCGAGGGTGCCTAGATCGGCTTCCTCGTGGAGGAAGGTGGCGTCCTCGGCGGATACGCGTCCGCCCTCCAGAACTTGGATCTCGAGATCGGCGAGGCGGGCGTGGATCTCTCCCTGTCGGGCCTGGGAGGCCAAGGGAGCGGTCCAGTCTCGCAGCGGGCGGGCTGTGGTGGGGGCCATGACGCTTGTATTCTAGTCACCTTGGGGCCGGCTTCGAGACCTGGAAGCCCAGTCTCTGCCAGCTACATGCTTGCGGCTCCGCGGGTCAGGCCTCGTCGGGGGTGTCACAGGCCGCTACACTCTCCGCCCGCATTCGGCGTTAAACCCACCTAGAACCTGATCACCAGCCATGGCCAAGCAAGCTCCCAGCCTGATGGACACCATCGTCTCCCTGTGCAAACGCAGGGGGTTCGTGTTCCAGGCCTCCGAAATTTACGGGGGGATCGGCAATACCTACGACTATGGGCCCCTGGGGGTTGAGCTCCTGCGCCGGGTCAAGAACGCCTGGTGGGACCGCATGGTCACCGAGCGCGAGGATGTGGTCGGGCTGGATAGCGCCATTATTCAGAACCCCAAGGTCTGGGAGACCTCGGGGCACGTGGGCGGCTTTTCCGATCCGATGGTGGATTGCAAGCTGTGCAAGGGCCGCTTCCGCGCGGACAAGCTGGAGGACGCAAGTTGTCCCAACAAGCCCAGCAAGAAGCCTGGCGAGTGCGACGGTGAGCTCACCGAGCCGCGCGAATTCAACATGATGTTCAAGACCCATGTTGGCCCGCTCGAGGGTTCCGCATCGGTGGCCTACCTGCGGCCCGAGACGGCCCAGGGCATCTTCCTGAACTTCAAGAACGTGCTCGACTCCGCGCGCACCAAGCCGCCCTTCGGTGTGGCGCAGATCGGCAAGTCCTTCCGTAACGAGATCACGCCCGGCAACTTCGTGTTCCGTACGCGCGAGTTCGAGCAGGCGGAGATGGAGTTCTTCTGCCCGCCGGATGAGGCTCCCCAGTGGTTTGATCACTGGGTTGAGACGCGCTTCAACTGGTACAAGGAGTTGGGTGTCAATCCCGACAAGCTGCGCCTGCGCGTGCACGATCCCAAGGAGCTGGCGCACTACGCCGCGGCCACCACGGACATCGAGTATGAGTACCCCTTCGGTTGGGGCGAGCTCGAGGGCGTCGCGAACCGCACGGACTTTGACCTCAAGCGTCACTCCGAGGCATCGGGCACGGACCTCTTGTACTTCGATCCGCAGACCAAGGAGAAGTACACGCCCTTCGTGATCGAGCCCGCCGGCGGCATCAACCGCATGGCGCTGACCTTCCTGATCGACGCCTTCGAGGTCGAGCAGTTGGAGAAGGACGAGCGCACGGTGTTGCACTTCCACCCGGAGATCGCTCCGGTCACGGTGGCGGTCTTTCCGCTGGTCAAGAAGGAGGGCATGCCCGAGAAGGCACAGGAGATCGCTAAGACCCTGCGCCGCGCGCACTTCAGCACCTTCTACGACCAGAAGGGCGCTATCGGCCGCCGCTACCGCCGTCAGGACGAGATAGGCACGCCCTTCTGCATCACCGTCGATGGGGACACCCTCAGCGATGACGTGGTAACCGTGCGCCACCGTGATTCCATGGAGCAGGAGAAGGTCAAGGTCAGCGAATTGCGCACCTTCCTCGAAGAGTCCATCCAGAACTGGAAGCGCTAGGCTGCCCCGCTTCCAACTGGGCTAGTTAGCTAGCTCCTCATGCAAGCCCTCGTACCGACGTACGAGGGCTTGCATACGTTTTGGCCTGTGGGACGCTGGCAGCAACTCCGGGTTCACCGAGAGCTGGACGCATTCCAGTGCGGGCAGCAGGCGTGCCGGTAGCCCAGTCGCTTGCAAGGCCTCGATCAGGCAACGCAGGAAGGCGACGTCCGTGGGGCCGGCGTTCGTGCGCAGGGCCTCGGCTGTGCGCGTCCAGCGCAGTGCTTGGGCCGTATCCGCGGCCATGTTGCGGATACCGTGCACGGCCCACAGGCCGTGCTCCTCGTAGCAGGCGAGCTCCATGTGACCGCAGCCGAAGTGGCTCGTGCGCAGTAGGTACGCGTAGCGCCAGGCCGCGATCTTGGGCTGAGTCATGCGGGCCGAGAGCATGAAGAATCGGCGCGTGGATGTCTGGCCGAGTGGACTACGGCGCGGGTGGAGCTCGATGCCCATGGGGGCGAAGCCAGGGACCGTGAGAGTGCGGCCGCACCAGGGCTGCGCGTTGTCAGGGAGCGCGAGGTCCTTCGCGCGCTGCTTGTTCAGGACTGCGCGCAGGCCGGTGTAGCGACCGAGGCTGTAGATAGTGCGGGCGAAGGGCATGGGCTAGTGCTGCTCGGCGGCGTTGCGCAGGGCGGCTTTGCGAATCTTGCCGGAGGCGGTCTTGGGTAGCTCTTCGGTGAGCTCGATCTGCTTCGGGATCTTGTGCGAGCTGAGCCACTCGCGCAGGTGGAGGTGCAGGTCTTCGGGGCTCGCCTTGGCGCCTTCCCGCAGCACCACAGCGGCGCGTAGCTCCTCGCCCCAGTCCCGGCTGGGGATGCCATAGGCGGCGGCTTCCAGCACGGCGGGGTGCTCGTATAGGGCGCGCTCGACTTCGATGGTGTAGACGTTCTCGCCGCCGGTCAGCACCATGTCCTTGAGGCGGTCGACAATGCGCACGTAGCCTTCGGCGTCGCGGGTGGCCAGGTCGCCGGTGTGCAACCAGCCATGGCGGAAGGCGGACTCGGTGGCGGCGGGGTTGTTCCAGTAGCCGGGGCTGATGCTCGCGCCGCGTACGCGGATTTCGCCGACGGTCTTGCGGTCCCGGGGGACCTCGGCGCCGTGCTCGTCGACCACTTGCAGATCGACGCCGGCGTAGGGCCTGCCCGTGGAGCAGCGTACGTCGAGCTGGGCGGCGGAATTCTGCTGGCGGTGGTGGGGCTCCAGCAGACTGAGCGTGAGGAAGGGGCTGGTCTCGGTCATGCCGTAGGTCTGCACGTACTCGGGACACAGGCGTGCGAGTACGTCGCGCACCAGACTCGGTGCAGCCGGGGCGCCACCGGAGAGTAGTAGACGCAGGTGCGGCATGGGAGTCGCGTCGTCTGGCAGGCTCGCGAGCATGCGGCCCAGGTGGGTGGGCACGAGGTTGGTCAGGGTCACGCGCTGTGCGCGTAGGAGTTCGACCGCGGCTTGGGCTTCGAACTGCGGCAGGTAGCAGTGGCAACCTCCGGCGGCGGTGATCGCACCCACGGCCCAGGCATCGGCTAGATGAAAGAGCGGAGCGATGTGACCCCAGACGTCGGTGGGGGCCAGGTCAAATTCGGACTGGGCGGCCCGGGCATGTTGTACGAGGTTGCCGTGGGTGAGCATGACCCCCTTGGGCTCGCCTGTGGTTCCGCTGGTGAAGTAGAGCTGCGCGAGTCGCTCGGGCTCCGCGGGCAGGGGCGACCATTGCGGATTCGGGGCGTCGTCGAGCCAGCTGTCCGCGTCGGATTCCGGGGTGATGTGCAGGCGCGGACTGCAGCGTGCGATCAGATCGGCGAGCTCCGCCCGAGCGAGCCTTGGGCTGGCGGGGACCAGCACGGCGCCCAAGGCGGCCGCGGCGAAGGTCATTTCTAGGTATAGCGGCTCGTTGGTTCGCTGAAGCAGTATTCGATCGCCATCGCTCACATCCCTGGCTGCCAAGCCGGTGGCCAAGGCGCGGCAGCGCTCAAAGACCTCACTCCAAGACAGCTGGGCGCCATTCCAGAGCATGGCAGGACGCCCGGAATGCTCCCGACGGGCCTGCTCCAGAAGATTCCAAAGCTGCATGGGGGGCTAGCTTACCCGTCTTGAACTCCATTGGCGGGTCTAGACAAGCTGTGAACGTAGCGAGGGGCCCAAGTGCGGGTACTCTGGCGTGCAGGAGAACCCTCATGCTTTCAATCCCCTGCCTGCAAGGTGCCCTAGTCCTATCGCTTTCGATGGGACTTCCGGCCCAACCGTCGCATCTCGTCACGCCCCCCGCTACCACCGTCCCCGTGGAGTTTTCTTCCGCCATGGCCGTCAGCACAACAGTGCTATTCGCCGTGGACGGCGCGCGTGTGCGTGCCGAGTTCGACAAGGCCTTGGCCAAGCATGTCAAGGCGGTCGAGAAGGCTGATTCGATCAAGGTTCGAACCAAGCTCGAAGCCAAACACCCTGCGCGCAAGTACTGGCGCAAGTTTTCCGCCGAAGCACGCAAGGGCGATGGCCCGAGTGTTACGTGGATGCTGGAGTATGTGGAGCTCGCGGGCTTCGACGCGAAGAAGGTCAATGAGGAG
>JBLIOL010000094.1:0-16236 GCA_047639615.1 Planctomycetota bacterium | reverse complement strand
GTCGGGGGGGAAATCGAAGTCGAGACGGATCCCATATTGGACCCCATGGCCTATCTGCCTCCAGGCCGCCTAACTCATGCTCCTCTAATAAAACAGTCCGTTAGAGCCAGATGAGATTGGCCGGGGCATCTAAGGCTGCCCGCGGGCTGCATGCCCGACGAACCCCAAAAGCTCGCGCCAACCGGCCCCTCCGGGCCATTCAGTTCAGTCGCACCTCAATGCGCGCGATGCTGCCGTCACGGCAAAATAGGGCGCGGCTGGTGTCCACATCCATGCGCGCTTCGGCAAAGGTGCGCTGCCCACCCGTAGTCCAATAAACCTGAACCTCATCCTGAGCGCCCCGCCGCACCACGATCGGCACCTGACAATAGGTCATGCCGAAGCTGCCGGACTCGAGTTCGAGTATCTGCTCGCATCCCGCCCCATCCACGTAGGGCCAGGTTTGCGCCTCCCTAAGGCCTTCATTCCCGCACAAGAGTTCAGCTCGAAAACCTAGGCGACCATCCGAGACCCAGAGGCCTAATTCACCCAGGCGGGACAGGAAGTCCTCCTTGACCTGGCCGGTAAGTCCGGGCTGACGGGCGCCGCCATCTCCCGGTGTGTGCGAGTAGGGATCCGTCGGGAAGGCCCCGTATTGCGCCGGGTGCTTATGGGTACCTAGTCCCCGGCGCAACTCGCCGTAAGCAACCACAAGGGCGCTGCGATCTGCGTACTCCGCGTCGAAGGTCAACTCCTGGGTGGCGAGCAGTAGCTTCGAGACCATGTGCCAGTAAATGCACCCCAGGCCTTCATACTTGAAGAATGCCAGGGACCGTCCAGTAAAGGCTCGGTGCGCGAAGACCTGCTCGTAGACCTGCAATAGCTCATCGCGCTCGCCGGCATTAAGGGGGCCAAAGGGCGTGCTCGCCAGTTCAAGCATGGCCTCTTTCAGAGCCCGGGCATTGTTCAGGCTCGGAGCGAAGCGCACGCAACCACGCAAGTCCTTGCGCAGGATGCTGCTCGCCCCAGCATCCACCAGACGCGCGAAAACCGGGATGCCCGCGACTTGCTCGGCCGGGATCCGACCCTTCTCGAGCAGGGTCGGCAGCTCGCGATCCGGGTAGAGCAGGTAGCTCTCCTGATTCGCCCGGTACAGGCTACTAGCGCGCAGTGCCTTGAGCAGGTCCAGAGCCTGCGCTCCGTCCAAGAGCCCGGAGGACAGCATGGCTACCTGGCCTTCCAGCATGAGGTCGAGGCGCTCGATACCCAAGGCTCCAGCTGACCCGCGCCGCATGAGGTTGTAGGTATGGTAGAGCCCATCCTCGCGGTGATTATCAAGCAAGGTCTGGTGAGTCCAGCGGCGCGCCGCTTCCAGTAGCTCCTGGACTTCGCTCAGCTCAACGTGACGCGTGCCTTCCCAGGCGGCGCCGGAGTAGACCGCAGCGCGGTGTTGCGTTCCCGCCTGCCCAAGTGCCAGCACCATCCGGCCGCGCGCTACTGAATCCAGCTGAGCCGGAGGCCCCTCCTGCAGAAGCTCGCGCAGATCCGAGAGTAACTGCCCGAGACCCGCAGACAATTCCAGGGGCGCTGTAGCCTGCTCGAACAGATCACCCCAGAGCGCGAGAGCACGATGCAGATGCGCACTGGTGACCACTGACAACCCAAAGCCCACCAGAGCATTGTTGGCGTCGTTCCACTCCGGACGCTGGGTGTTCATCCAAATCCCACCACCGGGCACCAGGTTGGTCAGCTTGACCAAGAGCGGCGTCAGTAGCTTCTCGGCCAAACTAACGCGCACAAGCTCCCCGCGCAGATCACGCACCAGGTTGCCTTCGGCCCCTAGAGTCTCACTCGCTTTGCTCAGTATGGCCGCGCGCTCCGCGTCGAAGTCGATCGTGGACTTGGGGTCCTCCATAATTCGATCGATGCCGTGGATGCGATATGGCACGTCCACGTAGACGTATTCCCGTGCGTTCAAGCGTGCCCTTAGGACCCCTGGCTCATAGCGCTCCGCTAGCTCCACCAAACGTGCAAGGTAGACCACCTGATGGTCGCCCCAATAGCCGATGAACGACCACGGATCACCTGGATCGTGCAGCTCCCACTCGACCCCCACCAGCGAGACCCGATAGGGGTTGTAGCCATCGGCGGTGGAGGCATTCAGGAAGCGCGTGATGGCCGCCTCCGCATAGCCGGGGAAGGAAACGCAGAGGGCTTCCCAGTTCTGAAAGATGTCGCGCCAATTGCCCTCGTAGCCAAGGCGCCAGTCCCCCGTCTCGTCGCGTCCGGGGACGCTAAAGCGATTCCAAGGCCGGCTAGGATCTCCGTGCCTGCGACTGAAGGTCAGGGGCAGGTATTCACGCCCGAGGCGCAGGAGATCCGGGTCCGCGACGTTCCGAAGATATTCGAGCAGAGCGTGCCGTTCGAAGCGCTCGGGAAGTGCCGCCAGAGAAACGTTGAAGCTCTCCACCAGTGCGGGCGCGAGGGCTTCCAGGTGAGCTATGAACTGCGCACGAGTGATGCTGTAGCCCGTAGGGAAAACACCGCCGCGCATGATGTTGCACAGGGTGTTAGCAAAGTGACGAGCGTCCTCTAGGGGGCTGCCCGTGAGTTGTAAACCGTCGGCGCTGGCTACCAACCCGCGCAGTTCCCGGCGACCCGCCTGCAAGTCCGCGAGCACATCACGTTTGAGGGCGATTGGGTCCTCCAGAGCTTCGAGCAACTCAACGACCTGGGCCGCATCGCGTTCAACATCGAAGGCCTGTAACCACTCCCTAGACGTTCCGCCATCCAGCACAAAGTCGCCCTGGACCAGATAGGCAGCTCGTTCGCCGCGTACAGCAGTCTCGGGTTCTACGGAGTGACCAGCGCGGTAAGCACTCACTTGACGGGTGCTGAGTAGTCGCGGTGATGCGCCCAGCCCCAAGCTGAACGCACTCGTGGCACGCAGTGCTTCGCAGGGCTCAGGTCGATCCAGAGGAATCGAACTCAGACGCACCAAAGCTAGCCCGTGATCCCCGACAACCTCCGCCTGTCGGTAGGCATCCAATAAGGTGCTGAAGCCGTTCTGCATGGCGGGCTCCGCGTGCGCGGGCATCAGATTAACGCAGCCATCGAGGACGCTAACCTGGACTTGATTGGGCCCCTCATTGGAGAGCTCAACCTGGCGTACCCAGCCGAAGCGATCGGAGGCCTGCCAGCGGTAGCGAAAGACAAGACCAAGGCTGTGGTTGCGTTCCTCCAGCAATACCTGATCACTCTGAACACTCTTCGACAGACTGCGCTCAAGCTCGAAGCGTTCCTGCCGATGGGTTGCAAAGGGCTCCCACAACTCTTGGACTTCGTTGACTTGAGCGTGGATTACGGTAAGCGGCCCGCTGATGCCTACCGCATCGTGGAGCTTGTCATCGGTGGTGTAGGGGAACAGGCTGCCGCGTGCATCCCGGCGACCCGCTGCCAGCCCCCCGCTGCTGGACAGGAACATCCAGAGGTCCGACGCGGAAACCACGGAGACTAAAAAAGGAGCTAGTTGATCGTGGTTACCAATGCGGTAAGAGGCCTCGGCGCCGTTGCCGATGACTTCTCCACTGATGGACCGAGAGTGATCTCTTCCTCTATTGTTTTCCGTAGACACGAACGTAGTCAACGAGAAATTTCTGGGATGTGACTTGCGGATCGATCGCCCCGCCCATTCCACCGCCCATCGCTAGATTTAGAACAAGATTATGGGGCTTGTCGAAGGGCCACTCCAGAGCGTCCGCACGCTTGTCGTAGGTGTAGTAGTGCACACCATCCACGAAGATCTCGATACTGGTCGGGCTCCACTCCATGGCGTAGGTGTGGAACCCCGATCCCATGCCAGCGACTTTGCGCGTGCTGGAAATGTGGTTCCCCTGTTTGAAGTAGTAGGCCCTGGTATGGCAGGAAGCGTGGTTTAGACCGTCCCCCGAAGTGTCATCGATCTCGCGCCCAACCCCCTCAAGGACGTCCACCTCCCCGCAATAAGGCCAAGACAGTTCATCGCGGTAAGCGTCACCCAATAGCCATCCGGCGGCCCAGGTGCCATCCATGGTTGGAACCTGAGCGCGGATCTCGAAGCGCCCATACAAGAAGCTCAACTTCCCACGAGTCGTGAGGCGTGCAGACGTCCAGGGATACCCCATGTCGTCACGCCTGGACTCGATCACCAGACAGCCGTTCTCTTGTCGAGCGTTTTCGGTGCGCCCGACGGTGTAATACTGCGGCTCACGGTTGCCCCAGCCCCAGTTCCCCACGTCCGCTGTCCAGCGCGTTGGGTCAGGCAAGCCTTCGCCATCAAATTCATCGGACCAAACGAGGCTCCAGCTTTGCCCCTCGGTGCCTTGCACGAGGGAAGCGGGGGTGAGCTGATGGCGGCTGATCAGAGTCAGCTCCAGAGCCTCGAGTTCTACTCTGCCCCCCGCATAATGAATCCGCATGCGGTGCTCCCCAATCGCTAGGGGCGAGCCGTAACGCGTGAGCACTCGCTCATTGGCCTTGGCTTCCAGCAGCATAGGAGCAGTAATGTCGTAGGTCCGGCCATCGGGGTTCTCCACGTAATCTTCGATCCAAAGCGTGGAGGATTGCCCCCCCAGGGAACGCACGTGCAGGTCGCAGCGGTAGCGCCCGGATACCTGAATCGGCACGGCATACTCAAGCCAGCCGCTGCCCTCCCCCGTGCGCACGGACCGACCGCCCTCGAGCACGATCGAGTCCCCGCTGGCGGCCACGCTTGTGCTAGCCGGCACGTGAATGGGCGCGACCCGCGGAGAGCTCGCCTCGGAGGGATGTGGATGGCCTTGCTCTTGGAAGACCGGCAAGAGCAGCAGCGCTAGACTTAGAGATATCATTATCGAGGGGGGGGACTAGACCCGCACCAGCAGGGTTTCGATCTCTTCCAGAGAGCGCCCCTTGGTTTCAGGAATCAGAACCAATGTGAATAGGAACGCTAGGGCGGCAAAGACCCCATAGATCAGGAAGGTCAAGGCTGGTCCGAGGTTGGAGAGCTCCCAAGGGAACAACTGGGTGACGAGGAAGGCCACCGCCGAGTTGAAGACGCCCGCCGCTGAAATACCTAGGCCACGCACACGCGCGGGGAAAATCTCAGAGAGCATGGCCCACATGACCGGCCCCAATGAGATTGCAAAGGAAGCGATGTAGAGCATGATCGCCATCAGGACTCGGCGTCCATCGATGTGAAGACCAGCCTTAACCAACTCATGCTCCATGGCTCCTAAGCCTTGTATGTCAGCCGCAGCAGACGCTTGAGCCCGTAGCGCCCTGCGAAACTCGGCTTCATCGTCGAAGCTCTGATCCTTGAGGCCGCTCAAGCAAGCGTGCTGTTCCACTGAGCAGGTCCGCTCCAGTTCGGCCAGTACCGGCTCGTCCAGCACGTAGCTTGCGTTGCTAAAAGCAGCCGCGTTGATAAATAAGGCGATCGCCATGCCCGCGCTCCCCAGCAGGAGCAACGGCTTGCGACCCAAGCGGTCGATCAGCCACATGGCTACCAAGGTGAAGCCTAGGTTCACGAGCCCAATCAGAATCGCCTGCTCCAAAGCGGACTCGGCTCCAGCACCGGCCTTCTCGAATATCGTGGGTGCGTAGTAGAAGATCGCGTTGATACCCGTGATCTGTTGAAAGAAAGCAAGCGAGAGCGCGATCGTCATGATCCAACGCATGCGCCGGCTGAACAGCTCCCGGGGCTTGGCACGCTGAATCCCTACTTCGCGCAACTGCTCTTGCGTTACGGATTGAATGGACTCGGTGGCATACTCGCTCCCTCCCAACTCGGTGAAGACCTGCTTCGCCTCCGCCAGACGACCCTGGCGCGCCAACCAACGTGGGCTGCATGGGACTCTAAAGAGGCAAACCAAATACAGGAGCGCCGGCACACTCTCTACGCCCAGCATCCAGCGCCAGCTGGCAGCACCGGGCATGCTCTGGTTGATGAAGTAGTTGGTGAAGAAGGCCGCCGAGATCCCGACCACAATGTTCAATTGGTTGAACGACACCAACCGGCCTCGACGCTCAGGCGGAGCGATTTCCGCGATGTAGATCGGCGCGATCAGGATTGCGCCTCCAACAGCCAGCCCACCCAGGATGCGGGCGATAACCAGCATGGTGTAGCCCGTGGCGAGGGCAGAGCCCAGGGCCGAGATGGTGAATAGCGCGGCCGTATAGCGCAGAACGGTTCGGCGGCCGAAGCGGTCTGCTAAGGGACCGGCAGCCATATTGCCGAACATCGCGCCCAGGATCAGGCAGCTGACTGTCCAACCTAACTCTCCATCGCTCAAGTCGAAGGCGGTTTGAACCGGTCCAACCACACCAGAAATCACGGCGCTGTCAAACCCCAGGAGGAATCCGCCAAGGGCGACAATGAGCGAGATCCGTACGGTCGACATTGAGCGTTGTTGCATGGGCTTGTGCTTCCCATGCGACAAGCAGTTTGCAAGCCGATGGAGGCTCGACCATAGCGACTTTGCAGGCGGCTCTGCGGCGATTTGGCCCGGGTCGCGACGCTCTAATCCGAATCTAATGAAAGCTCGGTGAGAGACCCACTGTTCAGCTTGACCAACGCCATGAAGCGACCGTCACTGGCACTGATTTGAATCTCACCATTCAGCAGTTCTGCAATCTGGCGACACAGGGCAAGCCCCAGTCCGGAGTGTTTTCCGGTGGCAGTGCGCGCGGAGTCCGAGCGCCAGAACGCGTCCATGGCATGCCCGGCGACCTCGGGACTGATGCCTGCGCAGGGGTTGGCGCATTGCAGCTCGACCTGCCCCGGGGACGAGCGAACGACCAAACGAATGCACTCGTCAGCATCCGTATAGTTGCTTGCGTTTTCAAGCAGGTTGAGCAGCAAGCGTCGCAGCAACTGCCGGTCCGCTATCAGTCCAAAGCTAGCGGGAACATCCGTCTCCAGTCGCACCCCGCGTTCGGCAGCAGCATCGCTGAAGGGCAGCCAACACTCCTGGATCAAGGGCAGAAGCTGGATGGGCTCGGGCCGGATAATGGCATTGGGAGAGGCGGTGCGGGCGAGTTCCATGAGACGCTCCACCAGGCGTTCCAGTTGGACAGTCATGCCTAGGGATGCGCGTTCGCACTCCTCGTACTCGCTGGGTTCGCGAGGCCTGGAGAGCGACACCTCCAGCGTCGAGCGCAGGCCCGCCAATGGCGTGCGCAGCTCGTGGGCAGCGTGGGCGGCAAATGTGTGCTCACGCTCGATAACATTAGCGAGGCGCTCCACAAATCCGTTCAGGCGGTTCACCACAGGGGCCAATTCCTGGGGTGCCCCAGGCAGTGCGAAGGGGGTCGCTAAATGGGTTTCGTCCTTAGCCTGAATCTGATTTCCAAGCTGGTCTAGGGGCGCTAGTCCACGCCGTACGGCCCAGGAAAGGGCTAACGCAGAAAACAAGCTGGTGGCCAGCCAAGAGCCCACTAAGAGCCAACGAAACTGAGCGAGGAGACCCGCCAGGTCGTCATGCTTGCGGGCGACGACGACCTCCACCGGATGCATCCCAGCCGTGATGCCAGGCGGAGCGTTGGCCCCCGCAATCGTCGGGCGGCCGGGGTCGCTTTCAGGCGCGGAGGGGGGCAGGAAACGCACGCTGACGGCACGCGCCGATTCTCCGTTGGGCAGGATGATGTTCGCAAAGCGCGGCTCGCCCACCGCCGCATCGAAGCGAGCTAGGGACTTGCCCGCCAGGCTCGCTGAGCGAGCGAGGGTAATGCCTTCACCCAGCCAGCACTGGAAGAGGTGATCCTCTTCGGCTTCCGCGGGCAAGGCGCCAACGAGCTCGGGCAGGAGATCGAGGGTGCTCTGGGGTTCGCTGGTGGACTCAGCGGACACCTGGCTGGCGAAGTTCCACCAACCGCTGGACAGCAGTAGGATCAGCAGGCCGAACAGGACGAGTTTCTTCATCGCTGTACCTGCAAGTGTTCCAAGGCCATCTCATAGTAAACGGCGGGGATAGGGCTGATCCCGTCGGCGGGGGGCGGAAGGAAACTCTGCGGGAAGAGGAAGGCAGCGAAGGCTGTTGCTTCCTCATCGCCCGGCCCGGTGGTTATGTCGGCATGGAACACACCGTTTGCAGCGATCGCCGACACCGGAGATGCGTAGGAAGGCTTGGTGTACCAGACCCCATTCACTTCAATCAGGATCGCCACGTGGTGCAGCAGCGTCCCGACTCCCGAGACAAGACCACGTAGCTCTTCGTCGCCATTCGCGTCGGGGATATGCGTCAGCTCAAGCGAGGGTTCGCCGGCGTCAACGCGCAGTCCGTCAAAGACAGCTTGCATACCCGGCTTGAGTCGACCATCAGTGTCGCGATATCCCCAATGGGCTCCCTGCGGCCCCTCATAGGCTGCTTTCCAGGCTTCATCCAGGGCAGTAAAGTAGGTGTAGCGCACGTCGTTTGCCACTGCCCAGGACACGAACTCAAGAAAGAAGCGCGCCGCGTTCTCCTCGGTTGCTTGCGCTTTGCCGATGCTATCACCCGCTGAAGGCCAACCCGCCTCGGACACCATCACGGGTTTGCCCTGGGCGTACGTCAGGAGCTCATCGTGCCACCCGGCCAGAGTCTGCACAGCGTCCTCGATGGGAACACCCTCCCAGTACGGATAGTAGTTGGCGTAGACAAGATCCACGGCGGGCAGTAGTTCAGGATTGTCCAGGAAGCTGCGCCAAGTGTCGGCGGTAGTGACCGGGATATGCGCGGGGATCTGCTCCCGAGCCTGACGCAGCAGGTCGAGGAGCTGCCAAGACTCTAGATCGCCGCGATAGAGGACTTCGCTGCCAACCACTGCCACGTCGACGTCACCTGCGATGGAGAGGCGCACGAGCGTTGCCAACTGCTTGGCATTGGCCTCCTCGTCGGGCCCGATCCAGGCTCCAATCACTGTCCGCCTGCCCAACATATGCAGCAACCAACCCGCATCCTCAAGCCCTCCATCGACTCCGTACGTGCGCACAACCAAAGCGTCATCGCGGATCAGCTGGAGTCGATCCCACATGAGTTGCGGCTTGACCTTGGAACCCTGATTCGGATCCTGGCCCGGACCCCAAGGGCTGAAGGCCACGCCTTCCAATGCATAGCGAGGTTCTCCGCGGCCGGCCACCTCTCTGACTCCGCGCAACTCGTGATGGACGACCGAGCCTGCGGAGTGGGCCAGCACCACCAAGTTTTGATCGCGCTCTTCAACTAACTTGCCGCGCACCATCCAATAGAGGATCACCCCATCGACCGCCAGAAACAGGGAGACCACGACCAAGGTCCAGGCGGTCAGTCGCGAACGAATTGATTTCACGACTGTTCCCCAAGCACGTATCCCTGGCCGCGCCTGGTATGCAGAATCTTCGGTCGCCCCGGACCCTCCAACTTGGCCCGTAGGTAAGACACGTAAACATCAATTACGTTGCTCGATGCGCTGGAGCGCCCCTCGTAAAAGTGCTTCCAAATTTCTTCCCGTGAGACCACCTGGCCAACTCTATGAGCGAGGTACTCCAACAGCGCGTACTCGCGCGCGGTTAACGCGACCTCCACCCCGGCGACCTTCACTTGCCGTGCGACCGTATCTATCTCCACGCTGGCGATACTAAGAATTGGATCCTTGACGCTGTAGTGCCGCCGCACCAGGGCGCGCACGCGCGCCTGCACCTCCTCCATGGAGAACGGCTTGGCCAAGTAGTCATCCGCGCCAGCGTCGAGACCCTCGACGCGATCCTTCACTTCGTCGCGTGCGGTCAGTACCAACACATGACTGGCCACATCGGCCCCGCGCAGCCGCCGCAACACGTCAAGACCGTCCATCCCCGGCAGCATCAAGTCTAGAATGATGACGTCGTAGCGATTGCTGAGTCCTTGTTGACACCCGCTGGGTCCATCGGTCGCACCATCAACTGTGTGACCTGACTCGCGCAGAGCTTTGGACAGCGCAAGCCGCAATGGCTCGTAGTCTTCGACAATGAGTATTCGCATGGGGCCTCCGAAGAAGTGTAGCCCTTTCTGTACCCAATTCCGCCACCAAGGCCAGCGTTCAGGGACATGGATGGGTGGCCGGCGGTCTCGTCTGGAGAACTTCTTGCTTCTTTCTCTACCCAGCCAATGAGCCAAGGAAGGAGCGCTTTCAGGGACCTGGGCCTCAAACGCGGCGGTGGCTAATGCGGGGTTAATCATTCAGCTCGGCGACTCCCCCTCTGAGTCACTTTGGGCTCCGGCAAGCTAAGGATCCTTGGGCTATGGTTTGGGCACGTGCGAGCGCTCTCAAGCTCACAGCTTGACCACGCCCGACCCTCGAGGCCGCCATCGTCCGGCACTCCCACAGGCTTTGCGAACCAGCGGGCGCCTCACTACCGCTCCCAAGCACCCCATCCAACCCATCCAACCATGAAGAAGCATCTGTTCAGGTCCGCCGTCCTCTGCGCGCTTGCCAATACGGCCTTCACCCAGGTCCAGCCCATCGCATCGGATTCATTTGACTACCCCCACCCCGGGCTACTGATCAATCAGGCGGGCGGTTCCGGCTGGTTGAATCCCTGGGATGTCGTCACCCTCGGCAACGAGATCGTGATCTTCGACCAGACGGTCAACCCGGTCTTCGCGTCCGCGGACAACGTCGGTAACTACATCGGACAAGCTCAGGAATGGGGTACGGCCGGCCGGCAGCCGAATAACAACCACCCGGATGTGGTCGAAGCGGGTTCCTTCGGCAAGGACGGCGCTGTGATCTGGTTCTCGTTCACGACCGTGGCCTACCAGCAGTTCGGCACGCACCGCGGTGGAATGGCGTTGTTGCAGGCGGGTGGTGCCGAGCAGATCTTCATCGGATCCCCCTGGGCTAGTAATGGCTGGGGCGTGTATTCCGACCCGGCCAATAATGTGATCACAACCGTCGCCGGCAGCGACGACACTCAGGACGCCCACATCGTCGTACGCATCGATCACCAAGCCGGCGACGAACGCCTGCGCTTCTGGTTGGACCCGGCCAGCGACTACCCCAGCACCCCGGCGGATCTGGACTTTCTGATTCCTGACCTGCGCTGGGACGAAATCCGCTTCTCCTCTGGAGGGTCCGGCAGCCACTACTTCTGGGATAACCTAAAGATCGCCAAGGGCGAACCCACCACCACAGGATTGGGCATCAACTACTGCAGCCCCGCCACCAACAATACGACGGGGCAGCCCGGCATTATCGTCGGTACGGGGAGCGACGTTGCCAGCGACATGGACCTGACGCTGACCGGCACCCAATTGCCCCCGAACGAATTCGCCTACTTCCTGGGCAGCTTGACCCAGGGGCTGATCACCAATCCCGGCGGCAGCCAGGGTGACCTGTGTGTGGTCGGTAGCATCGCACGCTTCAACACCCAGATCGGTCAAGTCAACAGCCTTGGTGAGTTCAGCATCGTGGTCGATACCCAAAATATTCCGGTCTCACCAATTGTGGCCATCGCAGCAGGCGACACCTGGAACTTCCAATGCTGGCACCGGGACTTCATCCAAGGTCAGGGGCCTACGTCCAACTTCACCGACGCAGTCTCGATCCTCTTCCAATAGAGGCCCAACCCTGAAGCGAGCAGCGGCCTAGTGCCGGCATGCACACGTGCCCCGTCGGCCAATCGCCGGCGTGGCACGTTCGCGTTCCAGGGGGAGGCCTGGCTGTGGAGGAGTTTCTCTGAAGTGAAGAGCCTTCAGCAAGCAATACCCACCGCCCAGGGCCTGCGGGCGACGGCCAGCTGCCCACGCAGTTTGAACTACTGAGCAGCCTTCTCCATTCCTCAACCTGGCGGGACATGCTCATCCCTTCCCCACCGGCCTTGACCGATGGGCCGGCCCTCAGCCCAAGTGAGCCGAGAGGTACTCTGCATGAGAGCCATGGAAGCTCCAGCGCACCTGCCCTGAGCGCCACCCTCGGCACCGACATCATCAGCGCTTGCCACGCCCTTGAGCACAGCCCACCCTCGAGCACGGCCCACCCTCGCTCGCAGATCAGACCGAGTTCCTGGAGCAATGCCGGCTCGCCGCTCGCAACCCAGCTGCGCCTCAATCACCCAGCCCGAATCCCTACAGCTGGTCGCAGTTGATGCGCCGGGTGTTTTCCATCGACGTCCTGCGCTGCGCAAGCTGCGGAGGCCGGCGCGAGCTGATCTCCCTGATCGAGGGCCCGCCGGTCATACGCCGCATCCTTCGCCATCTGGGCCTACGGGCCGATCCCCCACCGCTCTCGCCAGCCTATCCACCTCCCGAGCTGGCATTGGGCTTCGGGGCCTGAAGCCGCGCGCACTCGCCTTCCTGAGCAGCGTCAGGTCGAGCCTGTGCAGAGCCATGGCTAGCCCGCCTCCCCTAGCGCGCAAAGCGGCCCTCCTCGGGCACCGGGAACGGTCATGAGCCCAGAAGGTCGCCTTGCGGCCAAGTGGCACAGCGGGCCGAGTAGGCACACTCCCATTGACCGGGTTAGGGTCCAGGACTCGCACCCCTTGAAACTCCTATCCGCGTAGCTACTTCTTCGGCGTACGCTCGGTCTCAACCAGTGGCCACCGCAGTCGGGTTAGCGTTTCGAAGCGCCCCTAGGCCTGCCTGACCTGCCGGACTCACGGAGGCTGCCAATCCTTGGGTGGGCCTTGTTCCAAAGCTATAATGGCTGGATGAACAATCTTCGCGTGACGCGTCTCTCTGGTTCGATTGCGACTAGCGCTGGGCTGCTCCTGGTGCTGGCTTGCTCGCAGTCGCCTGACGTCCAGTGGGCGGATACGGTCTACCACGGCGGGACAATCGTAACGGTGAATGACAGTCAGCCCTTGGCTGAGGCGCTTGCTGTGCGTGCGGGGCGGATAGTGTCCGTTGGCGATCGCGCAGAGGTCTTCGCACTCGTGGGGGAAGGTACCACCCACGTGGACTTGAAGGGGCGGACCCTGCTCCCCGGCTTCGTGGATGGGCACTGCCACTTCGCCGGCTTTGGCGCCCAGGCCATCGGCGCCAATCTGCTGGCCATGCCCGATGGGACCGTAGGGGATATTGAGCAGCTGATAGCCGCACTCCGAGTCTTTGCCGAGGGGCCGGATGTGGCCCGCACGGGCTGGATTTTTGGCATGGGCTATGACGACGCCGTACTCGCCGAGGGTCGGCATCCCACAAGGGATGAGCTCGATCGGGTTTCGACCGAGTTTCCGGTCATGGCTGTTCACATCTCGGGCCACTTCACTGTGGTCAATAGCGTTGGGCTGCGAGAGATCGGATATAGCGCAGATTCGGAGGATCCGGTCGGTGGCGTGATTCGGCGGCGTGAAGGCAGTCGCGAGCCCAACGGCGTCCTGGAGGAGTTGGCGAGCATCCCGCACACCATGAAGTTGCTCGCGCCGAAGTCCGAGGCCGACCAGTTTTACTACCTGAAACGCGGCGAGGATTTGGCCAAGAGCTTCGGCTATACCACCGCCCAGGAGGGACGAGCGCTCGCCTCCAATCACGATATCCTGGCCAACTATGCTCAGAAGCAGGGCTTCGATATCGATGTTGTTTCCTACGTGGAGTACACGGAGCGAGAGCCCCTAGATTCCGAGTGGTATGGAAGGGAGTATCGCAATCGCTATCGCGTCGCCGGCCTCAAGCTAACCCTCGATGGATCGCCCCAGGGGCGGACGGCTTGGCGGACAGTTCCGTATCTCTTGCCTCCCCATGGGCAGGAAGCAGGTTACCTGGGGTATCCGGCTGTTCCCGATGACCAGGTGGTGGTCGACTTCATCGAGGAAGCCTACCAGCAAAACTGGCAAGTCTTGGTGCACGCCAATGGCGATGCGGCCATCGATCAGTTCATTGCTGCCGTGGAGTCGGCCGAAGGGTTGCATGAGCCCATGGACCGCCGGCATGTTCTGATTCATGGCCAGTTTGTGCGGCAGGACCAACTCGACAGTCTCGCTGAGCTTTCGATCGTCCCTTCGCTCTTTCCGATGCACACGTTTTATTGGGGGGATTGGTACGACAAGATCATCGGCCCTGAGCTCGCCCAGCAGATTTCCCCCATGCGCTCCGCGCTAGACCGGGGCATGCTCGTGACGAGCCATACCGATGCTCCTGTCGCGCGGCCGAACCTATTGCGTGTGATGTCGGCGACGGTCAACCGCACCTCTCGCTCCGGCAAGGTGATGGGACCTGACGAGCGCATCACACCCCTGGAAGCGCTCAAGGGCATCACCATCTGGGGTGCCTACCTGCACTTTGAGGAAGACAACAAGGGCTCCCTCGAAGTGGGCAAGCTGGCGGACTTGGTGATTGTGTCGGAGAACCCTCTCACCGTCGAACACCATGCGATCGGAGAGATTCAGGTACTCGAGACGATCAAGGAAGGTCGCACGATCTATCGCGCGGAATAGGCGCGACCAGGCTAGATACCGGCGAACGAGCGCACGAATCACGCCGCGACACGAATCAGCTCCCAGACGAGGGGGTCTAGGCCCGCGACGCCATCGGCAAAAAGTTCAAACCGTGTCACCTTGCCTTCACCATCGTGTTCTCCATCGAAGTCCTGCGCTGCGCAAGCTGTGGAGACCGGCGCGAGCTGATCTCCTTGATCGAGGGCCTACCGGTCATACGCCGCATCCTCAGGTACCTCCACCTACGGGCCGATCCGCCAACGCTCTCGCCAGCCTATCCACGTCCCGAGCTGGCCTTCGACTTCGGGGCCTGAGCTGAAGCCGCGCGCACTCGCCTTTCTGAGCAGCGTCAGGTCGAGCCTGTGCAGAGCCATGACTAGCTCGCCTCCCCTAGCGCGCAACGCGGCCCACCTCGGGGCACCCGAACGTTCATGAGCCAAGAATGTCGCCTTGCGGCCAAGCGGCACAGCGGACCGAGTAGTCACACTCCCGTTGACCGTGTTAGGGTCAAGGGCTCGCACCCCGTGAAACTCCTATCCGCCGATGGTGTGTATGGCCAATACAATCCTCGTTTCGAATCGCCTGCCGGTACGCATCAACGAAGACGGCAATCCGACTCGCACGCAGGGAGGACTCGCTTCGGGGTTGGTCGGCGCCGGCATTGACGCGCTGTGGGTCGGCTGGTCCGGCGCCCCCATCGAGCAGCACGAGGATTGCGACAAAATGCGCGAGCGCCTTGGCGAACTGAATGTCGCCCCCGTCTTTCTGACCGAGCAAGAACTCGACACCTACTACGAGGGTTACTCCAACGCGACGCTGTGGCCGCTGCTGCACTCGATGACCAATCGCGTCGCCCTCAGCCCGGATTGGTTTCAAAACTACGAAGCCGTCAACAAGCGCTTCGCCGAAGTGGTGCTGCTTCACGCCAAGCCGGGTGACACCGTCTGGATCCATGACTTCCACCTGTTCCTGTTGCCGCGCATCTTGCGCGACGCGGGACTCGACCTTCGCATTGGCTTCTTCTTGCACACGCCATTCCCGAGCAGCGACCTGTTTCGCATCCTGCCGGAACGCGAAGCCTTGCTGACTGGCCTGCTTGGTGCCGACCTGATTGGCTTCCACACGTATGGCTACCTGCGGCACTTTCGCTCGACCCTGCTGAGAGTTCTCGGCGCCGAGTCCGAGGTCAACTCGGCGCGCCAACTTGATCACATCGCGCAACTCGGTGTGCACCCAATTGGCCATGACCACGCGGGCTTCGCGGCGGCCCTGGCATCTCCCCAATTCACGCAATCCCTGGCAGACCACCAGAGCCAGCTAGGATCACGGCGACTCGTGCTCGGGGTCGAACGCCTTGACTACACCAAGGGCATCCCGCAGAAACTCGCAGCCATTCGCCACTTCTTGCTCGACCATCGAGAATGGCGCAAGCGGGTGCTATTTGTGCTGATTGCGGTGCCTTCGCGACAGGGCATCAGCGAATACGATGAGCTGACCGAAGAGGTGCAACGTGAAGTCGGCGCCATCAATGGCGAGTTCGGCGCCATTGGCTATGTGCCCCTTCAATTCTTGCATCAGAGTTTCCCGCAAACCGAACTCGCCGCTCTCTACGCGCTCGCAGACATTTGCTTGGTCACGCCGCTGGTCGACGGAATGAACCTGGTGGCCAAGGAATACATCGCATGCAAGACAGTCTGCAACGAGGCCAAACCAGGCGTGCTGGTGCTGAGTGAGTTTGCGGGCGCGGCGCACGAGATGTCCGATGCGCTGCTGGTCAATCCACATGATGTTGGCGCAGTCGCGACGGCGATCGCAGATGGCCTCGAGATGCCTGATCATGAACGGCGAAGACGCACCGAGGCGATGGGACCACG
>JBLIOL010000093.1:0-16531 GCA_047639615.1 Planctomycetota bacterium | reverse complement strand
ACGCGGCGCAGAGCAGACGCAGGCTGCACACCCTTACGCGCCTACTGATCGCTGAAGGTGAAGTCGCGGGCACGTAGGGCCTCCAGTAGGGTCTGGTTGTACTCGCGCGGGTCCTCTTCGAGTTCGAGCGTAAGATCGCCGCCCTCCCCCGCTTTGGTGACCATCCGCAGACGATTGTCTTTGAGCTCCACGCTACCCATGAGGCCAAAGAACTGCGCTAGGTAGTCCTGCATGTGAGGCTCGGTGACCTTGGCTTGCTCACGCACCACCTCGACCAACATACGAGCGCCGGATTGGGGGGTCATGGGTAGGTCCAAGACCAGGTCGGATCCGGTCCAGCTTATCCAGGCACGCCCCGCGCGCGCCTCGGCCACGAACGCGGCGCGGGTCTGCTCGTCGAAGAAGCTAGCACTGCCCTTGTCAAAGGAACCCGAGGCATGGTCCTTGAGTAGATTCTGATGCAGGGAGCGGTTGAGCAGCGCCATGGCCGAGCTGGCACCACGCAAGCGCAGGTGTTGATCGATGCTGATGCGTCCTCTGCTGTCGAGGCTGACCGTAGCGTGTTCGACGCTGATGGTCTGGATCATGGCCAGGATGGCGTCCGTCTCCGGGGAGGGGTCGTCATTCAACTCGCTCTCAAACTTATCCAGGTCGAAGGCAAAGAAGTTGTCGACGAGCATGAAGTAGCGCTTGCCCGCGGCGATGCTCTCGATGAGTTCACAGATGTAGTCCATGCCCCCTGTTTTCTCGCCGGTCTCGGTATTCGTCTTGTGACGGATGACCTTGGGTGCGGAGACACTTTTGTAGTGCAGCTTGAGGTCGATTGTGTCCGCGGACTCATCATGCCGCAGGGCTAGGTCTTGGCCGTGAAAATCGAATGCTCCGCAGGCGGGCAAGCAGCAGAGGGCGAGGGCCAGAGCGAGGCTGCGTTGCAAGAATGTGCGCATGGCTATCAGCGAGAGTAAGAGCGAAGCTTGATCCTACTCCCACACGCGCGATTGCGACAGCGCCCTAGCGCGCGTGTTGTGCGCTGTTCCAGTCCGCGACCGGAACCCGCGGTCTGATCATTGGCGTGCCACTCACCGTCCACAATGAGTTGATCTAAGGCTGCCGAGGGTTCCATTCCGGCGGCGGCTTGACCGAGACGCAACTGCGTCAGAGCTAGGGCCAGTTGGGCGTATGGATCGCTAGGGCTTTGGGCGATGGGGGCAGGCCGCTGCGCGCAGGAAGTGTTCGCGGTCCTTCCAGCGATCTTGCTGGCTGCCTACCTTGAGCCAGGCCTCGTTCATGGGCGCCGTCGGCTGCAAGGTAGGCCCACTCCGTTGCCGAGACATCAGGTGCTCGGCCAAGCCACGCTCAGCGAGTAGATTTCAGGATCGAGAGGAGTCGACACGTGCCGATCCTCGCATGGATGCCAGCGAGGGCGTGGACGGCCCCTGCTTCGAGCTTCGATGTGTCCGGGGTAGATCCAATCCGAGGCAAGGAGAGCGCGTCTAGCGCCCGAGCAGCTTGCGCACTCCGGCGTGCTGTGTTCCGTAATGAAGCGCACGGAAGAGCGCCTTAGGCGGTGCCTTACCTGCGTGGTCCGGCGGAGTGATCTCGCCGCCTAGGGTGTTGTAATAGTCCCAGACGACCTCACCGTCGGGAGTGACCTCGAAGATGTGACCGGCAGCGCCCGAGCAGATCAGGGTGTTGCCGCCGGGCAGCCGTTCGCAACCGGAGATGAACGCCGAGTAGAAGCCTTCAGGGTTGGAGTAGGACCAGGCCGGTTGGCTCGGTCCATAGGCTGCGCCTTGCGTTAGCTGGAAGCCGCTCTCCGGGTCGAAGGGCAGCACCAACTCTTCGACGCTGGAGTAGCTCTTGTCCGGCCGGCCGGATCCGTTGTTGTAGACGAGCACGCGCAGGTCGCCGTCCGGCCCGCGCAGGAAGCTGGGGTTGTGCTGGTACCAGAGGCGCTTGTCGGAGTCGGTGCCGGCGCCGTAGTTGCGCGGGTTGCCGTAGCGCCAGAGCAGATCGCCGCCGTGGCCGTAGCGGCCGCCTTCATTCGTGGCGGCCTCGGCGGTGGTGGTAGAGTGATCGATGATGAAGATCTCATTGAGCTCCGGGCTCGAGAGCATGATCAGGTCGTACTCCGCGTCGTAGGCGATGGCGTTCGTATGCATCCAATCACCTGACTTGTCGAGCTGGGCGAGGTCCTCGTCATCGGGCTCTTCGTCGCCGCCCACATAGCCGAGTGCTTCCATTCCCTCATTGCGCGCCGCGATGGACTTCCGTTGGGCGGCGGAGAGCGGCGCTGCATCGCGGTGCTCCACGTTGATGTCCACCAGACCGGGATGGTCGGCGGGGTAGCCGAAGTGCAGGCGATCTTCGTTGGCATCCTGAACCAGATGGTCCATCACATGCCACTCCCAGACGATCTCTGCACCGTCGGGTAGTACGGGCTTGACCTCGAGCACCATGTCGGGCCACAGGCCGGCCTTGCCCACCTGGTTCTTATCGCGACCCGCCAGCATGGCGTCCCGTTGGGAGAGGCGCTCCCAGGAAATCAAGAGCACATTGCCATTGGGCAGGGGCTCCACGTCGTGGTGTTGGTGTTGATTCTCGTCCGCCAGGCGCCAGTTCCAGAGCAGGGTTCCATCGGGAGCGATGAGCTGCAGCCGACCGCCGATGCCGCCGCCGCGGAAGGCCGGCTTGTCGTCTTCGCGGCCACAGCGCAGCAGGTTGCCGTTCTCGAGGAGATACGTCCCGCCGCCGGGGGAGGAGTCCGTGGGCCAGCTATGCACCACTTCGCCCTCCCGGTCGAGCAGGTAGGTGGTCTCGGCGTTCAAAGGTGCCATCAGGATGTAGCCATCGCTCGCGCCCTCCTTGTGTTGCCGCAAGCCGCGCACCAACTCAGGGTCGCCTTCCTCATAGGAGAGAAAGCCGGGGCGCTCGGGAGCCGCCTCATCTTGGACGGCGGCCGTCGCCATGGGGGAAAGGCAGAGAAGTAGTGCGAAGAGACGCATGGGGTTGATGGGGTAGGCAGGGGTAGGCAGGGGCACTGGGAGGGCGGACTTGAGCAGGATGGCTCACGTCAAGGTGGGGCGCAAGGTACTGCTGACTGAGACGTAAGGAAGGTGCTGCGCCCGTGGCGGGCGCAGCACCTTCCTGTGGTTTCTGTACCCGGTGAGTCCTACGGGCAGAAGGTGACCGCGAGGCCTTCGGTGGCGTTGTAGTTGGCACCGCCGGCGGCGGGGTCGCGGTACCAGAGCTGGAAGTTCCAGGTGGAGCCGGCAATGATCTGCCCGCCCTGGGGCGGACTCGTAAGGTCAGGTGTGTAGTTGACCGTGCCTGCGTTGGAAGCGGTCACTACCGGCAAGCGGTAGAGCGTTCCGTCCACGCAGCGAATGCCGTTGCCGAAGGGCAGGCTGGTTTGACCTGCACCGTAGAAGAAGATGCCGTTCTGGCCCGCGGGCACATTGTTGGCGTTCAGAGTGAAGTTGTTGTCCGTCACCACCAAGCTACCGCTCGCATTGATGCCGGCGACGGAGCCCGTTGAGTTGGCCAGGCCCTGGCAGTAGCCGTAGCTCCAGCAGTCGGGGCAGCCCGTCTCCGAGATGGCAAGGTCGTCGATGCCGGCTTCAACGGCCGACCCAGTACCCAGATCAGAGGCGCGGAAGCGCATCTGGATCATGTCGGTGGGAGTGACGATGCTGGCCACGTTGAAGCTGTACGAGATCCAACCACCGCGGGTGTCGGCGCCCGTGGGGCCAACCACTTCCACGCTCGACCAGGTCAGGCCTGCGTCGTTCGAGATATCCACCTCGAAGATGTCAGTGCCCGGATGAGGGCCGGCGCCGTTGTTGTACCAACGCCAGTAGCTGATGATCGGATCGCTGATGGAGGTGAGATCGTAGACCGGCGAGAGCAGGGTGGTGATGCCGCCATCCACGTCGTTCTGGCCGACGTTTCCGCCGACGGAACCTTGGCCTGTGACCCAGGCAAGGGTGCCGGGGCTTGAGTGGTCGTCCTCCGGCGCGGCGGCGGTGCCGATGGGGTTCACGCGGGTCCACAGGCCAGTGGTGGCCGTGTCGCCGGCGACGCCACCGACCCATCCGCTGGGAGCTTCCATATCATCTGCCAGCAGGATGATGTTGGTCTCGGCTGTGGCTGAGTAGACATCGACCGGGGCCGTTGCCGGCACGGTCATGATGCCCGCTAGGTTGGCGGTGAAGCTGAAGTAGTAATCCAGGTCCGCGCCGCAGGGGCCGGCGGGGAAGGTCGCCTCGAATAGGCCGGCGGCGATCTCTACCAGAGGGCTGCTCTCGTAGCCGTTGCCGCGGTCCAGGTAGAAGGTGCCACTTCCAGCCAGCAGGGTGTCCGTGCCGTCCACTGCGGTGATCTGGATCGTGCTCAAACCGGCCGGGTCCACCTGATCGGGACGCCCGCTCGGGAAGGCTATGTTGAGCGGCGTCTGGGCCAGAGCCATGGCCTGCTTCAGGTTGATGCGACCGTAGCCGAAGGTGTCGTCCAGTCCGGGGGCGCCCAGGTCATCGCAGGAATCTCGCAGCACCTGCTCGACCTCATCAGGGGTCAAGCCGGGGTTCAAGGAGAAGATCAGAGCGCACAGGCCAGCGGTCAGGGGGCAGGAAAAGCTCGTGCCGCTAACGGTGGCATAGCTGTTGTTGCCGTTAGCGCTGGTGGTGAAGATGTCGGTACCGGGGGCCACTAGGTCCACAAGGTGACCGTAGTTGGAAAAGCCCGAGAGGTTGTCGCCGATGGTTGTCGCGCCGACCACGATGACCGCGTCGTCGCGGTTGCCGTTGAGTTGGCTGCTGGCGTTGCCCGCGGCCCAGACCAAGAGGCCACCGTTGGCGCGCAGGTACTGGCCCGTGGTGTTGATGCTGCTGCTGGAGCTTACGCCGCTGTAGCTGACGCTGGCCACCTTGTCGCCCACGTCGGATGCGGTGCGTGCGGCGTGGGTCAGGGTCGAGATCGCGGAACCACCGCCGGAGGAGTTCGAGACCTTCATGATGCGGTGGCCTAGATTCCAGCCCATGCCGCTCACGCCGATGCCGTTGTCACCGTTGGCCGCGGCGCATCCGGAAGTTTGTGTGCCGTGGCCGTTGATGTCCGTGATGTCGCCGCCGGAGTTCTCCCAAAGCTGGTCCACTGCGTTGTAGCCCTCCTGGCGATGCTGCTGGAAATCCACATGGGAGGCGCGCAGGCCGGTGTCGCAGATGGCGACCACGGTGCTCGGGTTGCCCGTGTGCACGTTCCAGCCATCGCAGGATTCGAAGTGATTGGCGTTGTGGTGCCACTGGTTGCCGAACTGGGTGTCGTTCGGGCAGCTGATGGGATAGGACAGCCAGTCGGGCTCCACGTACTGGAAGTTGCCCGCTGTCATGAGCGCTTGGGCTACCTCGTTTTCGTTCAAGCCTTCGGGTACCTGGAAGAGGTACTCATCCGTGGCGGCCACGTAGGTCAGCAGCTTGTAGCTGCCCAACTGCAACACGGCGGCGGCCGCGCGCTGGCTTACTTCGAGCTCGCTGATCCCGTAGATCTCGCCCGATCCGGGCTGCAGAGGGCGCGCGTTCAGCACGCCGCGGAACTCCAGTTCGCCGGGGATCTCTGCGTACAAGGGGGCGCGCGTGGGGGGCGTGGCGCCGCTCTGTGCGAGGGCCGGTGCCGTCAGGAGGACGGCGGCGAGGAGAAGACTGCTGGGGTGGAGCATCATGCTTGGGGAAGTTGGGTGAGAGGTCCGATGCGGGGCTCCGAATTGTAGAGGGCTCCGCGCTACTTGCTCGTGGAGCAAGCGGCGCGGAGCCCTATCTACCAAGGGAACGACTCAACTACGGGCAAAAGATGACCGAGAGGCCTTCCGTTGCGTTGTAGTTGGCGCCACCGGCGGAGGGATCGCGGTACCAGAGCTGGAAGTTCCAGGTGGAGCCGGCCGTGATCTGGCCACCCAGGGGCGGGCTGGCGAGGTTCGGCGTGTAGCTGACCGTGCCCATGCCAGAGGCGGATACTACCGGCAGGCGATAGAGCGTGCCTCCGACGCAGCGCACACCGTTGCCGAAGGGCAGGGTGGTTTGGCTACCGCCGTAGAAGAAGATGCCGTTCTCGCCCGCGGGCACGTCAGCCGCGTTGAGGGTGAAGCTGTTATCGCTCACCACCAAGCTGCCGCTAGCGCTGATGCTGGCTACCAAACCGGTGGAGTTCGCTAGGCCTTCGCAGTAGCTGTAGCTCCAGCAGTCGGGGCAGCCGTTCTCGGAGATACTGAGGTCGTCGATGGCTGCTTCGATGATCGACCCGGTACCCAGGTCCGAGGCGCGGAAGCGCATCTGGATCATATTCGTAGGAGCGACGATGCTGGCCACGTTGAAGCTGTGGGAGATCCAACCGCCGCTGGTGCCGGCGCCGGTGGGACCGACCACTTCGACGCTCGACCAAGTCAGGCCGGCATCGTTGGAAATGTCCACTTCGAAGACGTCCGCGCCGGGGGCGCCGCCGGATCCGTTGCTATACCAACGCCAGTAGCTGATGACCGGATCACCGAGAGCGGTGACGTCATACACGGGGGATAGCAGAGTGGTGACTCCGCCGTCCACGTCGTTCTCGCCGAGGGATCCGCCGTTGGAGCCCTGACCTGTGACCCACGCGGTGGTGCCGGGATTCGAGTGATCGTCTTCCGGTTGGGCGGCCGTGCCCAGGGGGTCGACGCGCGTCCAAACACCGGTGGTGGCCGTGTCGCCTGCGACGCCGCCCTGCCAGCCGCTGGGGGCTTCGAGGTCGTCACTCAGGAGCGTGATGGGCGTCTCAGCGGTGGCCGAGTAGACATCCATCGGTGCAGTTGCGGGGCGGGTGATGATACCCGTCACGCTGGCGGTGAAGCTGAAGTAGTAGTCCAGGTCGACGCCGCAGGGGCCGGCCGGAAAAGTTGCCTCGAAGAGTCCGGCGGCGATCTCCACCAGGGGGGTGCTCTCGTAGCCGTTTCCGCTGTCCAGGTAGAACGTGCCACTACCGGGCATCAGCGTTTCGGTGCCGTCGGCGGCCGTGATCTGAACCACGCTGGAGCCGGCGGGGTCGATCTGGTCGGGGCGCCCGTTCGGGAAGCCGATGATCAGGGGCGTGGCGGCCAAGTCCATGGCCTGCTTCAGGTTGATGCGACCGTAGCCGAACGTGTCGTCCAGGCCGGCGGAGCCAAGATCGTCGCAGGAGTTGCGCAGGATCTGCTCGACCTCATCCGGGGTCAGGCTGGGGTTCGAAGAGAAGATCAGCGCGCACAGACCGGCGGTTAGGGGGCAGGAGAAGCTCGTACCGCTGACGGACGCGTAGCTGTTGTCGCCGCCGCTGCTGGTGGTGAAGACGGCGGAGCCGGGGGCCACCAAGTCCACGAGGGGACCGAAGTTCGAGAAGCCGGAGAGGCTGTCCGAGATGGTCGTGGCGCCCACAATGATGACCGCGTCGTCGCGGTTGCCGTTGAGTTGGGTGCCGGCGTTGCCTGCGGCCCAGACTAAGAGGCCAGCGTTGGCGCGCAGGTATTGACCGGTGGTGTCGACGCTGGCTGAGGTCACGCCGCTGTAGCTGACGCTAGCCACGCGATCGCCCTGGTCCACGGCCGTGCGTGCGGCGAGGGTTAGGGTGGAGATGGAGGAGCTTCCGCTAGGGTCGTTCGAGACCTTCATGATGCGGTGGCCGAGGTTCCAGCCCATGCCGCTCACGCCGATGCCGTTGTCGCCGTTTGCTGCGGCGCAACCGGAGGTCAGGGTGCCGTGGCCGTGGACGTCGGAAATGTCGCCGCCCGAGTTTTCCCAGAGCATGTCCACCGCGTTGTAGCCCTCTTGGCGATGCTGTTGGAAATCCACGTGGGTGGTGCGCAGTCCCGTGTCGCAGATGGCGACCACGGTGCTCGGGTCACCGGTGTGCGTGTTCCAACCGTCGCAGGATTCGAAGTGGTTAGCATCGTGGTGCCACTGGCTACCGAACTGCGTGTCGTTCGGGCAGCTGATGGGATAGGACATCCAGTCCGGCTCCACGTACTGAAAGTTGCCTGCGGCAAGCAGTGCTGTGGCGACGCTGTTCTCGTCCTGGTCCACGGGGACCTGGAAGAGGTACTCGTCCGTGTCGCTCACGTGCTTGATGATCTGGTAGGCACCGAGCTGCACGAGGGCTTGCTCGGCGCGTTGGGCCAATTCGGTCTCGCTTATGCCGTAGGTCTCACCTTCGCCGGTCTGCAAGGGTCGCGCGATCATGACGCCGCGGAACTCGAGTTCGCCGGGTGTCTCGACGAAGTGCGGAGCGCGCGTGGGAAGTGACGTGCTGCTCTGCGCAAGGGTGGGCGCCGACAAGAGGACGGAGCCGAGAATCAGGAAGCTGGGGAAGCTCTGCATGCTAGTTCGCTGGGTGAGAGGATGCGCGCGGGGATGTGCGCGACGCGGGGCAGAACAAACTAGCACAGGTACTTAGATTCAGGAGGGCGCAGCGGGCCGGTTCCCGCTGCGCCCGATTCGCCTAGTCCGGTTCGCTTATTTGCCCTGTTTCGTGGTCCCTTGTGCCCTTTCGCCGTCGTAGCGAGTCGCGCAGTAGGAATTCAATTTGGCCATTCAGACTGCGCAGATCCTGGGCCGCCCAGCCCTTGAGCTCGGCTAGGAGCTCAGGGGGTAGGCGGAGCAGGAAGCCCTTGCGAGAGGGCTTTTTGCCGGGGGGGTCTTGGGGAGCGTCAGCCACGGTGGCGGGCTAGTTGTAGAGGCTGCCCGTGTTGAGGATCGGCTGCGCGTTTTCCTGGCCGCAGAGCACCACCAATAGGTTCCCGACCATGGTCGCCTTGCGCTCGTCGTCGAGGTCGACGACCTGCCTTTCGGAGAGGCTGTTGAGGGCCTGTTCGACCATGCCCACGGCGCCTTCGACAATCTGCTTGCGGGCGGCGATGATGGCGCTGGCCTGCTGGCGCTGCAGCATGGCCGAGGCGATCTCCTGGGCGTAGGCCAAGTGGTTCAGGCGCGCTTCGATGACCTCGATACCGGCTTCCTTGAGGCGCCCACCGAGCTCGATTTCGAGCTCCTTGGCGATCTCCTCGGTGGAGCCGCGCAGGGTGATTTCTGCGCCCTCATCCTGCAGGTCGTCATAGGGATAGCGCGTAGCCAAGTGCCGTACGGCGGCCTCGGATTGCACTTTGACATACTCCTCGTAATCCTCCACATCGAAGCTCGCGCGGGCTGTATCGGCAACGCGCCAGACCACGACGGCCGAGATCTCGACCGGGTTGCCCAGGAGATCGTTCACCTTGAGCATGCTGCCGTCCAGGTTGTGGGCGCGCAGGGAGACGCAGGCCTTGTTGGTGAAGGGGTTGGTCCAGAAGAAGCCGCCCTCGCGCACGGTGCCCTTGTAGTGGCCGAAGAGCAGCATTACGCGCGCTTGATTCGGTTCGACAATGAAGAAGCCGCGCATACAGAAGAGGTTGACGGCGCTCAGGAACAAGCCGCTGAGGAGCATGGGGACGCCCTTCTGCTCGTTGCCACCTTCGGCGAAGTTGATGCCCATCACGAAGAGGGTGGCGTAGCACAGGCCTAGGACCAGGAAGAGGGCCAACATGGGCCATCCGGACTTGGACTTGATGGAGGATTCGGGGGTGATGCTGGTCTGGCTCATAGGGCTACCTGGGGCGCGCGGCCCGGCGGTTGGCGGGATAGTGATATGATATCACTTCGATGTCGCAGGTCTGGCATTCAGATCAGAATCCATCCATGTGCTTGGCTTGGCTCCAAGTCCTTGTCGAAGCTAGACTTGCGCGCACGTGATTGCTGGCCTCCCGCAGGCCGCTCGCGAGCTCCGTATGCCCTCTCCCATGGATCGACCCCCCTTCTGGACGCTGTTATTGGCGTTCCTTGCCGCCTGTGGGCCGGCCGAGCCTGCTCAGGCGCCGCCTGGGCAGCTGCCGGCGGGCCTGGTGGAGGGCAGCGAGCAGGCTCTCGCCCGCGGGGACCGCACTCTCTTGGAGCCTCTGCTCGAACGCATCGAGGAGCACTTGGCCGCCGGCGGTGCACAGAATCCCGCCCAAGCTCTGGCCGGGCGCGCGGCCGAGGGGCTGCTGGATCCGAGTCGGGCCTTGGAGCACTACCGCCAGGCGGACTTGGCACAGGACAGATTGCTCAGTGTGCGTCGCGGCTCCTTGGAGTTGGACGTGGGTGAGTTGCAGGCGGCGGCCGCGGATCTCGAGCGTGCGCAAGCGTTGGGTTTGGACAACGCCGACTTGCACTATCAGTTCGGACGCTTAGCGGAGGAGCGCGGGGACCTGACCGCTGCGCGTGACGCTTATGTGCGCAGCCTGGAGCGCGCGCCGGCGCGACCGGCCGTGCACTTCAGCATGTCGCGCGTGCTCGACGAACTCGGCAACGAAGCCGGCGCCGAGCAGGCCATGGCGGAGTTCATGCGCTGGACCGGTGTGCAACGGACCGCGAGCACGGCCACGGATCAGGCGCGCGCGAGACCGCAGGATAGCACCTTGGCACTCGGGGCGGCGCAGGCCTGGTATGCGGCTGGCGAATTCGAACGCAGTGCCGGCTGGGCGCGGCATGCTCTGGACCTGCAGGCGGACCTACATGCTGCGCATTCGTTGCTCGGTTGGGCGCACCTGGCCTTGGGTGAGCAGCAGCTGGCTAGCATGGCCATGACGCGTGCCGTGGAGGTTGCACCCGGATCGGCCGAGGCCCAGTACCAGCTCGGTCTGCTACGTTTGGAACTGGGTGATAGCCAAGCAGCACTGCGCGCCTTTGACTCGGCGCTGGTTCTGCAGGAGTCTCTGGTGGACGCGCACTTGGGCGCGGCCCAGGTCTGCTATGGCTTGGGCAGATTCCCCGAAGCGCGCGCCCACTGGCAGCGCACCCTCGAACTTGTGCCCGGCCATGCGGGCGCTCTGCAATCTTTGGCGGTATTGGACCGCGACAAGAAATGAGCGCCGCAAGACGCACAGGGGTGCCCCTGGCGTGGGTACTGCTGGCCGCTTGCGGCGAGCAGACGGAGCCCCAGGCAGGGTCCACGTCCGAGGCACCTCCGGCGAGCCTGTACTTCGTGGACGCGACCGCTGGCTCGGGCCTCGAGTTCGTAAAGAATCGCAGCGGTGGTGCTGACAAGGACTACGTGTCCGAGTCCTTTGGGGCTGGCGTCGCGCTCTTCGATTTCAACGCTGACGGGCACTTGGACCTGTACCTGGTGGGCGGCGGCGTGCATGAGCTGGACCCGGCCCAGGCTCCGCCTCGCGACCGGTTGCTGAAGGGCGACGGCAGCGGCCACTTTACGGATGTGACCCTAGCAGCAGGCATCGGTTCGACCGGTTGGTCCTACGGTGTGCGCGCCGAAGACCTCGATGGCGACGGCTGGTGCGACCTCTACGTGACGGCCAACGGACCCAACACCTACTGGCGCAACCTCGGCGGCGGGATCTTCGAGAACGCCACGGCCAAGGCGGGCATCGCAGGTAGCGTTTGGAGCACCGGTGCGGTGGCGCTCGACTATGACATGGACGGCGACTTGGATCTGTGGGTCGTGAATCACATCGATTTCGATCGCGCCGCGATCGACGCGGAGCACAAGCGCAACACCTACCTGGAGCAGACGGTCTATTTCGGACCGAGCGGCTTACCGCCCCTGGCCGACACCCTCTACCGCAACCTCGGTGATGGCACCTTTGAGGATGTGTCCGCCGGAGCGGGTATTCTGGATCCGCCGCTGTTTGGTTTTCAAGCGGTGGTGCTCGACGCGGATATGGACGGATTGCCGGATGTGTACGTGGCCAACGATTCGCAGCCGAATCAACTCTGGCGCAACAAGGGCGACGGCACCTTCGAAGATACTGCCCTGCGCGCGGGCGCAGCGCTCTCCATGGAAGGCGGACCGCAGGCGGGCATGGGCGTGGCCGTCGGCGATGCCGATGGGGACGGCATCGCGGACCTCTTCGTGACGAACTTCTCCGAGGACTACTTCACCTTCTACCGCGGCGACGGCAAGGGACGCTTCAAGGACATCACCCGCCGCGCGCGACTGATGCAGGCCACCATCGAGAGTCTCGGTTGGGGCGCGGCTTTTCATGACTTCGATCAGGACGGCGACTTGGATCTGTTCACGGCTAACGGGCATGTGTTTCCGCAGATGGATGCGGTGCCGGCGGGGCCTGGCTACAAGCAGCTGGACCTGATCTTCGAGAACCTGGGCCAAGGTCGCTTTCAGATTCCCAATGGGGATGGTGGGCCGGGCTTGGCTTTGCGCGGGGCTAGTCGCGGCGTCGCTTGCGGCGATGTGGATGGCGACGGCGACTTGGACCTGGTGGTCACGCACTTGGATGGCACGCCGAGTCTCTTGCTCAATCAGGGCGAGGCTCTAGGGCAGGTATTGCAGGTGCAGCTGGTCGGTAGTGCCGGCAATCGGCGCGCCATCGGCGCGCGGCTCGTGGCGCAGGTGGGCGAGCGCAGCATCGCGCGCTTCGCGGGCAGCCAGCAGGGTTTCCTCTCCAGCGATGCACACTTGATTCACTTCGGCCTGGGTGCAGCCCAGTCGGTTGAGCGCTTGGACGTCTACTGGCCGGACGGCTCGCTCGAGAGCTTTGAAAAACTGGCAGCGGGCCAGCGGGTTCGCATCCAAAAGGGCGCGGGGGTGGTGGATCAGGTGCCCATCAAACAGCCATGAGCCGCACGGAGTCACGCTGCCGGATGGCCTTGATCGGAGCCTTGGTCTATGGGCTGATCGCCCAGGCCCTGGCGCTCTACGCGCACTGGGGTGGAAATCCCTTGAGCCGCGTTCCGATCGTGGATGCCGAGGCCTACTGGGAGTGGGCCGGGCGTATCGCGGGCGGTGAGTGGCAGGGCAGCGAGCCCTTCTTCTCCGCGCCCTTGTATCCCTACGTGCTCGGCGTACTACGCGCCATGGGCGGGGGATTGTTAGCGGTCTACCTGCTCAACGGGCTGCTGTGGTTGGCCTCCGCAGCCTTGATTGGTCGCTGCGGATGGCGCCGCTACGGCGCGCTTGAGGGAGCTCTAGCCACATGGCTCTTCGTGCTGGCCTTCGACCCCTTCGTGGCGGTTGGACGCGTGCTAGCGGGGCCCTTGCAGGTCTTCGTGGTGGTGGCGCTTCTGGAGCGTTGCAGTGCGTTGCAGGCGCAGCCCACTCGCGCTCGCGCCCTAGGGGTGGGCGTGCTCGCGGGGCTGGCGGCCTTGGCTTGGCCCGTCTTGTTGCCGGCGATTCCATTGCTCGGTTTGTGGTGCGCTTGGATGGCCCGGCCGCGGCAGCTGGGGGTGTGGTTGGCCGCTACAGGCGCTCTGCTGGTGCTGCCGGCGACGCTGCACAACGTGACCGCTTGCGGGGAGTGGATTCCGATCAGCGCGCACGGCGGGGTGACTTTCTATCACGGCAACAATACCGGGGCGAACGGCACCTTCTCGCCCCTGGGCGTGAGCTCCGACAAGCAGCTCTACCACCTGGATGCCCTGGCGCAGGCGCGCGCGGCGAAGGGACCCGACACCGGCTGGAGCGGCACCTCCGACTACTTCATGGAGCGCGGCCTCGAGTGGTGGAAATCAGCTCCAGGCGATGCTCTAGGGTTGGCCTTTACCAAGCTGCGCTACCTCTTGAGCGGGCGCAACTACGGGGACGTCTACCTCTCAACCCTCGAGCGCGAGCAGTCCTTCGGTGGGTTCTTACACCTAGGCTTCCTTCCGGTTCCGGTGCTGGTGCCCTTGGCACTGATGAGCCTGTTGCTGCTATTGCTGCGCGATCCGCGCCGGCATGTGCCCGACATGTTGGCGCTCGGGGCTGCTTGCGCCGTGTGCGTGGTCTTTTGGTATACGCCACGCTACCGCCTGCCGGCGGTGGGTGGCATGGCGCTGCTGGCGGCCTGGGGACTTGCGCAGATAGGTCGCTGGCGTACGGCGCCGGTGTCGGCGGGGCTGTGTGGCTTGGCGCTCATCGGTGGACTGTCGAGTGGCATGCTCAATCATTGGACGGGCTTTGACGAGACGCAGCCTCTGCGTCCGTGGTTCGAGCTAAATCTCGGGCGCGCCCATCGCAAGCTCGGTGAGTTCGAGGTGGCGCAGGAGCACCTGCGCGAGGCTGCCAGCCTTGGGCAGCGTGAGGCGGAGATCGAACTGGCCGACATGGCTCGGGAGCTCGGCGACTTCGAGGGTGCTCTCTTGGAGTTGGCGCGGCTGGCGGACGAACAGCCCAATACGCCCTACGCGCAGCGCAGTTTCGCGGTGGCGCTCGCCCAAGCGGGGAGGCCGGAGGAGGCCATCCCGTTCTTTGAGCGCGCTGCGCTATTGGGCAGCGACGATTGGCTGAGTCACTACGGCCTGGGTCAAGCTTGTCTGCAGGCGGGACGCTCAGAGCCAGCACTGGTGGCTTTGCGGCGCGCTGCCGAACTGGTACCGGACAACGCCGGGGTGGCCTACGCCCTGGCCGTGGCGCGTGCACAGACGGGGAACGCTGGGCGTGCGATGGAGGACTTGCGCGTGTTGCTTAGTGTGAACCCGGAGCAGGATCAGGCGCGCAATCTGCTGGTGCAACTGCTCCGTGGCCAGGCCGATGATGTGGGCGCGGCGGCTGTGCTACGCGCAGGTCTGGAGCGCACTCCGGGGCACCCCGGGATGACGTTTATTCTGGCCTGGCTGCTCTCCACGTCGCGCCAGGAGGAGGCCCGTGATGGGGCCGAGGCCGTGCGTCTGGCCAGCGCCCTGTGCGAGCTCGGTGCTTTCCAGATTCCCGATCATCTCGATGTGCTCGCGGCCGCACTGGCAGAGGCCGGACGTTTCGACGAAGCTCGCGTGCGCGTGCAGGAGGCCTTGGGCCTGCTGCCGAGCAACGCGGATCCTGAACTGCGGCGCGCCATGCAAGCGCGTCTTGAGGCCTTCCAGGCCGGGCGAACCTACCGTGAATAAGCGAGTGATACTGAGCATGGCAGCGCTGGGGCTCTTGGCCTTCTGCGCTTTTGAACCTGATGCGCCGGCGCCTAGCGTGCTGCTGATCTCGATCGACATGCTGCGCGCTGACCACGTTTCCTGCTACGGCTACGAGCGCAACACTACACCGAGCATCGACAGCATGGCGGCCAGCGGTGTGCGCTTCTCGCAGACCGTGTCTACTGCACCTTGGACCTTGCCGGCGCACGCCTCGCTCTTCACTTCGCTCCCGAGCTCTGTGCATGGAGCCAGCGACGCGGCGACTACGGCGCTCGCGCCGGAGATCACAACCTTGGCCGAGCGATTCTCTACCGCGGGCTATCGAACGGCCGGCTTCTACGCTGGTCCGTATCTGCACGCGGCCTACGGCCTAGGGCAGGGTTTCGATGTCTATCGCTACTGCGTCGACTACGCCGAGGACTACGGTGCAGGCGATGTGGCCGAGTGGGGCATGGACGCGGAAGCCCAACGCCGCTCGCACCACGGGGTCACGAATCCGGGCGTGCACCACGCAGCCAGCGCTTGGCTGGACAGCGTGCCGGAGGGTGAGCCATTCTTTGCTTTCGTACACCTGTGGGACGCGCACTACGACTTCACGCCGCCGGCGCCCTACGACTCGATGTTCACGGACCCGAACTACAAGGGCTTCGTGACCGGCCGCGAGTTCTTCTTCGACCCGCGCATTCACGCGGGCATGGACCCGGCGGACCTAGCGCAGTTGGTGGGGCTCTACGACGGCGAGATTCGCTGGACGGATGCGTTCGTGGGCAAGCTCTTGGACGATCTGGAACGCTTGGGTCGCTTGGAGAACACGATCGTGGTGCTGGTTTCGGACCACGGCACGGAGCTCTTCGATCATGGCGAAAAAGGCCACCGGCGCACCCTATATGACGAGGCGCTGATGGTGCCCTTCGTCCTGTCCGGACCTGGCGTACCGGCGGGTGTGGCCGTGCCGGATCAGGTCAGCCTGCTCGACGTGGGACCGACGCTCCTGGAGCTGTGCCGCTTGCCGGGCGCGGATGCGGGCATGGGGCGCAGCCTGGTGCCCTACTTCAATGTCTTTGCGATGCCTGCGCCGGTGGGTGCGGTGTCGGAGTTGCTCACGGGTCCGAACCAGCTACGTTCCTTGCGCACTGATGGCAGCAAGATCGTGCACCGTGAGCCCGATGAACTGTACGTGTGGTTTGATCTGGATGCGGATCCCGGCGAGCGCGCCCCCAGCACGAACTTCGACGAGACAGATGCCAAGGCGCTCAAGGGCGGGCTTGGCGTGGCAGAGCAGGAGCTTGGGAGTTGGCGCGAGAAGACCCCCGACCCCGTGAAGCCGGGCGAGTTGCCGGCGGACATCCAGGGAACTCTCAAAGCCAACGGCTACACGGGGGAAGACAAGGACGAGGACGACTAGCAGACTGCCTGAGTGGAGGCGAGGTGTGAAAGGAAGAGGCAGGTCGAAGCCGACGGCGCCCGGCCGCAGGCCGGTTGCTGGCGATGGGAGGGTCGGGGTTGCTGGGGAGTGGGAGGGAGGTCCGCCGGTGCTGAGGGCTGGGCGCGCCTGAGCCGGCCGCTGGCCGGGGGGCGCAAGGAGGGCGAGGCGAGGGCGGGGGGTG